>NZ_SGUA01000001.1:0-510562 GCF_005435135.1 Halorubrum sp. ASP1 | reverse complement strand
GACGAGGAGAGCGGCGACCACGACGACGAAACTCAATCATGAACACGATAGCGAAAACCGACGTCTCGGCGTACCGACACACCACTGATTCTGAGTTGCGCGACTCCCTCCGGCCCCATAGCGGTCTCCACTTTAACGTATCACTTCTTAGTAACAGGTATTCGAGGAAAAACAGGTCCGTAGCCGGGGAGGAGAGCACGCGCCTCCACGTCGAATCGCTGACGGCGGACGCGTTCGCGACCGCGAAGGACATCTTCCGGCAGCACGAGCGATCCTCGTTCGTCGACGCCTGTATCGTCGCGTACATGCAGGTCGAGGGGCTGGGCTACCGCTACGCGTTCGACGGCGACTTCGACGCCGCCGAGGACGTGTACCGCCTCGACGTCGCGGCCGACCCGTACCGGCAGGAGTGACCGAGGGGCAGCAGATGCTACTCGCTCGCGGTCGTCGACGCTGACCAACGACCGCTATCGCTCCTCCGGTCGGTCACGGGCGTCGTACCGCCGGACCAGCGCGCCAACATACCATAACTTCAGCGCCATCGAGAGCGCGCCGGCGAGGCCGGCCCGGAAGGGGCGCCGGCGGTACGCGGCGACGAACGCGTACACCGAGACGGGGACGTTGAGCAGGTTGAGCCAGTTCGGGTACGTGATGTCGAAGACGCCCGCCTTCTGTTCGCGCGTCCACCAACGTTCGGCTAACACCACGCGGGTCATCCACGCGTCGTCGTCGTCCGGCGGCGGGAAGAGGATCGGATTCGCCACAGTGAACAGGAGTGCGGCGCCCGCGAGTCGCCACTTTCGGTGATAGACAGCGAAGAGGAGCGCCGGCAGCAGGACCGTTCGACTCCAGCCGCTCTTCGGATTGGAGTGACGACGCCAGAACCGTTCTTCAAAATCGTCCGGCAGAGTGGGGGCCATGGTCGGGATTTCTCTCCGAGCGATCAAATAGTTTCCTTCGAGGCAGAGGGCGTCTTACCACATCCGGACGGGGTCGCTCACGTGGCACTGCGACCGCGGGCTCCCGATCGGCGTGGTCAGCGAGCGCGCCGACGCGGACCCGGACACGTTCAAGCGCTACTACCACAAGGCGGACCGGCACCGGAAGTCGCAGAACGTAGAGAGGAGTACACCGCGGACCTCGATATCGCCGGGACCGGCGAGGAGGACGCCGACTCATGACGACGACCGCGGTTCAGGTCCCTGTGGCCCCAAACTCTGCTGCCGCGTCCGGCGAGGCGACCGACACCGACGACGAAAGCGAGTCGACCCGGGTCAGCGACGCGCCACGATCCGCCCGGCCATGAGGCCGACGAGCCCGATCATACCCGCCATCGCGAGGTAGAGTCCCAGCCCGATCAGTTCGCCGTTCGCGCCGTTCACGCCCGCGAGGCCCAGGAACACGACGGCGATGACGGCGTGGAGCGCGAACACGCCGGACGGGACGTTCACTCCGAGATCGAATCCGATGTCCATGTCGTTTGCTTCGGCGGGCGTCGGAAAAAGTCGTCCGGTCGGACCGCGCGACGGCGGCGCTACGATCGCGGCTCGTCGGGCAGGTCGAACACGTCTTCCACGCGCGCGTCGAACTCACGTGCGATGCGCCAGGCCAGCTCCAGCGAGGGGTTGTACTCGCCCTTCTCGACGTAGAGGACCGTCTGCCGAGTCACGTCGACGCGGTCGGCCAGCTCGGCCTGCGTCAGGCCGGCCTCCTCGCGGAGCTCGCGGACGCGGGTGTCGAACTCCACGGTTACGCCTCCACGCCCCGCCGCCGCACCCAGGCCCGTGTCCCGTGAGCGACGGAGGAGACGCAGATCGCGACGGCGGCCCAGACGACCACGACGCGGGCCTGCGCGTAGGCGGTCTGTGCGATACCGTCGAGCCCGCCCGTCGCCTGTAGCGCGGACCCGACGAGGAAGACGGCGAGCGAGGCCCCGAACAGCAGCATCGCGGCGCGGCTCGCGGCGGTCCGCGTGATCGCTCGGGTGCGCTCGTCGGTCGGCGTGTACCCGACGCGGTCGGCGACCGTCCGGCTCACCGGGAAGAACGCGACGAACAGCACCGCGCCGCTGGCGATGATCGGAGCAGATTCCCGGGCCAGTCCGAGGTTGAGCGTCAGCACCGTGACGAGCATGTGAACGGCCCGTCCGATGCGGTACTTCGTGCGAGGTCGCATTCGGTTGTCACCTCTATGTGTTAGTTCGATCTAACGTTATATATTTCTTACTCCGATCGGCGAGACTGGCACCGTCGCTCGCGAGGGGCAGGTCAGATCACACAACGAGAGCGGATTCGACGAAGCGGTACCGACTCGGTGTCGTCAGAGGAAGGCCCGGCGAACGAGCAGCCGGCCTCCGCTACAGCACGTCGCCGATCCGGACCGGCTCGCCGTCCAGGTCCGGATCCTCGGCGACGATCGTCAGCACCTCGTGGTCCGTGACGTCGCGGTACGACTTCCCGGTCGCCTCCTCGATCAGCGTCTTCTCTAACTCGAACTCGGTGCCCTCGTAGACGACGTCGACCCCGCGGTCCGTGAACGTCAGGTCCGTGCTCATCGGTTCAGAGTACTCCGCGCGAGGTGATAAGGAACGCGCACCGCCGGAGGCGGTCGTCGCACGTCGGGGACACCGGTATCGACCGCGCGCCGCGCGGATCTCAGGTGGCGTCGCAGGCTGCGTCGTGGCCTGCCTCGCAGAGTCGTTCGAGCATCTCACACGCCTGTCCGTTCCCGCTCGCGCAGAGTCGACGCGCGAGCGCGACCGTCGCGGTGGAGGCCTCGTCGCCGTGGTCGGTGTCGGCAGTCTCGGACCGGTCCCCGCGTCGCCGTCGGTTCCGGCGACCGCGGCGCGTCCGGCGGCCGACCCGACCCACTCGGTTGCGGTTCCGTGCCATATGGTACCGAAGCAGCTGGAGGATCATAAATCCGAACTGGGCGTGCGAACGACACGCACACCCGCGACGACGACTCGCGCCCGCGGCCCAAGGAGCGCAGCTGAGGAGAGGTGGGGACTCAGTCGTCGTCGTCGCGCATCTCGGAGAGGCGGCCGACGAGGTCGTCGGTGTCGGCGTCGCCCTCGATGGTGACGTCGCCGTCGTGGTCGTTCTCGTGGACGTTCACCGCGTCGTCCTCGTCGGTGTCGACGTCCTGATCCGTCTGTTCGCTCTCGTCGTACGATCCGAATCCCATGGGCGAGATACCGACGGCGCACTGAAAAGCGCGGCGACAGGGGGCCGCCGCGGGAGGCGTTCACATTCCGCGCGGCGCTCGCGTCGTCCGACGCGTGTCCGACGCCCCGCACCGTTTATACGCTCGGGGCGACTGCTCCCGGTGTGTCGCTGCGAGGAGACGGCCCGATCGAGGAGCTCGCGATCCCCTCGGAGACGACCGTCGAGGAGCACGACGTCGTCGTCGACGGCGACGTGCTCGTGGGCGGGCAGTCGACCGTCGAGCTCGGCGTCCGCGGCCGCAACGTCGCGATCGGCGAGCGCGTGCGCGTGGGCGACGACATCGAGGCCGAGGGCGACTGCCGGCTCGACACTTGGTGTTCCGTCGACGGCAACGTGCTCGTCGGCGAGGACGCGTACCTCGGCGAGCGGGTCACCGTCACCGGCCGGTTGATGGTGTCGGGCGACCTCGACATCGGCGACGACGTGACGGTCGAGGAGGGGTTCGAGGCCAACGGCTGGATCGTCATCCGCAACCCGGTGCCGACGATCGTCTTCTACTTCATCGTCCTCTCGCAGCTGCTGCGCGTCGGCGAGACCGACGCCGCCGACGAACTGGCGGAGGCGCTCGCCGACGGCGACGACGTGCGGGATCCGCTGTTGGTCCCGCGGAACGCCGAGATATCCGACGACGCGTGGCGCGTGTCGACGCCGGCCACCGTCGGCGACGACTGCCGCCTCCACGGCAACCTCCGCGCGGCGTCGATCCGCGTCGGCGAGCGCAACGAGGTGTTCGGCTCGCTGCGCGCCCGCGAGGACGTCACCGTCGGCGCCGACACGATCATCCACGGCGACGTGACGACCCGCGGCGGGACCGTGACCGTCGAGAGCGGCGCGCGCGTCCTCGGTGACGTCTCCGCGGGCGATCTCGTGGTGTACGACGGCGCGGAGATCCAGGGCACCCTCCGGGCGCGCGGCGAAATGAAGCTGATCCAAGAAGCGGAGCGGGCGAGCGAAGACGACGGGGTCGAGTCCGATGTACCGGACGAGGCGGCCGCCGAAGCCCAGACCGACGCCGCGGACGCCGAGGAGGCCGCGACGGTGACCACCGACGCCGGCGCGGCGCCCGGGACGGTCGAGTCAGACGACTCCTGACCCGTTGCGCCGGACGTGTTTTACCCGCCGGGGACGCAATTCAGAATGCGGTTCTTAGCGACGAAAGCGGCGCTTTTCCCGCAGGTATTTTCGGACAGTTTATGCCGGAACCCCCGCGGCGATCGACGTTTAACGCGGTTTTATCCGATTTAATTTCACGCCAGTTCTAAACTGACACAAAACACTTACAACAGGCACCGAAAGCCCCGGGTGCGTCATGAGCCGACCTCTGACGGCGACCCGCCGCGCGACGCTGGCGGGACTGGGTACGATCGTCGCATCGGGAAGCGTGACGGGTGTCGCCGCGGCCGCGGAGAGCGACTGGACCGTCGAGGCGACCGAGACCGACAGCACGCTCCACGACGTGGTGTCGGCGAGCGCCGGCCGCTTCGCGGTCGGCGGCGGCGGCGTCCTCACCGCGCCGGCGGCCGAGGGCTGGCGGACGCTTCGCGCCGGCGGCCCGACCGGGAACGGCAGCAACCTCTACGGGGCCGCCGTCACCGACGACGGCGAGCGCGTCTGGTTCGTCGGCGCGAGCGGCGCCATCGGCGAGTACATCCCCGCGACGGACACCCTCGTGGACCACTCGGCGCCGATGGACAACACGAACAACTACAACGCCGTCGCCGTCACCGGGCGGGCCGGCGAGGCGAACGTCTACGTCGCCGGCGACTCCGGGAAGATCTACTACAGCTTCGAGAACGGCGCGGCGGGGACCTGGGACTACGTCACGCCGGGCAGCGGCTCCGCGCTCCCCGCGATCGACTTCCACGGCCCCCGAAGCGGGCACGCGGTCGACACGAACGGCCGCGTGTTCGTCACCGACGACGGCGTCACCTGGAACGCCATCGGGATCGAGGACGCCGACGTGACGTTCTACGGCCTCGACAGCGACGCGCCCGACGACGTCGCCGTCTCCGGCGGTAACGGCGCCGTGCTGACGTACGACGGCGCGAACTGGACGCCCGACGCGCTCGGCGACGCCGATCTCGTCGACGTCGAGACGGACGGCGAGGTCGGCTACGTCGTCGGGAGCGGCGGCGTCGTCCAGGAGCTCACCGCCGACGATCGGTTCGCGCTCGACACGCCGACCGGCGAGAACCTGAACGCGGTCGACGTGGACGGCGACGCCGTCGTCGTCGGCAACGGCGGGATCGTCCTGCGCCGGTAACCGCTTCGGCGGCTCCGACCGCGTCGGCGTCGACCCCGCCGGCGTCGACCGAGGCGGCGGCTCCCATCGCGACGGTCCATACCCGCCGTTCGCGACCTATCGGGTCCCTCTCAGTCGCCGTCTCCGTCCGGGGCGGTGACGAACACCTCGTCGTCCAGGCGGTCGCAGACCGTGTCGGCGAGCGTCCGAAGGTTCACGGTGTCCTCGCGGTTGTACGAGACGAGCGTCTCCAGCGCCTGGTCGCTCCCCCGCTCGTACTCGCGCCAGAGCCGGACCGCGTCCCGGCCGGAGATGTCCGGGCGGTCGCGGTCGATCCCGATCTCCCTCTCGATGGGCTTCAGCCCGCCCGAGAGGCCGATCCGCTTCGCGGGGTACATCAGGTCGAGGTGGGGGGTGTCGATCTCGATGTCGAAGGAGGTCTCCAGGAAGGGCACGTCGAAGCGCGCGCCGTTGAACGTCGCGAGCAGGCTGGCGTCCGCGAACTGCTCGCGGAGGCGCCGCGCGGTGAGGTCCTCGCCCGCGACGAGCGTCGTCGTCTCGCCGCCCTGATGGAAGCTGACGGTCGTCACGCGGTCGCGCCGCTCGTCGAGCCCGGTCGTCTCGATGTCGAAGAAGCAGGTCTCCTCGCGGAAGTTCTCGTAGAGCCGCCAGCGCTCGCCCGAGGGGAACGCCCGGTCGAAGTAGGCGGCGTCCCCGTCGTCGAGCCGCGCGAGCGCCTCCGCGATGAACGACTCGATCCGGTCGGCGGTCGTCGCGCCCACGCCCGCCACGTCGACGGCGGGGTCGAACGACTCCCACGTCGTGACCCCTCGCTCCCAGAGGCGCCGTTCGGTCGTCTCGCCCACCCCCTCGACGGGGATGAAGCTGTTCTCGATGCGCATGTCCGTCCCCGAGCGGCGCGCGGGCAAAAAGCCGACGGGAGCGGCCGCGCGGCCGACCGCGAGCGAAGAGCTAACACGCCGCGGTACCGATGCGAGCCCGTGAACGACCGATCGAACGAGGCGACCGATACGCCGAGGGGGGCCCGATGAAGCGGGCGGGCCCCGACGGCGTCGCGCTGATCGGCCACCGTGGCTGCGCCGGCCAGTACCCGGAGAACACGGTCGCGGCCGCCGAGCGCGCGGCGCCGCACGTCGACGCCGTCGAGGTCGACGTGCGCCGGTGCGCCAGCGGCGAGCTCGTCGTCTTCCACGACGCGGACCTCGACCGGCTGACCGGCGCGTCCGGGCGCGTCGCGGACACGGACTGGAAGGCGCTGCGCGAACTGACGGTGCTCGACTCCGGCGAACCGATCCCGCGGCTCGGCGAGGCGCTCGCGGCCGTCCCCGAGGGGATTGGCGTCAACGTCGAAATCAAGGAGCCGGAGACCGCGCTCGACGCGCTCGCCCTCGCGCGGCGGACCGACACCGAGGTGCTGTTCTCGTCGTTTCGCCCGGAGGCGCTGGCGTCGCTGCGCGACCGCGACCCGGCGACGGACCGCGCGCTGCTCGTCGCGGACGCGGCCCCCGAGCGCGCGGTCGAGCGGGCGACGGAACTCGGGTGCGTCGCGGTCCACCCGCCGATCGACCTCGCGACCGAACCGGGCTTCGTCGAGAGGGCGCACGAGGCGGAGCTGGCCGTGAACGGGTGGACCGCGGCCGATCGGGTGGACGCCGAGCGACTGGTCGCGGCCGGCGTCGACGGGGTCATCGCCGACCGGTGGGACCTGCTGCCGGAGGCCGACCGGTCGTCGCGGAATTAAGTGGTCTCGCGGCAAGCGATCCGTATGTGCGGCCGCTACACCCTCTTCACCCCCGCCGCCGACCTCGAAGACAGGTTCGGCGCGGCGTTCGGCGACCACGAACCCAGCTACAACTGCGCGCCCGGGCAGTCGCTCCCCGTCATCCCTGACGCGGACCCGTCGGCGGCGACGCGGATGGAGTGGGGGCTGACGCCCTCGTGGGCCGACGAGTCGTTCGACCTCATCAACGCCCGCGCGGAGACGGTGCGGGAGAAGCGGAGCTTCACGGACGCCTTCGAGCGCCGGCGCTGCCTCGTCCCCGCGGACGGCTTCTACGAGTGGGTCGGCGGCGACCGCGGGTCGGGCAAGACCCCCTACCGCGTCGCCTTCGAGGACGACCGGCCGTTCGCGATGGCCGGCATCTACGAGCGGTGGGAGCCGCCGAACGCGCCGAGCCCGGTCTGGGTCGTCTCCGGCGTCGGCGGGGGGTCGGGCGGAGGGGAGAACGAGAAGAGCGACGACGGACCGATTGAGACGTTCGCGATCGTGACGACGGAGCCGAACGACCTCGTCGCCGACCTCCACCACCGGATGGCGGTGATGCTGGAGCCGGGCGAGGAGGAGGCGTGGCTCCGGGGGGATCCGGACGAGGCCGCCGCCCTGCTCGACCCCTACCCGAGCGACGAACTGACCGCGCACCCGGTGTCGACGCGGGTGAACTCCCCCGCGGTCGACGCGCCGGAGTTGATCGAGCCGGTCGGGTGAGTCGCGTCCGCCGGAGTCGGTCCGTCGGGTACGGACGCGCCGTCCGGGGGGACGGCCTCAACGGAGGCGCGGTCAGGCCGCCAACGAGATGTCCAGGTACAACATGGTGATGACGCCGACCATGAGTCCGAGGGTCGCCACGCGCTCGTGGCCGCTTCGGTGCGTCTCGGGGATGATCTCGTCGGAGATGACGAACAGCATCGCCCCCGCGGCGAACCCCATCGCGTACGGCAACAGGGGCGCGACCGCCGCGACGGCGACGGCTCCGAGCACCGCCAGCGGAATCTCGACGACACCGGCGCGTATCCCCGCGAACGCGGCGTAGATTCGGCGGTCGAGGCCGGCGTTAATCGCCGCGACGGAGACGGCCAGCCCCTCGGGGATGTTCTGGATACCGATCGCGAGCATCAGCGACAGCGCGCTCCCGAGTTGCGCCGGATCGCCGGCGGCCGCGCCGAACCCGACGCCGACCGCGAGCCCCTCGGGCATGTTGTGTAGCGTGATGGCCAGGACGAACAGGACCACCCCGGTTACCCGGTCGTCGCTGACCGGTAGCGTCTCTCCGGGGTTCGCCGCGTCCATGCGACGAGAACCGGTCAGCAGGAAGTGGGCGTGGGGAATCAGCGCGTCCGCCCGATCCAGAAACAGAGCGCCGACCCCGACGCCGATAAGCGTCGGGATCGGGTTACCGCCGGAGTACTCCTCGACGCCGGGGATGATCAGGCTGGTGAACGCGGCGGCGAGCATGACGCCGGCGGCGAAGCCGAGCATCCCGTTGAGGGCTCGCTCGGACGGGCTCCGCCAGACGAGGACCAGCGACGCTCCGGCGAGGTTCAGCAGCGCGATGATGACGCCGCCGACGAACGCCTGTGCTACCGAGGAGGTACCGGCGATACGGACGAACGCCTCGGTGATTTCGACCGCCATCTGACAGCGATAACACGGGGGGGTTGATAAGTCTACACCGGAGACGGTCGCCCGTGGCGCCCGGTGACGAAGCTGCGCGCCCGTTCCCCACGCCCTCCGCCGGCTCAGCGGGCGACCAGGTCCACGACCGTCTCGTCGTCGACGACGACGTTGTACGCGCCCTCGTCCTCGTTCCAGAGGACGAGCCCGTTCTCGACGAAGACGACGGACCCGTAGCCGGCCTCGCGGAGGTCGCGGTTCAGCGCGGTCTCGCGGGTACAGACGAGGTAGTGGTCGGTCGCCTGGGAGCCGTCGCCGACGCGGTAGACGGCGTTGTCTCCCTCGCTCAGGTCGTGGCTGAGCTTCACCGCGAGCAGGTTCACCCGGTCGGTGACGTGCCGCTCCGACTCGGCCATGCGCGCGCACCGGTCCGCGCTCGCCTCGACGTCGACGCGCCGACGGCCGTCGGGGCGGAGGATCGAGTAAGCGAACTGTACGTCGACGTTGACGAACTCGCCCGGCTCGTCGGTCTCGCCGCGCGCCGCCGCCTCGTCGAGCCGGCGCTGGAACGGCGGGACCGCGAGGTCGGGGGCCACGTCGAACGACCAGCCCGGGTCGGTCGGGACCGCGTCGGGCCACAGGCGGAGCGCCGGCGAGTATATCTCGGCGTCCCGACCGGGGTGGCCGCCGGACGCGACGACCTCGCGCTCGACCCGGCGGAGCCCGGTCGCGGTGTTCCGGTCGGCCGGCGCGAACGCGACGACGCTGCCCTCAGGCGCGAGCGCGTCGACCGCGGCGCCCGCGACCGCAGCGGGGTCGGCGAGCTCCGAGAGGACGTTGCCGAACAGCACGAGGTCGAACGGTTCGTCGGTCGCCGGGGCGGGCTCTTCGCCCCCCTCGAGCCCGAGGAACGCCTCGGCGGTCGTCTCGTGGACCGTCGCGCGGAAGTTCCGGCCGGTCTCCTCCAGCAGCCGGTCGAGGACCTCCGTCGCCGCGCTCGGCTCGACCGCGTGGTAGTCGACGACGGCGTCGTCCGGGAGGTAGTCGTGGAGCCCGAGCGCGGGCCCGCCGACGCCGGCGCCCACGTCGAGGACGCGGAGCGCGCGGTCGAGCAGGCCGTTCTCGGTCAGGTCGTCGAGGACGTACCCGACCGTCGCGTAGTACGCCGGGAGGTGGTAAACGGCGTAGCCGAGCGCCGCGACGCGGTCGTACTCGACCTCGTTCTCGTAGAGGTAGTCCGTCTTCATCCGGCGGACGCGCTCGCGGAGCTCGGCGCCCGACTCCCCGCGGTGCCAGTTCGCGCCGTACTCGCGGACCAGCAGGTCCTCCAAGGCGAACGAGTACTCGTCCGGGAGCGATTCGGGCGCCCAGCCCGGCGGGTCGACGGGCGCCTCCTCGACGGGGACGAACGCCCCGTCCTCGCGCTCGCGGAGCCGGAGGTCGAACGCCTCCTCGCGGAGCGTCTCGCGGACGACCGCCGGGTGCGGCGTCCCCTCGATGTACTCCGCGATCTCCTCGGGGTCGATCGGTCTGACGTTGCGCAGGTAGTTCGCGTTGTTCCGGACCGCGGTTCTGTCGATCATTGGTGTCTCGTCGCGTCGTCTCACTCCAGCCGCTCTCTCCCCTCGCGGTCGCCGCGGGCGCGCTCGTACAGGGCGGCGAACGCCTCGTCGTCCGCGTCCGCGATCGCCGCCGCCGCGTCGGCCACGTCCTCGGCGCCGTCGAAGGCGCGCTGTATCTCGGCGTACACCGCGGGCGACCCCTCGGTGACGGTGTCGGCCACGTCGTCGAGCGCGGCCGACACTGGGGTGTGGAACTCCTCGCGGACCGGCTCCGCGGCGAGCCGCCACGCGAGCACCGCCGCGTGCGCGCCCGCCTGAACGGTCTCCATCGCGCCGTCGTGCTCCGCGGCGGTCGTCTCGAAGACCTCGTTGCCGCCGGCCTCGATCGACGCGGTGAACGCCTCGACCGCCGGGCCGGCCTCGTCGACGGCGACCGCGACGTTGCCCGGGACGCGCGGCGGCGCGAACAGCGGGTGGTAGCTCGCGCGTTCGAGGCCGGGAGCGTGCTCGCGCATCGCCGCGAGCGCGTCGGTCATCTCGCCGGAGACGTCGACGATCGCCCGCTCGGCGCGCGGCGCGTACGCCTCGACCGCCGCCGGCACCGCCGACATCGGCACCGCGAGGCAGACGGCGTCGTGGACGGAGTCCCCGTCGGCCTCGACCGTCCGGGCGTCGCGCCCGGCCGCGGCGTCGGCCGCGACGGTCGGGTCGCGGTCGGCGAACGCGACGCTCGCGTCGACGGGCGCGGCGTCGGCCGCGACGGTGTCGGCCGCCCAGCGCCCGATCTCACCGGCGCCGACGACGAGGAGGTCCATCGGTTACGAACATGCAGGCGGCGAGTCGGTTAAAAGGACTCGGCTCGCCGCGGCGAGGGCGCGGCCCCTCGGTCGTCGCTCACCCCTCCGCGCCGACGCGCCCGAGGGCTCCGGCGCCGGGCGCGATCGACCGGACGGCCGGGAGCAGCGCGAGCGCGATCAGGAGTTCGAGGCCGCCGACGGCCAGGAACGCGGGGGTGTACCCGAACGCGTCGGTCGCGCTCCCGCCGATCAAAAAGCCCGCGAGGAACCCGAGGGACCCGAAGACGTTGAACAGGCCCATGGCGGCGCCGCGGACCTCCGGCTCGACGAGGTCCGTGACGAGCGCCATCGTCGCCGGCGCCATCAGCGCCCCGCAGACGCCGACGAGGACCATCAGCGCGGCCGCGGCCGGGTAAACCGGAGCGACGCCGACGCCGACGGTGACGACGCCGTACGCGAGCGACCCGGCTACCACGGGTAGGAACCGTCCGATCCGGTCGGAGAGCGCGCCGAACGGCGACTGTAGCAGGGCGAACGGCACGAAAAAGAGCGCGAGCGTCGCGCCCGCGCCGGTCGCCGACAGGCCGAACGTCGCCGGGTCCTGGAAGTAGTACACGCCGACGAGCGCGAAGAACCCGGCCGTGAGCCGGTCGACGAACCCGAACGCGAGGGGGACGAGGAGCCCCGGGGTCCGGCGAGCGCGCGCGAGCACGTCGGCGAAGCCCGCCGTATCCCCGCCGTCGCCGGCCGCGCCCGCGTCGCTGCCGCGGCCGGTCGGGGCCCGGTCGTCGACCGTCGCCGACAGCAGCCCCGCCGCGGCCAGCACGGCCCCGCCGGCGTACACCGGGTAGAGCGCGCCGAGGTCGGCGAGCCAACCGCCGACGACCGAGCCGACCGCCGCGCCGAGGCCGATCGCGAGCCCGGCGGCGCCCATGTTGCGCCCGTTGCCGCCCCGTAAGTCCATCAGGAGGGTGATAGACAGCGAGAACGCCCCGATCGTCAGGGCCCCTCCGACGACGCGGACGAGGAGCGCGGCACCGAAGCCGAGCCCCAGGGCCGGCAGCGACGCGAGCGCGACGTACGACCCCGCGCCGCCGAGCGCCCCGACGACGATCAGCGGGACCCGCCGCCCGAGCGCGTCCGAGAGCGCGCCCCAGACGACCGCGAACGACACGAACGCGCCGCACTCGGCGACCAGGAACCACATCCCGGCGTCGATGCCGGCGGGCGCCCCGAGCGCGACGACGAGGTCGGGCACGCCCGGGTAGAGGAGGACCTGCGAGATCAGCACCGCGAGGACGACCGCGCCGAGCCGCCGGCGGTCGGCGGCGTCCGCGTCGCCCCCGACGGCGTCCGCGTCGACCGAGCGGTCGCCGGCGGCGGCCTCGGTCGCGGGGGAGGGTTCGGGGTCGCTCATCTACGTATAAAACGGGTCGAACTGGCAAAAGATCGACGCTCCAAGTGCCGCGTTCGCCGTTCGCCGGTGCGGCCGAACAGACCAAACGGGTGGTCAGAGCGCGTCGTCTATCGCCGCGGCAACCGTCTCGGCGGCGTACCCGCCCTGTACGGGTTCCCCATTCACGAAGATCGTCGGCGTCCCGGAGACGCCCATTGACTCGCCCTCGGATTTGTCGCTCTGGGCGGCCTCCTCGTATGCGGTGAACTCCGCGTCGGAGAGGACCGCGCAGGGGTCGGCGCCGCCCGGCATGGTGTCTACGCTGTTGCCAGCACCGTAGGCTCCCTGCGACTCGTAAGCGGCCGAGGCGAACTCGAAGAATGCCTCGTCGCCGTGACGGTCCCCCACGCCTCGGGCCGCGCTGGCGATCGGAACCGCCCACTGCTCGTCAACGGGGAGCGGGAAGTCCCAGTGCTCGTAGTGGATGTCGCCGGGCTCGATGTACTCTTCGCGGATCGTCGGGAAGTGTTCGAGCTTGTACGTCGCGCAGTGGCCGCAGGTGAAGTCCTCGAACGCCTGAACCGTCACGTCGGCGTCGGGATTCCCGAGAGTCGGTCGGTAGTCGAGGTCCGAGTTGCTCGGTTCCGTCAGGTCACAGTCGTATGCGCCGGCGTCGAAGCTCAGTCCCCCACCGCCGTCGTCACCGCCGAGACACCCCGCCGCGCCGACGACGCCGACCGACGCCGCGCTCGCGAGCAGGGACCGCCGCGTGCGTTTCATATCGTTTGCTGGGATCGGCGCGCACTTAACCGCTCCGCGACCGGGCGGCGGTCGGTGTGGGGCGAGGCCGCCCCGCTCCCGAACGCTTTTGCCGCCGCCTGTCGACCCCCACGTATGAGCGACTGGGACCTCGACCTGCGGGACGCCGAGGCGAAGATGGACGAGGCGTTCGCGGCGGCGGGCGACGTCGTCCTCGGCGTCTTGGACGGCACGACCGACCCGGAGGAATGGGTCCGCAGCGTCGACTACGGGAACACCCTGGTGTTGTCGATAGACGGCGACCTCAACGAGCTCGCCGCCCCCTTCGCGCGCGACGTGAAGGACATGGACGGGGAGCTGATGCACTTCCGGGGCTTCCTCGTCGTCACGCCGCCGGGCGTGAGCATCGACACCGACCGCCTGAGCGACTCCGGCGGCGAGGAGGCGAGCGGAGCGGACGACGCCGAGGCGAGCGGAGCGGACGACGCCGAGGCGGGCGACACGGACGAAATCGACGAAGGCGAGGACTGAGTCCGGGCCGAACGCCTCCCGACCGCGGCGAGCGACCGCTACCCCTCGCCGACCATCCGCTCCTCCTCGTCCCACTCGCGCTCGCGCAGCTCGTACTTCTGGATCTTCCCGGTCGCGGTCGTCGGGAGCTCCGCGACGAACTCCACCTCGCCGGGCGTCTTGTAGTCCGCGACGCGCTCGCGGACGAACGCCTTGAGCGCCTCGGGCGTCGCGGCCGCGTCGTTCGGGTCGCCGCCCTCCGGGACGACGAACGCCTTCGGGGTCTCGCCCCAGCGCTCGTCCGGGGCGGGGATGACGGCCACGTCGGAGACGACGTCGTGTTCGAAGAGGGTGTCCTCCAACTCGATCGAGGAGATGTTCTCCCCGCCGGAGATGATGATGTCCTTCTTGCGGTCCTGGATCGAGACGAACCCGTCCTCGTCGACGACGGCGAGGTCGCCCATGTGGTAGTACCCCTCTAACCGCTCGGAGAACGCCTGCTCGGTGGCCTCGGGCTTGTTCCAGTAGCGGTCCATCACCTGGTTACCGCGGACGACGATCTCGCCGATCGTCTCGCCGTCGGCGGCGACGTCCTCGCCGTCCTCGTCGACGACGCGCACGTCCGTGCCGAGGTAGCCGATCCCCTGGGTCTTCTTCACCGCGAAGCGGTCGTCGGCGCCCTCGTCGAAGTGGCGCTTCGCGTCGGAGGTGGTGATGAGCGGGCCCGTCTCGGTGGCGCCGTACACGTGTTTGAGATCCCACCCGAACTCCTCTTCGACGGTACGGATCGTCGCCTCCGGCGGCGCCGCGCCCGCGGTGGCGACCCGCACGTCGTTGTCGCCGGTCGTCTCGCCGCCGTGTTCGGCGTAGTGGTCGCCGAGCATGTTGAGGACGGTCGGCGCGGCACAGAAGTACGACACGTCCTCCTCGCGGATCCGCTCGAACGTCTTCGCGACGTCGACGCCGCGGGTACAGACGTGCCGGGCGCCCATCCCCGTGATCGCGTAGATGTGGCCCCAGCCGTTGACGTGGAACATCGGCAGCGTCCAGAGGTAGACGTCGTCGTCGGTGATCTCCTGGTGGATCGAGATGAGGTACGCGTGGAGCGTCTCGGCGCGGTGCGTGCGACAGACGCCCTTCGGGTCGCCGGTGGTCCCCGAGGTGTAGTTGATCGTGATCACGTCGTCCTCGTCCATCTCCGGGCGGTCGTAGGCGCCGGGGTCGGCGTCGTCGAGCGCCGCGTCGAACGACTCCCAGTCGCCCTCGACCGCGTCGGCGTCGTTCGTGAGGAACGTCTCGGTCGGCACCTCGTCGCGGATCGCCTCGACGTTCGCGGCGTACTCGGCGTCGGCGTAGATGGCGTCGACGCCCGCGTCCGAGAGCATGTACGAGAAGTCGCCCGGCGTGAGGCGGTAGTTCAGCGGCGCGTGGATCGCGCCGACCTGCATCGCGCCGTAGGCGGCCTCCAGGTGGTAGTGCGTGTTCGGGTCCAGCACGGCGACCCGGTCGCCCTTCTCGATGCCGCGAGCCTGAAGCGCGGCGGAGAATCGGTCGGCGCGGTCGCCGAGCTCCGCGTACGTGTACCGCGTCCCGTCGACCGCCAGGATCGCTTCCTCGTCGGCGTAGTGGCGGCGCGCCCGGTCTAAGAAGTCCGTCGTCAACAGCGGCTTGTTCATCGTCTATCACTATCGATGATGTGTAAAATCATTTGCGGCCGCCGCAAGGGAGCGACGGTCGCGGGAGGCTTTTCACGGTCGGCCGCGCAGCGTGTGGAGATGACCGACGAGACCGGCGGATCGCCGCTCGGCGAAGGGTACGTGATTCCGATCGCCGGGCTGCTGGCGTTCGCGTTCGCGCTGATGGCGGGGCTCACCGCGCAGCGGGCGCTCTCGGGCGACCCCGCCGACGTCGGGGTGACCGTCGGCCTGGCGCTCGTCGCGGTCCTCGCGCTCCGGATCCGCACGAAGGCCGTCGCGGCGCGGGAGGGCGACGCGGAGGAGACCGAGGCGTGACGGGCGGGAGATGAGTGAAACAAGCAGGGCAAGCGTGGGACAGGGGCGGGACAGGAGCGGGGATGGGCATCGATCACGGCGGCCGGCGCGAGGGCGCGCGACCGCCGTGGACGCGTGGACGAATCGCACACCGGCGGCGGGATCAGAACCCTTAACAGTCGCACGCGATTTTGCTACGGTAGCGGGATGGGATAGCCAGGAGATTCCGCCGGGCTCATAACCCGGAGATCGGTAGTTCAAATCTACCTCCCGCTATTTTCTGTCGACGACCGTGAACGCCGAGCGTAGCGAGGCGCGAGCGCCGTCGTCGACGAGATAGCCTCGGAGAAGGCTTGAACCAGGGAACGGAGTGGCCGTGGTTCAAATCTACCTCCCGTTACTTCTGGCCGACTGTCGGCATCCTACTGCTGGCTCCGCCCTTCGGAGTCGCGGCCACCGAACCCGGAAGCGATTTCCGTCGCGCTGCCGTTTTCACGCGTATGGATTACGAATCGAGCCTCGACCGCGCGATGGATGAGGTACCGGATCTGGGCGGCTCCGACGAGCGGCTGTCGGTTCCGGACCCGGAATGGCAGAAGGACGGGGCGTTCACCCGCCTGACGAACCTCTCCGCGATCGCCGACGCGCTGAGCCGCGAGCCCGAGCACGTCCACTCGAAGATCCAGCAGGAGCTGGGCACCGCCGGACAGTACGAGGACGGCCGCGCCCGCTACAGCGGGAACTTCCGCGAGCGCGACTTCCAGGCCGCGATCGACTCGTACATCGAGTCGTTCGTCACCTGCTCGGAGTGCGGCCTCCCGGACACGCGACTGGAGACCGAGAACCGGACGCCGATGCTCCGCTGTGAGGCCTGCGGGGCCTTCCGGCCGGTGGCGAAGCAGAACACCTCCAACACCCAGCGGCAGGAGGACGCCGTCGAGTCGGGCAACACGTACGAGCTCGAGATCGTCGGCACCGGCCGCAAGGGCGACGGCGTCGCCGAGCGCGGGGAGTACACCATCTTCGTCCCCGGCGCGCAGGAGGGCGAGACCGTGACCGCCTACATCAAGAACGTCTCCGGCAACCTCGCGTTCGCCCGCCGCGAGGACTGAACCGCCGGCTCGGCCGCCGCACCGGGGGCGTCCCCGCGGGGCCGCCGTTCCGCTACCCGACCGTTTATCGGCCCGTTCGCACATCTTGAGGCATGGCCACGAAACTCCCCGAGTCGGCCTTCGACGACCGGCTCGCCGCGGTCCGAGACCGCCTCGCGGCGACCGACGCCGACGCCGCGACGTGGGTGGGCGCGACGGCGATCGAGTACCTCACCGGCTTCCACCACATCCAGACGGAGCGGCCGGTGGTCCTCGCGGTCACCGACGACCGCGTCGAGATCACCGTGCCGCGGCTGGAGGTCGAGCGCGTCGAGCCCAACCCGCGGATCGACGCCGTCCATCACTACTTCGATTACCCCGGCGGCGAACCGGTCTCGGTCGCCGTCGAGATGCTGGACGGGCTGGGCGCGGACGCCGTCGCCGCGGACGCGGACGGGCCGCCGGGCGTGATGGGGTACGAGGGCCCCGCCTTCTCCGAGTCGCTCGACGTCGAGACGCAGTCGTGGGTCGACCGGATGCGCTGGGCGAAGTCCGACGCCGAGGTCGACCTGATCCGCGAGTCCGCGAAGTGGGCGAACCTCGGCCACCGCTACCTCGCCGACTACTCCGAGCCGGGCGCGCACCCGGCGACCGTCTCGCAGCGGGCGTCGACCGACGCCTCGCGCGCCATGCTCGACGCGCTCGGGGACAACTACGCCGTCCGCGTCCGCGGCGACGGCCCGGTCCACGCCGGCTACATCTCCGGCGAGGAGACCGCGCTCCCGCACGGCCACACGCCGAACGAGCGGCTCGCCGAGGGGGACGTGCTCGTCACCGGCGCGACGGCGAACGTCGACGGCTACCGCTCCGAGCTGGAGCGGACGATGTTCGTCGGCGACTACGACGACGAGCAGGAGCACTACTTCGAGCTGATGTTGGAGGCGCAGACGCTCGCCATCGACGCGCTGGGCCCGGGCGTGCCGGTCGCCGAGGTCGACCGGGTCGTCCGGGAGTACTTCGAGGAGCAGGGCGTGACCGACCTCGTGCAGCACCACGTCGGCCACAACATCGGCCTCGGCGCCCACGAGCCGCCGTACATCGACCGCGGCTGGGGCGAGCGGTACGACGGCGACGACGCGGTGATGGCGCCCGGACACGTCTACACCATCGAGCCCGGGCTCTACACGGACGAGTACGGCTACCGGCACTCGGACACGGTCGCGATCACCGAGTCGGGAACGGAGCGGCTCACCAACTACCCGCGCGACATCGACTCGAACGTCGTCTGAGCGCGGGCGCTCAGGCGATCCGCTCGACGGCGACCCGGTGGCCGGTGTCGGCGACGTGGTCCCGACCGAGCGCCTCCGCGTCCGTCGAGGCGTCACAGAGGCGTTCGAGGGGACACTCGCGGCAGACGACGTGGTAGCGCTCGGCTTCGAACGGGGAGTACATACCCTATATACTCTCCCCCGGAGCATAGTTACGAGCAGCGTACCACCCCGATAGCAAGTCCCTACCACGCGGCGAGGGGCGCCCGCGTCACTCGGGCGTCGCCGAGGAACGCGACTCGAACCGGTCGAGGGCGACCTCCAGCATGTCCGGGCTGACGGGCTGATACTCCTCGCGCTCGTGTTCCGGGAGGAACTCCCTGACGCCGTTCCACGAGTCGCGGGCGTAGCGCGCGTCGAGCAGGACGCGGACGCCCCGCTCGTCGGGCCCGCGGATGACGCGACCGACAGCTTGCCGGGCCTTCCGGACGGCGGGGACCGTGAGCGCCGTCTCGAACCCGGACTCGAACCGGCGGTCGTAGGCGGTGATGACCGCTCGCGTCTGCGGCCGCGCCGTGTTGATGATCGGGACGCCGCAGACGACGGCGGCCGCGAGGCGGTCGCCGCGGTAGTCGACGCCCTCGGTGAGCGTGCCGCGGAGGCTCGTCACCAGCACCTTCCCCTCGCCGGCGAAGAAGTCGTCCTTCAGCGACTCCGTCTCGCGGTCGCCGGAGGACTCGTCGAGCAGGACCGGCTTGTCGAGCCGCGCCGAGAGCGACTCGGCCATCCACGTCGCCTCGGCGTAGCTCGGGGTGCCCACGAGGACGTTCCCGTCGCGGCGCGCGACCGCGGCCGTCGCGTCGAGGTGGGCGAGCCGCGTCGGGTTCTCCTCGCCCGGCGCGCCGCGGTTCTGGTGGGTGAACTTCGGCGCGTCGACCGCGAGGCTCGCGCGGTTCTCCGCGGGGAACGAGAGGCCGTACGTCCGCTCGACGACCGGGCGACCGCGCTCCGCGAGATGGTCGAGCCCGGTCACCTCCCGGAAGAGGTCCATCGGCTCCAGCGTCGCGCTCATGAGGACGCCGCCGCCGAACTCCGCGAGGCGGTCGCCGATCGGCTCGCTCGGCAGGCAGTTGTGGAGCGCGAGCCGCGCGTTGTACGCCCGGCGCCACGAGTCGGGCGGCTCCGTCTCGTCGAACGTCCGTTCGAGCTCGATAGCCCGGAAGAAGTCGGTGTGGCCCTCGCGGTACCAGGCGTTGAGGGTGCGGCCGACGCCCGGGGCCGCGCGCTGCTTGTCCTCCTCCTCCAGCGAGTCGAGGACGCGCTTGACGACAGCCCCCACCTGCTCGGCGCGCGCCCAGACCTGCTCGCCGTACCCCTCGCGGTCCGCCCACGCCGTGATCTCGTCTTCGCCCGGCTCCTCGGGGTCGCGGAGCGGGATCGCCTCGTCGTCGAGGTCGCGCATCGACGCCCGCCAGTCCGGGCGCTCGCGGTCGAGGTGCGCGGTCACGCGGCGGTCGAGTTCGCCGCGGAGGTCGGCGTAGAACTCGCGGACGGCCTCGATCTCCTCGACGGTCACGTCCGCGTCCGCCAGTTCCCCTCGGACGAGCGCCGCGTCCTCGGACTCCGCGCCCGCCGACTCGAACGAGAGCGGCTGGACGACGCGGGTGAGCTCGTTCTCGGCGTCGCGGAGGCTCGCGTCCGCGACGGCGTCGCTGACGAGGTCGCGGACGCGCGGTTCGAGCATGTGGGCCTCGTCGCAGACGACGAAGGTGGAGTCGTCGAGGAGCGCGCCGGTGAACGTCCCGGTGGTCACGGGGTCGAACGCGTGGTAGTAGTTGCCTATCACGACCTCGACCTCCGGGACGAGCGCGCCCATCACCGAGTGGGGACAGGAGCCGTGTCCCGCGGCGAGCCGGACCAGCTCGTCGGCGTCGACGTGGCCGAGCTCGGTGACGTCGAACGGGACCGCCTCGGCGGGGTCGCCGTCGTCGGGGAGGTCCTCGAGGAAGCCGGCGTAGAACGGACAGAACTCGACGTCGTCGTACTCCTCGGTGTCCGGACGGTACGGGGTGGGCTCGCCGTCGACGGAGAGGTAGTCGGCGGCGGGCCCGTCGGCGGGCGAGCCGGCGTCGGCCCCCGAGTCCACGAGCCCGACCTGCTGGCTGCGCGCCTCGCTCACGAGGTTCGAGGTCGTCGTCGCGCCGCCGTCGCCGACGAGGTTGCGGGTTCGCTCGCGGAGCCCCTCGCAGCGCTCGTAGACGTTCTCCCGGTCGATCCCGCCGCGGTTCTCTCTCGCGTACGGGCAGACGTCCGCCTTGCCGACGAGGGTGAGCCCGGAGACCGGGTCGTACCCGTCGGGGAGGTCGTCGTTTATCGTCCGCAGGTCCGTCTCGAACTGGCGCAGCTGCTGTTTGACGCTGGTGAGGACGAAGACGCGCTCGAAGTCGGAGTCCGGGTCGCGGACGCGGTCGAGGCCCGCGGTGAGCGCGAGCATCGTCTTCCCCGTCCCGCAGGCGCCCTCGAGGGCGAGGAAGCCGCCGTCGGCGGCGGCCTCGACGGCGGCGTCGATGCCGTCTGCCTGTTCGGGGTACGGTTCGGAGTGGCCGAAGAGGTCGGCCCACGGGGGCGAATCGGTCACGAGGGCGAGTTACGCGCCATCCGAGTTAAACGCTTCATCGGCGGCACGGCGCGCGCGGTCCGCGACGCGTCGCTGTCGAGGGTGAGGGTGGCGCGGGGGCGGGGCGGCCTCACTCCACGATGTCGTGGAGGTCGGAGAGCCGCTCTATCTCCCAGGTCGGCCAGACGTTCAGCTCCCAGTCGCGGCGGTGGGGACGGCGGATGAACGCCGAGTCGATGCCGGCGTTCTCGGCGGCGCGCACGTCCGACTCGTTGTCGCCGACGAACAGGGCGTTGTCGGCGTCGAGGTCGCCGAGCGCCTGGTCGATGTAGTGGGGATTCGGCTTGCGGAGTTGGAGCGAGTGGATCGTCGGCTCGCGGCCGTACGCGGCCCCCATGCGGTCGAAGCCGTCGAAGTGGTCGACGAGGAAGTCGACGGTCGCCTGCTGGTTCGACGAGACGATCCCCATCTGGACGTCGAGGTCCTGGAGCTCGTCGAGGTCGTCGTACGGGGTCTTGCGCCCCTCGCGGGCCTCCTGCTGTTGGGCCCGCGACACCACGTCGTCGCGCGTCCGCCAGAACGACCCCGGATCGAGGTCGTACGTCTGACAGACGGTGCCGACGCTACCGGGGGTCGCACCGATGGTCATCTGCTCTACGTCGTCCGGATCGGGCTCCTCGACGCCGCACTCTTCGAACGCGTCCCGGGTCGCGTCCCGGAGCACGTCGAAGCGCGTGCGGCCCACGAGGACACCGTCGTTGTCGAACACGACGGTATCGTACGTCATAGCACCCATTCACGGTGAGGCGGGATAAGGGTTTCAGTGGCGGTCTCACCGGCGAGAATCGACGCGAGGCGGTCGCTCTGCGCCGATCGAACGGGTCCTCCGGTCGGTTTTACCCGATCGCGGAGCGTGGGTCCCCGCATGCGCGTCAGCGTCATCGGCGGGAGCTCGGTCGGTCCGGAGACCGCGGCGGTCGCGGAGGCCCTCGGCGAACGGCTCGCGGAGCGCGGCCACGTCGTCGTCTGCGGCGGGCTGGGCGGCGTCATGGAGGCGGTCTGCCGCGGGGCCCGCGCGGCCGGCGGCGAGACGATCGGGATCCTCCCGACGGACGACCGCGCGGACGCGAACCGGCACGTCACGACCCCGATCGCGACGGGGATGGGCCACGCTCGCAACGCGCTCGTCGTAATGAACGGCGACGCCGCGGTCGCGGTCGACGGCGCGGGCGGCACGCTCTCCGAGATCGGGCTCGCGCTCGCGCAGGGGCGCCCCGTGGCCGGGCTCGACACGCACGCGGTCGACGGGGTCGAAGCCGTCGACTCGCCCGCGGCGGCGGTCGAGTACGTCGAGCGGGCCGCGCGGACGGACTGACGGGGTAGGGTCGACGCCTGACCGCCGGTCGGGTGTGTTATCAGAGACGTCCGGGGCGGAACCGCGGTGTACAGCTCCGGCACCGCCGGTGGCTCCGACCGAACCGCTCGCAGTTCGCCACGCCTCGACGAGCGCACCGGCGCTCGGCGACGTCGGACCCGTCTCAGCCGTCACCGAACGTGGCTGCGGAGTCGACTCCGGGCACGTACTCTCGTAATTAGATGTAATTAAGATTTATCAGGCCGCGGCGAAACGGATCCGGCAATGAGCGACTACACCACGATCTCGCTGCGGAAGGAGTTCGTCGCGGACGTGGAGGCGTACATCGAGGACGAGCCGTTCGGCTCGGTCAAGGAGTTCGTGAAACACGTCGTCGTCCAGGAGATGGAGTCCGACGAGGGCGTCTCCGAGGCGGAGGCGAAACAGATCGCGCAAAAGCTCCGCGAGCTGGGGTACATGGAATGAGCGGGCGGCACCGGTCGGCCGGGTCGAGCGCTCTCGACGAAATCGAGCGCGCCGACCTCCTCCTGCTCGCCATCCCGCTCGCGTTCTGCGCCGCGTACGCGGCCGCGTCGCTCGTCGCCCGCGGGTACACGGTCCCCGTCGCCGGCGGCTCGCTCGCGGCCGGCGCCCTCGTGGTCGACGGGCTCTTCGTGAACCCGCCGGACGAGGCGTAGTCCGGGCTGCCAAAAAGGCCGAAAGACGCTTGCGAGCCGGCCTACCAGGTGTCGTGGAACGTGTCGAACTCGATCGAGTCGAGCGGCTTCTCGCCGATGGCGGCCTCGTACTCGCCGGGCGTCAGCATCGGCTTGTGGAAGCGCGGGCCGTCGTCCGTCGTGATCCGCGGACAGCCGGTGTTGACGAACGCGTCCATGTCGAAGTTGCGCAGGCGGTCCGGCGTCACCTCGTCCATGGTGATCAGGTAGGCGTTCTCGTTGTTGTCGACGATCTCTTGGGCCTTCTCCCAGCGGCCCTGGCCGATCTTCGTACAGAAGATGACGCCCCACTTCTCGGCGTCCATCGCCTTGTGGACCGCGGCGTATCGCTGCTTGAGGAACTGGTCGTGCTCGGCGATCGACACCGCGTTGTTGACGGGGTCGGCGATGATCACGCGCTTGTCCGGGTGCTCCATCGCGAGCCCGACCGGGTGGAACTTCCCGCCGCCGACGTACAGCACCTGCTCGGCGTCGATGTCCGCGGAGGCGTAGTTACAGCCGAGCACCTGCCCCTCCTTGGTGAGGCGGTCGTCGCCCCGGCGGGTGTGGACCTCGTAGCCGCGCTCCTCTAACCAGTCGGTCATCTCCTCGAAGCGGTTCATGTGCTGGGCCGTCGTGACGAGCCCCACGTCGGCGTCCTCCTCCGGCGGCGCCAGCTCCTCGGCCAGCGCGTCCTCCATGATCGGGAACGGGTCGACGTTCGAGAAGAGGGGGACGTAAACGATGCTGTCGGACTCCTTCATCGGCGTGTGGCCGAAGTGGACGAACACGTCCGTCCGCCGCATCAGGTACGTGTCGAGGTCGCAGGCGCCGTAGCAGGGCTGCCCGGAGAGCATGAACGTCACGTCGTCGGGCGCGACCTCGCGGAGGTCGTCGGCGACCTTCGGGCCGCGGCGCTTCAGTCCCTCGGGGAACTGTAGCCCGACCTTCGAGGCGTCGCGTTCCTCGATGGCCTCGAGGATCCGGTCGAGTTCGTAGTCCCACTCGCGGTCGTGTTTGAGGGCCATCCCCGTCTTCGTCAGGTCGCCCTCCGTGGAGCCGCTCATGTCGAGCGAATTGTGCGGCAGGACGGTTAAACGGCGCGTTCGACCCCGAGCGTCGTTCCGGGCGGTCGCGACCGTCGCTGCCCCGCCGGGAGTTCAGGGGCCGTCGCCGGCGAGCAGTCGGGCGATCCACGCCCTCGGGCCGGGGAGGACCGCGCCCGCCTCGACCGCGACCGGATCCCGGTCGACATCGAACGGCGCCCGCCCGGCGTCGTCGCGTGCGGCGTCCCGAGGGGACCAGACTAACTCGGTGTCGGACTCGCGCTCGGGCGCGTCGCCGCGGACCGTCCACCCGGGCTCGCCGCGGACGGTGAGGCGGTCGGCGGCGAGGTACCGCGCGCCCTCGCCGCCCACGACGAACGGAGTCGAGGGCGAGGCGGGCGTCAAGGGGGTGAAGACCGTGACGCCGAGGTGTCGCTCCGTCGCGTTCGGGTCGCGGTAGTCGACGACGAGCGTCTCGCCGTCGAGCCGGGCGCTGAGGTCCCTCGGCTCCGCGACGCCGTCACGGGCCGCCTCGGCCGCGACCGCGCGACGGAGGCTGTCGTTCGCCGCGAGCGCGTCCGCGCCGGCCGCGAGGTCGGCGCGCGCCCGCCAGGTGGTCGAGCCGTTCGCGTGAATCGTGACGGTCAGTTCGCTCTCGCCGGCGACCACGCGCTCGCCGCTCGGCGCGGTCCGGTCGAGGTCGCAGACGCCGCACACCGGCGTCGGCGGGGCGCGGGCGTCGACGGCCGGGACGGCGACCGCCGCGGTCGCGCACAGGAGCAGTGCGACCAGCAGTGGGAGGGCGCGGGGACGCATGCGACCGGAGCTACTCCGGGAGCCGGCAAGTATCCTGTGGCGCCCGAGGGGGCCGCGCTGCCGCGGCCGACGGACCTAACCGCCGCCCTCGCCAACCGCGCACCGATGACCGACGTTCCGCTCGAACACGTTCACGTCGCGCCGGACGGCGAGGCCGACGGCGAGCCCGCGCCCGCCGTCTTCGTCCTCCACGGCCGCGGCGCCGACGAGGAAGACTTGCTCCCCGTCGCCGCCGAGCTGCCGGGCGACCGCCACGTCGTCAGCCTCCGCGCGCCCGACCCGCTCCAGGGCGGGTACACGTGGTACGAGCTCGACCTCTCGGCGGGCGGCCTGGAGTCGAGCCAGCCGGACGCAGAGGACTTCCGCCGGAGCCTCGATCTGATCGTCGAGAGCGTCGAGGGCGCCGTGGACGCGTACGGGCTCGACGCCGACCGGATCGGCCTGGTCGGGTTCAGCCAAGGCGCGATCACGAGCCTCTCGCTCCTCCTCGAAGCGCCCGACCGCTACGCCTGGGTCGTCGCGCTCCACGGCTACCTCGCGGAGTCGCACGCCGACCTCGATCCGGCGGGGATCGACGGCAAGCCGGTCTTCGTCGGCGCGGGCGCCGGCGACCGCGTGATCCCCGAGTCGCGGACGCAGGCGGCGGTCGACCGGCTCGAAGCCGTCGGCGCCGACGTCGCTCACGGGAGCTTCCCGGGCGGGCACGGCATCGGCCCGCAGGAGCTCGAAGCGGTCGTCGAGTTCGTCGGGTCGCAGACGGCGTAGGGCACGCGGGAAACCGACTCGGAGCCCCGGCTCCGGCAGGTTCAAACCGCTCGCCCACGACGTTCCGGTATGAGCGTCGAACAGGTCTCCATCGAGGACCTCGGCCGAGAGCTCGGCGAGCGGATCGCCGAAACTCCGGAGTACGAGCGCTTCGAAGAGGCGAGAGCCGCGGTCCAGCGCGACGAGGAGGTCCAGCAGCGAATCGACGAGTTCGAGCAGCTCCGCGCGGAGTTCATGCAGGCCCGGCAGACCGGGCAGGCGACGAACGCCGAGCTCCAGCGCGTCCAGGAGGCGCAAGACGAGCTCCACTCGATGCCGGTGATGAGCGAGTACCTCGACGCGCAGGACGACCTGGAGGACACGCTGGAAGCGGTCAACGAGGCCATCTCGGAACCGCTCGCGGTCGACTTCGGCGGCGAGGCCGGCGGCTGCTGTCAGGACTGACACGCGGATCGATCCCGTCGGCGACTGCGGCGGAGAACTCACCGCACCGCGGCGCGTCGCCGACCGACTCCTTATCCCGGATCCCGACCCACAATCGCCGTGATAGCCGTCGCCGGCGGGAAGGGCGGAAGCGGAAAGACGACAACTACCCTCGGGCTCGCCCGCGCGCTCTCGCGGCGCGGCGCGCCGGTGGTCGCGGCCGACGCCGACTGGGACCTGCCGAACCTCGCGCGGTTGGCCGCGGAGACCGGCACGGAGTCGCCGGCGGCCGACGCCGGCGGCCACGTCGACGGGACGGGGGCACGGACCGTTCTCGGCGCGGTCCGCGACGCGGCTCCGCTCCGTCCGGACCGCTCGGGCCCGACAGTCCTCGCGGCGCCGGACGCGCCGCGGTCGGTCGACGCCGGCGCGACGTTCGACGCCCTCGCGGGGGCGACGCCCGACGGGGCGCCGGTACTGCTCGACAGTCCCGCGGGCGCGTCGCCGGACGTGGCCGCGCCCCTGCGGGCGGCGGACCGCGCGCTGATCGCGACGCCGCTCAGGCGCGCCGCGCTCCGCGACGCCGCGAAGACGGCGGCGATCGCCCGGCGGCTCGGCTGCCCGGCGGTCGGCGCGGTCGTGATCGGGGAGGCGAGCGTGCCCGACCGAGTGGCGAGCCTGCTCGGCTGTCCCGTCCTCGGGACGGTCCCGGACGGCGGCGGCGCCCCGCTGTCCGACCCGGCCGTCCGGAGCGCGTACGACGACCTCGCCTCGCGGCTCTGCGAGACCGCGGCGGCGAGCGGATGGCAGGTCGCGTGAGGATCGCGCCCACCGGCGACGCCGGAACGGCGGACGACGGGGTCGCGACCGGCCGAGAGGGCCGCCATCGACAGACCCAAGCCTCCACGGGCGGCAGCGATCGTATGGAGACGCTTCCGACTGGGATCTCGGTGCTGGACCGACAGTTCGGCGGGGGGCTCCCGAGCGGTAGCGTCGTTTTGTTGAAGGCGAACCCGGACAGCCAGTCCGAGCTCATCTTGGACCGGTTCGCCAGGGTCCGCCGGTGCCGCTACCTGACCACCGTCCGCTCCGCCGACGCGGTGGAGGCGTCGCTGAGCGGCGACGGCGACGAGGAGACGACCGTCGAGGCCCCGACGGAGGCCGGCGACCTCGACGAGGCCGCGGCGCTGACCGGCGACCTCCCCGAGGCCGGCACGCTGATCGTCGACTCCGTGGAGCCGCTGGAGGACGGCGCGGCGCCGGCGGCGTACGCCGAGTTCCTCGGCGACCTGCGGTCCCGGGTCGACGACGCCGGCGGTGTCGCGCTGCTCCACGCGCTCCGCGGCGGCGAGGACCCGCGGACGCGGCGGGTCACGGAGCAGGTCGCGGACGTGGTGTTCGACCTGCGCACGACCGTCGCCGGGACCGAGATCGCGAACCGCCTCGTCGTCCCCAAGTTCCGGGGCGGCGCGGCCCTCGAAGAGCCGCTGAAACTGAAGCTCACGGACACGGTCGCGGTCGACACGAGCCGCGACATCGCCTGACGCGCTCGGCCGCCCCGACGCGGATTACGGCGCCGCGGACGCGAGGACCACGAGGACGCCCGCGAGGGCCGCCGCGACCGCCCAGTTCCGCGCGGTGTCGAACGCGCCGTACGGCCCGCCCTTCCGCGAGAAGAGGTACAGCGCGTAGACGGCGAGCGGCGCCAGCGTCGGCAGCGTCGCCACGGAGACGACGCCGGTGAAACTCGACAGCAGCGCGACCGCGACCGTCGCCGCGCCCGCGACCCCGGCGACGACCGCGTCCTCGCGCGCCCGTTCGATCTCCATACTCGGTGTGGACGCGGCGGCGGCCAAAAGGGATCCGTTCGCCGGACGCCCGCTCTCCGCCGGGTCGTGCGACTCGTGCGCGCCGGGGCCGCGGCTCGGCGAGAGAAAAAACGGCCGAACCGAGGCCGGCAGAAGCGCGTTACTCCTCGTCGATCTCGTCGACGATCTCGTCGGCGTCGACGTCGACGTCCTCGAGCGCCTCCTCGATGTCGACGTCGCCGGCGCCGGCGCCGCCCATGCCGCCCATCATGCCGCCGAGACCGCCCATGCCGCCGCCCTCGATGACCTCCTCGATGACCACGCGGTCGAGGTCGAGGCGGTCCATGAGGTCCTGCGCGATCTGCTGTTTCTGGAACATCCACTGCTGGTTCATCTGCATCGCCTGCGTCGCCGTGACGTAGAGGACGTCCTTCTCGACCTCCTCGGTCTCGACGGTCTCCTCGCCGTCGTCGTCCTCGGTGACGGTCTCCTCCTCCTCGGTCTCCGCCTCGATGCGGACCTCGGGCGCCTCCTGGAGGTACATGCCGAGCATGCCGGACGCCTGCTCCTCGCGGTCGTCGATAACTTCGATGATCTCGTACTCGTACTCGAGGTCCTCGCCGGCCAGCGGGTGGTTGAAGTCGACGCGGGCGCGGCCGCCGATGATCGTCTCGAGGTGGCCCTGCTGGTTGTCGATCTGGACCTGCGCGCCGGGGTAGCGACTGTCCTCCGGGATCTTGTCGGCCTTGACCGTCTCGACCTCGTCGGGGTCGTACTCGCCGAAGGCGTCCTCGGCGGGGACGTCGACCGTGCCTTCGTCGCCGACGGTGCCGCCGATGAACGCCTCCTCGACGGAGGGGAACACGTGGCCGGCGCCGAGCGCGATGATGCGGGGCTCGAACTCGTACTCGTCGACGTCGATCTCGGCGTCCTCGGCCGTCTCCTTGTCGGTCGTGTCGATGACGCGGTCGTCGTCGGCCGTGCGGATCGTGTACGCGACGCGGACGAAGTCGCCGTCTTCGAGTCCGTCGGCGTCAGTCTCGGTCTCGGTCTCCTCGGCCTCCTCGGCCGCGTCCGCTTGCTCCTGATCGCTCATACCTGAAGGTCACCTGTTACACCCTTAAGAAGCACGGTTCGGCCCGAAGCCCGCCGGCGAACGGGAGACAGCGGCGGGTCGGCGGACGACGCGCCCCCCCAACGGCCGGCGGTGCCGTCCCGGACCGCCGCGGAGTCCCGCGCCGCTTATGAACGCCCCGGCCGCACCCTCGAGCATGTACGAGGTCGAGATCAAGGTCCCGGCCGACCTGGACGCGACGCGGGAGCGCCTCCGGGAGGCCGGCGCCGAGCGCGTCGACGCCCGCCGGCAGCGGGACACCTACTACGACGCGCCGCACCGCGAGTTCGCCGAGACCGACGAGGCGCTCCGGATCCGCCGCGAGGTCCCGCTCTCGGACGGCGCGGCGACCGACGAGGAGACGGCGACGGTCACCTACAAGGGGCCGCTCCTCGACGACGCCTCGAAGACGCGCGCCGAACACGAGACCGGCGTCGACGACGGCGAGGCCCTCGACGCGGTCCTCTCGGGGGTCGGGTTCGAGCCGGCGGCGACCGTCGAGAAGCGGCGCGAGTTCTGGTCGTACGACGGCTTCACCGTGACGCTCGACGCCGTGACGGGCCTCGACGAGTACGTCGAGATCGAGCGGGCAGTAGAGACGGAGGCCGAGGTCGACGCGGCGCGCGAGGCGGCGGTCGCGGCGCTCGACCGGCTCGGCCTCGACGCGGCCGAGCAGGTCCGGACCTCGTACCTCGGGCTGCTGTTGGCCGCGGCGGACGACTGAGGCCGAAGGACCGCGTCAGTCGTCCCCGTTTCTCCCGTCGTCCGCCGGCCGCTTCTCCGAGAGGACGGTCCGCTCGAACTCGCAGACGAGGACGTCGTCGTCCCCGTCGACGACCTTGAACGCCTCCACGCGCATCGTGACGACGCCGCGCTCGCCGTCGCTCGTCTCCCGCTTGTCGGTGACCGTCGACCGCGCGCGGATCGTGTCGCCGTGGAAGACGGGGTTCGGGTGTTCCACCTCGTTGTACGACAGGTTCGCGACGATGGTCCCGTCGGTCGTCTCCGGGATGGAGAGGCCGACCGCGAGCGACATGGTGTACAGGCCGTTCACCAGGCGCTCGCCGAACTGCGTCTCGGCGGCGAAGTCGGCGTCGAGGTGGAGCGGCTGCTGGTTCATCGTCATGTCGCAAAAGCGCTGGTTGTCCGCCTCGCTGATGGTCCGCCGCTTCGCGTGGTCTATCGTCTCGCCGACCGCGAACTCCTCGTAGTACAGTCCGGGCATGGCCGCCCGCTCGGCCGGCGCCGTGAAATCGGTACCGCTCTCGGCGCGGCCGGCGGCTTTTAGCCGTGCGCCCACGGACCTCCGCACATGCCACGCCGAAGCCTGCTGTTCTCGCCCGGCGACAGCCCCGACCTCATGCGGAAGGCGCCCGGGGCCGGCGCCGACGTGATCTGCTTCGACCTCGAAGACGCCGTCGCTCCCGGTCGGAAGGACGAGGCGAGGGCGGCGGTCCGCGACGTGCTCGCGGACCCCGCGTTCGACCCGGACGCCGAGGTCTGCGTCCGGCTGACCGCCGAGTCGCCCGCGGCCGACCTCGACGGGGTGCTGGGGACCGGCGAGGGCGAGTCGAGGGAGAGCGGACCGGACGGCGTCCGCCTCGACGCGGTGATGCTCCCGAAGGTCGAGGCCGCCGACCGGGTCGAACGCGTCGCCGCGCTGTGCGCCGAGCGCGGGCGCGACCCCGCCGTGTTCGCGCTCGTCGAGACCGCCGGCGGCGTGCTCTCGGCGCAGTCGGTCGCGGCCGCGAACGCGACCGACGCGCTCGTCTTCGGCGCCGAGGACCTCGCCGCAGACGTAGGCGCGACCCGGACCGACGAGGGGACCGAGGTGTTGTACGCCCGGGAACACGTCGTCCTCGCCGCGAGCGCGGCGGGCGTCGACGCGCTCGACACGGTGTTCACGGACTTCTCCGACGAGGCGGGGCTCCGCGAGGACGCGGCGTTCGCGCGGCGACTCGGCTACGACGGGAAGCTCGCCATCCATCCCGCGCAGGTGGGCCCGATCACCGAGGCGTTCACCCCGGACCCCGAGGACGTGGAGTGGGCCGAACGGGTCCTCGACGCGCGCGACGAGGCGGAGCGGGAGGGGAGGGCCGTCTTCCAGGTCGACGGCGAGATGATCGACGCGCCGCTCGTCGCGCAGGCGGAGCGGATCCTGGACCGCGCGCCCGACGCCGACCGGTAGCGTCCGCCCGCTGCGGGGATTTTCCGGGCCGTCCGTCACAATTAACCCCCGTCCATCAGCACGTACAGGTATGTCTTCTGAGGCGAACCCGTTCGAGAGTCTGCGAGAGCAGGTGGACGACGCCGCGGCGGTCGTCGACGCCGCCCCGGGCGTCATCGAGCGCCTGAAGAATCCGGAGCGAGTGCTGGAGACGAACCTCACGTTCGAGCGCGACGACGGCTCGCTGGAGACGGTTCGCGCCTACCGCTCGCAGTTCAACGGCGACCGCGGCCCGTACAAGGGCGGCATCCGCTATCACCCGGGCGTCACCCGCGACGAGGTGAAGGCGCTGTCCGGCTGGATGGCGTACAAGTGCGCGGTCGTCGACGTGCCCTACGGCGGCGGGAAGGGCGGGATCGCCATCGATCCGGCCGACTACTCCGAAGGGGAGTTAGAGCGCATCACCCGGGCGTTCGCGACCGAGCTGCGCCCCCTGATCGGCGAGGACCGCGACATCCCGGCGCCGGACGTCAACACCGGCCAGCGGGAGATGAACTGGATCAAAGACACCTACGAGACCTTAGAGAACACCACCGCGCCCGGCGTCATCACCGGGAAGGCGCTCGACTCCGGCGGCAGCGAGGGCCGCGTCGAGGCGACCGGCCGCTCCGTCGCGCTGTCGGTCCGCGAGGCGTTCGACTGGCTCGGTCGGGACCTCGACGGCGCGACCGTCGCCGTTCAGGGGTACGGCAACGCCGGCTCCGTCGCCGCCGCGCTGATCGACGACCTCGGCGCGAGCGTGGTCGCGGTCTCCGACTCCTCGGGCGCGGTCTCCGATCCCGACGGGTTCGACCCCCGCGACGTGAAGGCGCACAAGTCGGAGACCGGGTCGGTCACCGGCTACCCGGGTACCGACGCGCTCACGAACGACGAGCTGCTCACGCTCGACGTCGACTGCCTCGTCCCGGCCGCGCTGGAGAACGCGGTCGACGAGGACCTCGCGACGGACGTCGCCGCCGACCTGATCGTCGAGGCGGCGAACGGGCCGCTCACGCCCGGGGCCGACGACGTGCTCGCCGGGCGCGACGTCCACGTCGTCCCCGACATCCTCGCGAACGCGGGCGGCGTCACCGTCTCTTACTTCGAGTGGGTCCAGAACCGACAGCGGTTCAGCTGGACCGAGGAGCGCGTCAACGACGAGCTCGAACGAGTGATCACGGACGCCTTCGACACGTTGGTCGACACCTACGAGTCGAACGAGGTCGACACCCTCCGCACCGCGGCGTACGTCGTCGGCATCGGTCGGATCGTGGACGCGTACGACCAGGCCGGTAACTGGCCGTAGCGGTCGCCGCCCCCCGCCCTCACTCCAGCGACGCGTCCCGGATCTCGACGTGCCCCCGGTCGCCCTCCCACACCGCGTCGTAGGTGAGGGCGATGCGCCGGTCCATGTGCGGGCCGTCGACGACGTACGTCTCGAACTCGCCGCCCTCGCCCAGCGGGTGGACCCCGTACTCCTCGCGGAGCGCGAGCAGGTCGTCGAGCGCGTCCGCGTCGAAGCGCCGCCCGAGCCACGACTCGTCGAGCCCGTACGCCGCCACCTGAACGATCCGAATCTCGAAGCCGGCGTCGAACATCGCCTCCGCGAGCTCGACCGGGTCCCGCTGCCACAGCGGCGCGAACAGGTCGATCCCGAGCCGGTCGCACATCGCCTGAATCCGGTTCGTCTGGAACTCGCTCTCGACCGCGCCCGCGGTGACGCCCGCGAGGTCGATGTCGTCGTCGGCCGCGAACTCGCGGAGCGCCGCCTCCATCGGCTCCAGCTCGGCGTCGCCTTGCGCGCCCGCGTCATCAACGTCGTCCGCGCCGAAGTCGTCGGGTGACACCTCGACGAGGTCGATCCCGACGCTCTCGGCCGCGAGCGCCGCGAGCTCCGTCGCCGGCGTGTGGTACATGTACGAGTCGCCGGCGGGGTGGACGGTCAGCAGCCGCGAGACGTCGAGTCCCTCCTCCAGCGCGCGGTACAGCGCCCACGAGGAGTCCTTCCCGCCGGAGAAGAGGCTCACCCAGTTGCTCATGACTCCGGGAGGGAGTCGCGCGGATAAAGGGTCGGCGGTCGGTCCGCGCTGGGACGCGCCGCCGCGAGGCCGCGTCTCGCGGGTCTGACGCGCCGTCAGTCCGAGATGAACTCGTTGTCGCGCCAGTTGACGCCGCCGTCCCCCTCGCCGGTGCCCTGCGGGCTCTCGACGACCTCAATGCTGGCGGGGCGCGGCTCGCCCTCGACGATCCGCGTCGCCTCCAGGTCGCCGTCCTCTTCGGTGATCGCGGTCAGCGTTCCCTTCTCTGAGAGGGTCGCGATCTTGCGGAGCACGAGGAACATCGGGTACTGGAGCGCGGAGTTCTGGAGGACGGTCTCGCGGTCGCCCTTGAAGCAGGCGAACTCGACGAGCTCGGAGGGGATCTCCTCTTCCTCGTCGTCCATCCACTGCGGGCCGCCGGCGCGGGGCGGCTCCTCCTCCCAGACGCGGGTCTCCGTGACCGACGCCTTCAGCTGCGCCGTGGGGGTGTACTTGCTGATCGACTCGTCGTCGGACAGGGCCTTGATGATGAGTGTGTTGTTTCGACGCGTGATGTCGATGTCGTCGATCTCCTCCGGCAGATCGGGGTCTTCGTCGAAGTACGTCTCTACGTCTTCGAGGGGCAGTTCGAGCGTCGAATGAAGTCGGAACACGCGGCCTGTCATTGTTTGTGGGATGCAGTGGGGTCGAACCGGTGGTCACGGCGGCAGCGGCAACGGCTGCACCTGCCCTATGTAGGCACCGTAGGTTTATATGGACTGCCCTTCGAGATGTGCGGATCGGCGCGGCGATCGGACGGGGTCACCGCGACGGGCCCACCGGTATCGCCGCGGGACCGAGTCGAATGTTACGCGGAACCCGGCTCACTCGGCGCCCAGCTCCGCGGCGAGCTCGCCGCGCTCGTCCAGCTCGGCGAGCACGTCGCTCCCGCCGACGAACTCGCCGTCGACGAACGTCTGCGGGATCGTCTCCCAGCCGCTGTGGGACTCGAGCGCCTCGCGGTACTGCGGCAGCGCGGGCAGCACGTCGACGGTCTCGAACTCCTCGACGTGCTGGGAGATCAGTTCGACGGCGCGCTGCGAGTAGCCGCACTGCGGCATCAGGCGGTTCCCCTTCATGAAAAGCACAACGTCGTTGTCGGCGATGGTCGCCTCGACGCGCTCCTCGATCGCTTCCGGGTCGGCGTCCGTTCCGGGGCTGAAGGTCATGATATCTCGTACGCGTCGGCGAGTCAAATGGGTTCCGCACGGGGCGTCCGCGCGCGGGCCGCGGGCGGCGCGCCTACTCGTCGCGGTCGACGCGGACCACGTCGACGAGCGAGTACACGGGGACGCCGTCTATCTCGTCGTACCCCATCTTGTCGACCAAGACGACGCACGCGACGGGCTCGCCGCCCTGCTCGCGGATCGCGTCGATCGACTCCCGCATCGTCGTCCCCGAGGTGATGATGTCGTCGACGACGTAGCAGTCGCGGTTCCGGATCGCGGCGAAGTTCCGCGAGAAGCCGCCGCCGTGCTCGTCGATGTCCCCCTCCTCCCACTGGTGTTTCGCGGGGGCGTACGTGCCGAGGTCGGTGTCGAGCCGGTCCGCGACCGCGGTGGCGAGCGGCGCGCCCGCCTTCTCGATGCCGACCGTCAGGTCGACCGCCTCGCCCTGCTTGACGAGGAGGTCCGCCATCGCGCTCGCCGCGTAGCCGAGGCGGGTCGAGTCGCGCCCGAGCGCCGACCAGTCGACGTGGATGTCGGCGGAGGCGGTCGCGTCGGCCGCTTCCGCGCTCTCGGCGCCGCCGCCGCGCTCGACGAGCCAGCTCGCCGTCTCGCGGGAGACGTTCAGCTCGTCAGCGATCTCGCCCTTCGAGAGCCCCCGCTCCGCGAGCTCGGCCGCGCTGTCTATCAGGTCGTCAACGTTCTTCATACGCGGCGAATTCGACCGCCGTTTTAATAGTCGTGTCGTCATCCGCGAACGCGGCCTCGAAGTCGTCGAGCCCGTGGACGCCGGTCACGAGATCGCCCAAGAACTCGTCCGAGAGGTCCGAGAGCGACTCGACGGCGGACTCGAAGTGACCGTATCCGGAGTTGACGCTGCCGACCAGCGCCTTGTTGTGGAGGACGAACTCGCGGTGGAGCCGCCCGCCGTCGATCTCGAACTCCCAGTCGCCAGGGACGCCGAGCAGCGCGCCGACGCCGTTTGGCGCGAGCGCCTCGATGGTCTCGAACGCGTGCGGGGCGTACCCCGTCGCCTCGAAGACGAGGTCCATGGGCTCGTACGCGCCGGGCACCTCGGGGATCGGCGTCTCGTTGGAGTTCACATACGTCGCCCCCAGCGACTCGATGATATCGATCGTCGGGTCCGGGCGCTCGCGCCGCCCGAGGCAGTAGATCCGCTCGAACTCCTCGTCGAGGGTCGCGACGGTCAGGAGGCCGAGCGACCCGTTGCCGAGGACGAGCGCGGACTCGGGCTCCCAGCGGAACGCCGACCGGCTGGCGTACGCGTGGTCGATCGCCTTCTCCGCGATCGAGACCGGCTCGACGAGGAACCCCCACTCGGCGAGCGCGGGCGGGATCTCGACTAAGAACTCCGCGGGGCTGGTGAAGTACTCGGCCATGAACCCGTGCGCGCCGACGATGCCGCGCTCGTGGTACTCACCCTCCGGCGCCATGTCCGGCTCGCCGCGCGCGAAGTACTCGTTGGCGCCGTTCGGCGGCCGGCGGACCGTCGGAACGACCACGTCTCCGACCTCGAACGGGGTGTCGTTGGGGTCCTCGACCACGCCGACGGCCTCGTGGCCCAGCACGAGGTGGTCCTCGCCCGCGGGCGCCCCGCCGTGCCCGCCGGCGATGACCTCGTGGTCCGTCCCGTCGACGCCGACCCGCAGGGTCCGGACGAGCGCCTCACCGGGCGCGGGCTCCGGTCGCGGCTTCTCTGTCACGACCGGTTCGTCGGCTCCCTCGTAGACGGCTATCGCGTTCATGTCACGACCAAGGCGGTCAGCCACCAAAAGATTTCTTTTGTTGCGAGTAAACCTGCGCTCCGAGTCCCCCCGAGAGAGTTTTCACTCGGTCCGGCGTACGGATCGCCGTGTGTACCCTGACCCTGGCGTGGCGGACGTTCGGCGACGCCCCCGTCGCGCTCGCCGCCACCCGCGACGAGACGCTCGGTCGCCCGAGCGAGCCCCCCGCGGTTCGCGGCCGAACGAGCGGTGACGGCGGCCAGGCGGGCGACGGCGGCCGCGGAACGAACGGCGACGCCGACGGGCGCGTCCGGTACGTCGCTCCGCGCGACGCGGAGGCCGGCGGGACGTGGATCGGGGTCTCCGAGGGCGGCCTCGTCGTCGCCGTCACGAATCGGTGGCTCGACGCCGACCGCGAGGGCGACCGCTCGCGCGGGCTGCTCGTCCGCGACTGCCTGACGGCCCCCTCGGCCGAGGCGGCGGTGCGAGCGGTCGAGCGCGAGCTCGACGAGCGCGACTACGACGGCTTCAACCTCGTCCTCGCGGACGAGCGGGCGGCGTTCCTGCTGGCGTACGACGGCGCCCTCGCGGTGACCAGACTCGATCCGGGCGTCCACCTCGTCGGCAACGTCGGCGGCGTGGTCAACGGCGCGGAGCGGTTCGCGGTCCCCGAGCGGCGGCGGGCGTTCGGCGAGGAGCGCGCCGACAGCGCGAGACGGATCGCGGCCGCCCTGGTCCCGGAGCCGGGCGAGGCGGGCGCGTCGTGGCTCGACCGCGCGAGCGGCGTCCTCGCCGACCACGAGTACGGCGCCTGCCTCCACGGCGACGGGTTCGGCACTCGGTCGTTCACCCGGATCCGGACCGGCGACGAACCCGAGATGGCGTACGCCGACGGACCGCCCTGCGAGACGGCAGCGGAACCGGTGCCGCTCCCGGCCGACTTCGCGACCGGCCGCCGGTGAGACGGCCCCTGTGCGGCCGCGGGACGTGACGATCGGAAAGCCAGTTTTAAGCGATTCGGGGGGCGTGAGAGAGTATGAGCGCGTCCGAAATCGAGTCCGACCTGTCGGCGGACGAGCGCGCCGGCCTCGAACTCATCCGCGAGACCGGCGGCATCCACCAGAGCGACTTCTGGAAGGAGCTCGACGTCTCCTCGCGGAAGGGGAGCCGCATCGCCGAGTCCTTGGAGGAGGCCGGGGTCATCCAGCGAGAAGACACCGTCTACGACGGCCACAACACCTACTACTTAGAGCCCGCGCCGCGCGACCTCGACTTTTCGCTACTGATGGCCGACGACATGCTCTCCCCGTTCATCGGCGAGGAGGAGGTCGACGCGCAGGCCGACGCCTTCTCGCAGTGGATGATGAACCTCGCGTACGAGGAGTACTGAGGCCGACTCCCGGCGCGTCGTTCGCCGCGCCGCGGCCCCCTTCTCTCTGTCTCTCCGCTGCGCCGACCTTTTTAATGTCCCGCGTTAACCGGTCACTCGATGAGACGCGCCCTCCTCCCTGCGCTCGTCGTCGGCCTCCTGGTCGGGGCCGGCGTGTACCAGATCGCGCCCGACGTCGCCGCGTCGCTCGCGACCGCGGCGGTCTACGCCGGCGCCGCCTACTTCTACGTCGCGTTCGACCTCTCGCTGCTCGCGGCCGCGCCGCGGTTCGACGACCGCGCGGACCGAGCGGGGTACGGCCTCGGCCTCTTCGGCCTGAGCGCCAGTCCGATCCTTTTCAGTCACTACGCCGGCGGCGACGACGCCGCGGTCGTCGGACTCGTCGTCGCGTTCCTCGGCGCGGTCGCCTTCCTCACGCTCAGCGAGCAGGCGCGGCGGCTCGACGACGAGGCGACGTGAGCGGCCGGGGCGGCGCGCCCCGGCTCAGCCCAGCAGGAAGGCGAACAGCGCGATTCCGGCCGCGAGCGTCAGGAACAGCACGCTCCGACCGATGCCGGAGCGGATCTCGGTGTCGATCCCGGCCCGCGCGAGCGTCTCCCGCGGGCGTGTCGCGGTCCGCATCGTCGCGCCCGCGAGCGCCATCGTCGCGCGGTCGACGGCGGCCCACAGCTCGGTGACGCCCCACACCGAGCCGCGCCCGACGTAGAACGCCGCCGGGAACAGCACGCGGTCGACGTCCGGCATCCGGTGGGCCAGCCAGCCGAGCGGGCGCTTCAGCGCGAAGAAGCCGACGAACCCGGCGACCAGCAGCGCCGCGCTCTCGGTCAGGTGGCTCCGACTGTACGGCTTGAAGTACACCTCGTCGCTGAGGATGAGGTCGGTGAACGGCATCACCTCGATCAGCTGGGTGTAGAAGACGCCGAAGAAGACGCACGCCCCGGCGGCAAGCACCATGCCGACCGTCTGGAACGGCGTGGCGTCGTCGGGGGTCAGCGTCGCCGAGCCGTGGAAGAACACGTAGTAGCCCAGCTTGATGAACGACATGAACGTCCCCACGCCGCCGAGGACGAGCAGCCACCAGAGCAGCCCGCTGTCTAAGAGCAGGACGTACTCGTGGACCTCGTGGGCGGAGTCGAGCACCATCCCCTTCGAGATGAAGCCGTTGAACCCCGGCACCGCCGTAATCGAGGCGGCGCCGACGAGGTAGACGACGAAGGTGACGGGCATCACCCGCCAGAGCCCGCCCATCTCGCGGATGTCCTCGACCCCGGTCCGGTACACCACGACGCCGACCGCCATGAACAGGAGGCTCTTGTAGAGGACGTTGTTGAACAGGTGCGCGAAGCCGCCGACGACCGCGAACTCGCCGACGGCGGTCGCGAGCCCGAAGCCGGCGAGCATGTACCCGAGCTGCGCCTGAATGTGGTACGACAGCAGGCGGCGCGGGTCGTACTGGAGCAGCGCGAAGAACGCGCCGTAGACGGCCATGAACCCGCCGAGGTAGGCGAGCCACATGCCGCCCTCAGGGAACGCGCGGTACATCACGTAGGCGGCGGTCTTGGTCGTGAACACCGAGAGGAACACCGACGCCGCGACGTGCGGGCGCGGGTAGGTGTCCGGCAGCCAGCTGTGGAGGAAGATGAACCCGCAGTTGATCCCGATGCCGACCGCGGCGAGCACCGTCGCGGCCGGGTGGATCCCGGCCGTCGCCGAGAACAGGAAGATCTCACCGGCCGGCACGCTCCCGAGCATCGACACGCCGTGAACCACCACCGCCGCGAGCAGGATCGTCCCGCCGGTCCCGTGGAACAGCGCGTAGCGGTAGCCGGCCCGCACCGCCTTCCCGCCGTGCTGCCAGACGAGCAGCGTCGAGGTGACGGCCATCAGCTCCCAGAAGAAGATGAGCGTGAGCCAGTCGCCGGCGTAGATCGTCCCCACCGTCGAGGCGACGTACGTCAGCGCGAACGCGGTCACCCACGTCGGCGCCTCGCTGCCGTAGGCGTACAGCACCGCCGCCGTCGCGAGGAAGCCGACGACGACGCCCATCAGCAGCGAGAACTGGTCGACGTTGAAGAACACGACCTCGAAGCCGAGGAACTGCGTCGCGAGGTGCGCGCCGGTGCCGCCGTCGCCCAGCAGCACCGCCTGGACGAAGGTGAACGCCGTCGCCAGCGCCGCGACCGCGTGCCCCGCCCGCCGCGGCAGCGCCAGCACCGCGAGCGCCGCGAACGCGACGAGGACGTACGGCGGAATCGAGGTCAGGAGGCCGACGGGCGCGGTCACGGGCGGACCACCCCCTCGGGGAGCCGCGCGTCGACGATGAGCTCGATCAGCTCCAGGAAGCCCATCTCGTAGGGGATCACGCCGAGCAGCACCGCGAGCGTCATCGCGGCGAGGATCGGCCCGAGCGTGAACCACGTCGACTCGCGTCCGCGGAGCGCGTCGAGCCCCGCGATGTGCTCCCAGCCGCCCGGCGGCGGCCCGCCGTGGTGGCCGTCGTCGTGCGTGTCGGCGTCGTGCCCGCCGTGCGGCTCGTCGTCGTGGTCGCCGTGCGGGTCGTCGGGGTCGCGCCCCTCGTCGTTGACCCCGTCCGCGTCACCGACGTCCGCCACGTCCGCGTCCGCCGGGCTCGCGTCGCCCCGACCGGGACCGAACGGCACGTCGGCGTCGGACGGCCGCTGGTCGACCGCGTAGTCGCCGGTGTCGACGCGCTCGGCCGGCTCCGAGAAGTCGCGCTCGGTCGCCGCGAAGTCCGGCCGGACGACCCCGTCCTCGTCGGTCGGGAGGTCGTCGAGGTCGGCGTCCGGAACCTCGGAGTCGTCGACGCCGTCGGGCGCGGACGAGGGTTCGTCTGCGTCCTCCGGCGCCGGTCCCCCGGCGTCCGCGACGATGTCGTCCACGTCGCCGGCGGGCTCCGCGTCGTCGTGCTCCTCGTCCGCCTCGTCGCTTCCATCGTCCGCGTCGTCACCCGCGCGGCCGCCGTCCGTCGCCGCGACGATCGACCGCGACTCGCCGCCGAGCGGGAAGTCCACGAGGGGCTTCGCGTCGTGGGCGCCCTCCGCCTCGAAGAAGGCGGTGTAGATCACGGGCCAGAAGTACGCGACGTTGAGCACGCCGGAGAGCAGCAGCGCGCCGGCGAGGTAGTACGCGACCGGGGTGAAGTTCATCCCCATCCGCACCCCGCCGATGAGCATGTAGTACTTGCTGACGAAGCCGGCGAGCAGCGGGATCCCCGCCATCCCGAGCGAGGCAACCGTGAACGCCCCCATCGTCAGGGGCATCCGCTTGCCGATCCCAGCCATCTGCGAGATGTAGTCCGTGTGGGTGGACACGTGGATGTTGCCCGCACAGAAGAACAGGGTGAGCTTCATGAACGCGTGCGCCGGGATGTGGAGGAGCGCGCCCACGAGCCCGTACCACCCGAAGAGGCCGAGCCCGAGGATGATGTAGCTCAGCTGGCTGATAGTCGAGTAGGCGAGCCGGCGCTTCAGGTGGTCCTTGCGTAAGGCGATCAGCGAGGCCGCGGTGAGCGTGATCGCGCCGATAGTCGAGAGCACGAGGCCGGCCGTGAAGCCGAGCGGCAGCGAGAGGTCGAAGACGAGCTCCGGGCCGAACACGTCGAGGACGACGCGCGAGACGCCGAACGCGCCGGACTTGACGACCGCGACCGCGTGGAGGAGCCCGGAGACGGGCGTCGGCGCCACCATCGCCTCGGGGAGCCACTGGTGGAGCGGCATGATCCCGGCCTTCACGCCGAACCCGATCGCGAGCAGGAAGAAGGCGAGCATCGCCAGCCCGGGGTCGGCGTTCGCGAGCTCCGCGATGCCGCCCGCGGTGAAGTCGACGCTGCCCGCGAGCAGGTAGACGAGCGCGGTCCCGGCTAAGACGAGCACGCCGCCGCCGAACATCGTGTACGCGAGGTACTTGCGGCCGGCCGAGCGCGCCTCGGCCGTCTCGTCGTGCGCGACGAGCGGGTACGTCGCGATCGACAGCAGCTCGTAGAAGACGAATATCGTCACGAGGTTGCCCGCGAACGCGATGCCCATCGTCGCGGCGAGCGACACCGCGAACGCCGCGAAGTACCGGGTCTGGTTCGGCTCGTCGAGGCCGCGCATGTAGCCGATGCTATAGAAGGAGGTGATTATCCACAGCCCGCTGGCGAGGAACGCGAACAGCATGCCGAGCGCGTCCGCCCGGAGGGCGAACTCGATCGGCGCACCGACGCCGGGCAGGAACGCGCCGGCCGACCACTCGAAGGTCCGACCGTCGAGGACCGCCGGCAGCATCGAGGCGACGATGCCGAACTTCGCGAGCGACGCGACGAGCGTCCACCCCTCGCGGACGTTCGGCGAGCGGTGCGACGCGACGATGAGGAACGCCGCGACGAACGAGACGAGAACCGCCAGCAGGGGTCGTGGGTCCTGAAGTACAACGTCAGTCATGCGAACACCTCCGTGATGAACGGGCCGAACCACTCCGCGAGCGAGAAGCCGCCGAAGCCGAGGCCGACCGCCGCCACGACCGCCAGCGCGAGCGCGAGCAGCGGCGCCGTCGGCACCCGGTCGGGGACGAGCGACGACCGCGGCGCGCCCTCGACGGGCGCCGGGAGGCCGTCGGCGGTCTTCGCGACGGAGCCCTCGCCGCCGTCTGTCGCGGCGGAGTCGCCCGCGCGGCCACCGCCGGCGGCCGCGCCGTCACCGGGCACCTCGCCGTGGTCGCCCGGGAGGCCGGCGCCGGCGAAGTAGAACCGTTCGAGCAGCCGCGCGACGTACGACAGCGTGAACAGCGTGCTGACGAATATCGCCGCCGCGACCGCGATCCCGACCGCGCCGCCGCCGGCGAGGCCGGCGTCGACCGCACCAACGCCGATGTACCACTTGCCGAGGAAGCCGATCGACGGCGGGATGCCGACGAGCGCGAGGCCGAGCACGGCGAGCGCGCCGGACGTGTACGGGGCGGCGCGCGCGGCGCTCGCGAGGTCCTCGATCCGCCGGGTGCCGTAGCCGAGCGCGAGCAGCCCGATCCCGAGGAACAGGCCGAACTTCATGATCGCGTGGCCGATCAGGTGGACGATCCCGCCGAGCAGCGCCGTCTCGTTCGCCAGCGCCACCGCCGCGCCGATCATGCCGAACTGCGCGACCGAGGAGTACGCGAACATCCGCTTGAGGTTCGACTGCATCGCGGCGAGCGCGGAGCCCGCGACGATCGAGACCGTCGAGACGACGAGCAGCGCGGTCGCGATACCCCGGTTGGCCGCGAGGAAGTCGACCGTGAACACGGTGTATGTCACGCGGATGAGCGCGTACGCGCTCGTCGTCGAGACCAGCGCGGCGACAATCGTCGTGACCGAGTCCGGCGCCCGCTGGTAGGCGTCCGGCTGCCAGGAGTGGACCGGGAAGATGGCGATCTTCAGCGCCAGCCCCGTGGCGATGAACGCGTAGCTCGCGCGGACCAGCGGGTCGCCGTAGCCGGCCTGCGCGACGATCTGCGTCTGGACGTCGAGCATGTTGAGCGTCCCCGTCGCGAGGAAGACGTAGCCGACGCCGAGCAGGTACAGCGAGGCGCCGACGGTGCCGACGACGAGGTACTTCAGCGAGGCGTACGCGCTCGCCCCCGTGCGGTCGGAGGCGATGAGCGCGTACGTCGTCAGCCCGGTGATCTCCAGGAAGACGAACAGGTTGAACAGGTCCCCGGTGAGCGTCATCCCGGCGAGGCCCCCGACCAGCAGGAGGTAGGCGCTGTAGAAGGGGTTCCCGTGGGGGCCGGCGGCCCGCGCGAACGCGAGCGTCGCGACGGAGACCGCGGCCACGAGCAGCAGCACCGCGACCGACAGCCGGTCGGCGACGAGCTCGATCCCGACCGGCGGGAGGAAGCCGCCGAGCGCGTGGTCGAACGGACCGTTCAGCACCACTTCCGCGGCGATCGCGGCCGAGATTCCCGCCACGGCGGTCGTCCCGACCGCGGCGACCGGCCAGCCGACGCGGTCGTACCGCAGGCCGAGCGCCAGCGGCAGCGTCGCCGCCACGATGGGGACGACGATCGCGAGCGGGAGGAGGACGTCAGTCATCCGTCTCACCCCCCGTCTCGGGCGACTCGACCGCGCCGTCCGCCCCCGACGCACCGGGCGACCGCCGCGACGGGATCGACCCCTCCTCGCGGAGCAGTCCGCGGAGCGTGTCGGTCCGCAGCGTCCCGTACTCGTCGTAGATCCGGATACACAGCGCGAGCCCGACGGCGGTGAGGCTCACGCCCACGACGATGGCGGTGAGCACGAGGACGTGCGGGAGCGGGCTGACGTAGAGGCCGCCCTCCGGCCCGCCGGTCGGGACGATCGGGATCGACCCGCCGTCGACGTACGCCGAGGCGATGAACAGCAGGAAGATCGCCGTTTGGAACAGGTTGAGACCGATGATCTTCTTCACCAGGTTCGGGTTCGCGATCATCATGTAGAGCCCGATACACAGCAGCACCGCGAACGCGACGTACGCGTGTCTCGTCGCGAGCACCTCGACCGCGCCGGTTGCCGAGGCGAGCGTCGAGGCGGCAGCGCCGGCGCCGAGCGGGGGCGACACTAGCGCTCACCCCCGTCGGTCACGGCCGACCCCGGGGCGCCCGGGTCCGACCCCCCGTCGTCTGTCGGGGCGGTCAAGCCGGGGCTCTCGCCCTCCGCGTCGGGCGACGCCTCGGCCGCCGCGTCGCCGCCGACCTCGTCGTCGAAGGCGTCCGCGTCGGCGAACCCGCCGGCGTCGCTGAACCCCTTCGCGAGGACGAAGAACAGGCCCATGAGGACGCCGGCGACGATGGTGCCGATCCCGAGGATCTCGACGCCCTCCATCCCGTACTTGACCGGGTCCGGGATCGGGAGCAGCTCGTACTGGAGGAACGCGCCGCCGAGCGCGACCGGGACCAGCCCGATGCCGGCGAACACGAGCGCGCCGCCGACCGCGAGCGCGACGACGACGGTGTTCGCGAGCCACTGCCGGGTGGCCTCGATGCCGAACGCGAACGCGATCATGAACACGACGGCGGCCACGATGGCGCCGCCCTGGAACCCGCCGCCGGGCGAGCCGGCGCCGTGGAAGGTGACGAACAGGCCGTAGGTGAACGCGAACGGCGCGACGATCTTCACCGTCGGCATGATCACCTGGCTCTCCGTGTACGGGGTGCCCTGCCGGCTGTCCGAGTCGAGGCGGCCGTCCTCTCGGGGCGGGCGGTCGCGGCCGAACCCGCCGTCGGAGTCGGTCTCGGCGTCCCCGTCGGGACCCGCGTCTGTGCCGCTCATGCGAACACCTCCCGGTGGAGGACGATGAGGGCGGCGATCCCGGCCGCGAACACGACGACGGCCTCGCCGAACGTGTCGAAGCCGCGGAACGCCGCCAGCACGGCCATCACCGTGTTCTCGACGCCCGTCTCCGCGTACGTCTCCGCGATGTACCACTGGGTCACGTCCGGGTTCGACCAGATCGGCGCGTCCGCGGACCCGACCGCCGGGATGTCGGCCATCGTGAGCATCAGCCCGGCGAACAGCAGGCCGGCCGCGCCGGCCGCGGGCAGGTTCACGGACTCGAAGGCCGCCTCGTGGTCGATTCGGGTGGTCTTCGCCAGCGTGAGCAGCAGCAGCACGGTCGTGACGCCGGCGGAGATGGCGGCCTCCGTCATCGCCACGTCGGGGGCGCGGTAGAACGTGTACAGCGCGGCCATCCCGAGGCTGTACGCGCCGAAGATGATCACCGCCGCGAGCACGTCGCGCGCCAGCGCGGTGAACAGCGCGGTCAACACGACGAAGGCGAACAGGCTCGCCTCGACGGCGGTGACCTGCGCGACGACGGGCGCGCCGAGGGGACCGGCCGCCGCGAGCGCCCCCGTCATCGGCGGTCGTCCCCCTCGATCCACGGCACGATTCCCTCCTCGAAGGCGGCCCGGGCGATGGCGTGGGCCGCCGTCGGGTTCGTCACGAAAATGAAGAACAGCAGGAGCACCGACTTGAAGCCGGCCCCCGCCAGCCCGACGGTGAGCGCGACGGCCGCGAGCCCGAAGCCCGCGCCCAGGGTGTCGGCCTGCGAGGCGGTGTGCGCCCGCGAGTAGACGTCCGGCAGCCGGAGCACGCCCACCATCGAGACGAACGAGAAGAACAGCCCGAGCAGGGTGAGGGCCACGACCAGCCAGACGCGGGCCGTCTCCAGCGTCGCGGCGGTCACAGCACACCACCCCGCTCGACGGTGAACTTCGAGATGGCGATGGCCATCAGGAAGTTGAGCAGCGCGTACACTAAGGCGATGTCGAGGAACGTCGGCTCGCCGAGCGCCGCGCCGAGGATGGCGAGGATGACGACGGTGTTCGTCCCGAGGACGTTCACCGCCAGCACCCGGTCTTGCATCGTCGGCCCGACGACCGCGCGGTAGAGCATGCCGACCGCGAGGACGGCGAAGCCGGCGGCCGCGACGAGCAGGAAGTCGCCGAGCGTGTAGCCGGCCGCGAGCGGCGCGTCGACGAGGCTCATCGGTCGATCACCCCGTCGGCGTCGGTCGCGTCGGCCGGCGACTCGGCCTCACCGCTCGCCTCGGTCGCCTCGACCGCGCCGCCGTCCGCGGCGGCGATAGGCAGCTCCTCGGTCGCCTCGTCGCCCTGGAGGATCGCCACGTCGTCGCGCTCGCGCGGGGTCGGCAGCCGCGCCGACCGGCGCCCGTAGTAGACGAACCGGGTCCACCGTTCGAGGGAGCCGTCGAACAGCCCCTCGCGGGCCCACGGGAGGAGCGAGTGGACGTAGAGGTCGCTGTCGCGGGCCCGGACGGTGAGCGTCCCGGGCGTCAGCGTGATCGAGTTCGCGAGCGTCATCAGCGGGAGCCCGCTCCCGACGATCACGCGCATCCGGTTGAGCGTCGGGTCGATCGGGAGCCGCGGGTCGAGGATGACCCGGGCGACGACGAGGTTCGCCTTGACGATCTCGAACAGCAGCACGGGGACGTAGATCACCCCGCGGACGATCCGCATCGGCGTCCGGGGGATCGCCGGGTTCGAGTCGAGGCTCACCCGCGAGAGGGTGATCGAGACGACCGCGGCGGTGGCGACGCCGGTCACCAGGTCGAACCAGTAGGTGGGGTCTCCGAGGAGGAGGTAAAACGCCAGCGACAGGCCGAACAGCGCCACGAACCGCCCGGTCGTGGCCTCGGTCCGGAACCGCTCGCGGCGCGTCGGCCGGTCGACCGGCGCGGTCTCGACCGACAGCGGGGTGTTCGAGAGCGCGAACTCCAGCGGCTGGAGCAGCGTCGTGTTCCCGACCGGGGTGTACTCGGGGTCCAGGACGACGCGGTCGGCCCCGTTGGCCTCGGCGTACTCCGCGAGGACGCGGACGTAGTCGTCGGCGCCGAACAGGTAGTCGTCGGCGCCGAGCACCGCCGAGACGACGTCGACCTCCGAGGCGGCCTCCGCCTCCGAGTCGTCGAGGTCGGCGGTCGCCCACGACGTGACCCGTTCGAGCACGCGCTCGGCCGCGGCGGCGCGCTCGTCGCTCTCCGGGTCGCCGTTTCGCCACGAGGCGATCTCGACGAAGTGGATCGCCGAGGCGCCGTCGGCCGCGGCCGCCTCCGCGACGTGAGCGACCGTCGAGCGGAGCGTGGAACTCGGCTCGACCGGAACGATGACCGCGCCGGCCGACGCCGACTCCGCCGTCGCGTCCGCCGCCGTGGCCGCGGCGTCCGCCGGCGCGTCGCCGTCGGTGACCTGGCCGGTCGGAGGGTCGCCGTCAGCCACCCACCACACCTCCCACGGAGCCGTGCGTGACCGTCTCGTTACACATGGGTTACTCTATCCGTGTGGTTACCCTACCGCCCCAAAACAGTTTGTATCCGCGGGGACCCTGCCGGAGGCGGGCGATACGGTTCGCACGACCCGCGGCCCGCGCGAGGGCGTCGCGAGCGTTCACGCGAGCGACCGGGTCGGCCGACGTTCACGCCGACGCGTCGAGCGTCGCCGCGAGCCGGTCGGCGATGCGCCCGGCGACCGCGTCCTTCGACCCGGTCGCCTCCGCGGGCTCGGTGCCCGCCTCGCCGACGAGCAGGACGCGCGTCTCGTCGTCGCCCATCACGCTCGCGTCGTTCGCGACAACGAACGCCAGCCCGACGCGGTCGCGGATGCGCTCGGCCTCCGCGACCATCGCCGCGTCGTCGCCCGACGTCTCGGCCTTGAACCCGACGATGGGGAGGTCCGGGTACGCCTCGCGCACCGAGTCGATGAGCTTCGGCGTGGGCTCTAGGTCCAGCGACAGCGGCGACCCGGACCGGATCTTCTCGCCGACCGCGTCGGCGGTGAAGTCGGAGATGGCGGCCGCGGAGATCAGCGCGTCCGCGGTCGCCGCGGTCCGCCGACAGGCGGCCATCATCTCGTCGGCCGTCTCGACCGCGACCACGTCGGCGTACGGGACCTCGGGCCCGTCCTGGACGAGCGTCACCCGCGCGCCGCGGACGTACAGCGCCCGCGCGACCGCCCGGCCGGTCTTCCCGGACGCGCGGTTCGTCAGGATGCGGATCGGGTCGATCCGCTCCTTCGTCGCGCCCGCGGTGACGACGACGTGCGTCCCGGCGAGCGTCTGCGGCGTCGTCGCCCGCGCGACCTCGGTGACGATGTCGCCCTCGGCCGCGATCTTCGCCTTCCCCTCCTCGATCCGCGGGTCGGCGAAGCGAACGTCCCACGACTCCAGACGGTCTAAGGCGTCCAACACCCCGGGGTGGTCGTACATCGGCTCGTGCATCGCGGGCGCCATCACGACCGGCACGTCCGCGCCGAGCGCGGTCGTCGCGCACGTCGTTACGGGCGTGTCGTCGACCGCGGCCGCGACCTTCCCCGCGGTGTTGGCGGTCGCGGGCGCAAGCAGCAGCACATCGGCCCACCCCTCGCGGCCGCACAGCTCGACGTGTTCCACGTCGCCGGTGATCTCGGTGACGACGGGCTCGTCGGTGGCGAAGTCGACCGCCCACGGGTGGACGATGTCCGTCGCCGCCGGGGACATGACGGCGCGGACGCTCGCGCCGTGTCGGCGCAGTTCGTGCGCGAGTTCGACGACCTTCACCGCCGCGATGCTCCCCGAGACGCCGAGCGCGACGTTGACCCCGTCCAGCATTACCGAGACCGTTCCCCCCGCGACGGCTTATATGATGCCGTTGCGGAGCGGCGTCGAACGACCAACCCCGGCGCGTTCTCCTGAAAACTGTTAATAAACGGTCGGCGGTGGCGCGTGCCGACGAGCGCCCGCAGGGCGCGAGTCGCACGCGCGAGGGACGCGGCGAGCGAGGGCGACCGAAGGGAGCCCCGAGCGAGCCGCGAGGCTGGGGAGGCGTGAGGCTGCGGTGCGGGGCGGGACTCAAAGGGGCAGCCGGGAGGCGGGCGCAGGCGAAGTAAGCACCGCAAGGAGCGAGCAGCGCGAGCGACTGAGGAGCACAGCGAGCGTGCGCCCGCCTCCCGGCTGGGGCTTTAGAGGTGTTCGCCGCCGCTCCGTGGTCGACTATTTATAACCAAGCGGCAGGGGTTCTGGAAGTGTTCGCTATCGCTCCGTGGTCAACTGTTTATAAGCGAGCAGTCGGGGCTTTGGAGGTGTTCGCTGGCGCTCCACAGTCACCTACTTATAAACAAGCGACTGCGGCTTCGGACGTGTTCGCAACGCCACCCACGAGAATCCCTTATAAATAACAAACCGAAGCCGAATCGGTTACTTAAACGCCGAACGTCGCGCGCAGCATGTCCCGGGTGCCGGGGCCGAGCCCGACGGCCAGCACCGTGATGAGCAGCAGCAGCGTGTACCGCGGCGACTCCTCGTACATCTCGCCGTTGAACACCCAGACGACGAACGTCGCGGCGACGAGCTTCACGAGGAGGAACGGCCACGCGTCGCCGGTGACGGAGACGATCGACTCCGGCAGCAGCCGCCCGGTCCAGTCGACGATCAGGGCGTTGACGACGTGCTTCGGGACGAGGTTCGCGGTGCCAGTGAGCGCCGGCATCCAGTTGAGACCGATCACGTTCGCGACGCCGTCGATCGCGTGCCCCCAGATGATCACGATCCCCGCCGCGCCGGTGCCCTGGCGGATCGTCGCGATCCGACGCGTCGCCAGCGCCCACGTCACCGCGGTCGCGACCGTGGCGATGACGAGCGTGGGCACGAGCACCTGCGGGTAGAAGGTGACGTAGCCGGTCGTGGCCGCCAGGTACGCGAGGTAGCCGACCGCGAGCGTGAGCCCCGCAGTCCCCAGCGCGAACAGCGGCCGCGCGTAGTCGTCGACGACGCCGCGGCGTTCGAGGCTGTACGCCGTCAGCACGCACGCGAGCGTGAACAGGAACACCGTGAAGTAGATGAACGGGCTGATCAGCACCGCGCTCGCCGGGAACGCGATCAGCGGGTCGACGCCGGCGGCGGTCGCGGCGACGCCCGCGTCCTCGACCGTTCGCATCGCCCCGCCGAACAGCATGAACGGGAACAGCGCGTAGAAGAAGCGGAGCTCCGTCGCGATGTCGAGCCGGCGGAGGAGGAAGACGACGCCGATCAGCATCGCCAGCAGGATCACCACGTAGCTCACCGTCGAGAAGGTCGTGTACCCCGGCGCCGCGACGACTTCGCCGGCGCTCCGCGCCGCCTCGCACGCCGCAGTGCTGTCGAGCAGTTCCGTGCCGCCGGCGTCGCGGACCGCGCACTGCGCGCCCTCGCCGTCCGCGACCACCGGCCCCCAGAAGTAGCGCCAGAGGAACCGGTCGTAGACGACGCGGGGGAAGACGACGGATCCGACCGCCAACAGCGCCGTGACGCCGCCGACGACCGCCGCCCACGCGCGCTCCGGCGACGGGTCGAACCCGTCCGCGAGGCCTGTGCTCATGGTCACCGTTGGGGGAGGTCCCGAGTTGAGGGTTCCGGTCGCGGGCGACGCGGTCGAGCGGTCGCCCCGCGGTGCCCCCGCCGCGCCGGTCTACAGCGGCGGCCCGGCCCGCTCGTAGTCGGTGCCGAGGATGACCATCGTCTGCGAGCGCGAGAACCCCTCGGTCTCCGCGATCCGCTCGAACATCAGCTCCCGGAGCCGGTCGGTGTCGGCCGCGACGACGCGGAGGATGACGTCCCATTCGCCGGTGGTGAGGTGGATCTCGCGGACGCCGTCGATACCGCGGAGGCGTTCGAGCGCGTCCTCCTCGCGGCCCTGCTCGACGCGCAGGCCGACGAACGCGCCGACGCCGTACCCGACCGCCTTCGGGTCGATGTCGGCGTGGTACCCGCGGATGACGCCCGCCTCCTCGAGGCGGCTGACCCGGTCGTGGACGGTCGCGCTCGACATGTCGATCCGCCGCGCGACCTCCGAGAACGGGGTCCGCGCGTCCTCCTGGAGGATTCGCAGGATCGCCCGGTCCGTCTCGTCGAGTTCCATACGGGAACGTACGGGGGGCGGAGGCTTTTGCTTTCCGGCGGGAGGAACGCGCCGCCTACGAGCCGTCCGCGTCCGCGAACGACCCCTCGCGGATCGCCGCCTCCGCCGCGTCGAGCGCGGCGGCGGCGTCGAACTCGTCGACGATCCCGCGGAGCGCCTCGGGCGTCGCGTCCGCGAGGTCGCGCGCGTGTGCCGCGACGTTCGGCACGGCCCGAATCAGGTTGTCGATTATCGGCACGTCGGCCGTGCGCGGCGAGCGGCTTCCGGGGTTGAGGTCGATCACGATCTCCGTCTTCCCCATCGCGTCGAGCGCGGCGGCGCGGTCGCCGTCCTCCAAGGGCACCACGACGACGTCGGCCGCCTCGATCCCGTCGGCGTCGACGACGCCGCGAGCGTGGTCGAGCCCGGGGATCTCGCCGTCGCCGGCGAGCCCCTTCACCTCGTCGGCGCTGTGCTCGCGCAGGTGGTCGGCGATGCGCCGGACCCGCTCGTCGGTGTGATTGAACAGGTTCACCTCGAGGTCGGCGTCGACCGCCGCGGCCAGGTCGACCGTCTCGCTCGGCGCGAGGGCGGCGACGTTGCCGTTCACCGAGATCACGGGACGCTCGGCGAGCAGGAGCGTCGCGGCCGCGGCGCGCGCCGCGGCGTCGGCGCTCGGGAGCGTGCGCTCGCCGAGGAGGTAGTCGAACGCCTCGCCGCGCCCCTGCGCGATCAGCCCCTGCTTCGAGGTGATCCCCTCCTCGACGCCCGCTTCGATCCGGTGGCGCGTCACGAGCGACGCGTACCGCGGGTGGTCCTCGGGGACCTCCGTCTCCGTCATACCCGAGGGAGGCGACGGGTCGATTAAAATGGACCGTTCGCGGTCGACGCCGCCGGGCCGCTGCTACTCGCCCGCTCGCCGGCCTCGCTCGCCCCCGCCGCGCCGAACGGATGGCACAACTAAGTTTCTGGAAACCGAAACGCCGCGCGTGATGAATCGGACTGGGAAGTACACGGTCGTCAGAGCGTGTAACGACCACGGGGCGATCACGCTCCGTGAATACCCGCGCAACGGGACGCTGTACGTCGTCGAGTACGACGACCCCGACGTGGAGGCCGAGCTGTCGTCGCTCGACGCCGGCTCGGTCGTCGAGCTCGACCTCCGACGGGCGGGGCGCCGAGGGAACGCGTGGTGCGCGGAGTCCGCGCGTCCGGTCGAAACGGCGTAGTTCGCAGTTCGCGGAGCCGCGCGGCCGACCGACCCGTCCGGTTTCGTTCTCCAGTTCCGCCGTCAGGCGACGCCGATCCGCTCGCGGTACGCGCCGTGTTCCGCCTCGAACACCTCCATGATCTCGCCCATCGTCGCGTACGCCTTGACGGCCGTGACGATCTCGGGCATGACGTTCTCGCCGGCCGCGACCGCGTCGCGGAGGTCGTCGAGCGAGGCCGCGACCGCGTCGTCGTCGCGCTCGGCCTTCACCGACTCCAGCCGGTCGAGCTGCCGCTCGCGGGTCGTCTCGTCGACCTTCAGCAGGTCCGGGCGAGTGTCCTCGTCGATCTCGTAGGCGTTGACGCCGACGACCGTCTCCTCGCCGTCGTCGACGCGCTCCTGGTACTCGTAGGCCGACTCCTGGATCTCGCGGTGGAAGTACCCCTGATCGATGCCGCGGAGGACGCCGTCGCGCACGGAGCCGTCGCCCATCTCCCGGATCTCCTCGATGTAAGCCATCGCCTCAGCTTCCGTCTCGTCGGTGAGGCTCTCGACCGCGAAGGAGCCGCCGAGCGGGTCGACGATGTCGGCCGCGCCGGACTCCTCGGCGATGATCTGCTGGGTCCGGAGCGCGACGCGGACCGCCTGCTCGGAGGGGAGCGCGAGCGCCTCGTCGAAGGAGTTGGTGTGGAGGCTCTGGGTGCCGCCCAGCACGCCCGCCAGCGCCTGAATCGTGACGCGCGCGACGTTGTTCAGCGGCTGCTGGGCCGTCAGCGACTGCCCCGCGGTCTGGGTGTGGAACTTCAGCTGCTTCGAGGCGTCCGCCTCCGCGCCGTACCACTCGTCCATCACGGTCGCGTAGATGCGGCGCGCGGCGCGGAACTTCGCGACCTCCTCGAACAGCGAGTTGTGCGAATTGAAGAAGAAGGAGAGCTGCGGGGCGAACTGGTCGACGTCGAGCCCGCGGTCGAGGCACGCCTCGACGTACGCGAACCCGTCGGCGAGCGTGAACGCCAGCTCCTGGACCGCCGTCGACCCCGCCTCGCGGATGTGGTAGCCCGACACGGAGATGGGCTTGAACTTTGGCGTCTCCGCGACCGCGAACTCGATGGTGTCGGTCACCAGGTCGAGGGAGGGCTCCGGCGGGATCACCCACTCCTTCTGCGCGATGAACTCCTTGAGCATGTCGTTCTGGAGGGTCCCGCGGAGCTCCTCGCGCGGGACGCCGCGGCGGTCGGCGAGCGCGACGTACATCGCGTAGATCACCGGCGCGCTCGGGTTGATCGTGAACGAGGTCGACACCTCCGCGAGGTCGATGCCGTCGAACAGCACCTCCATGTCGCGGAGCGTGTCGACCGCGACGCCCTCCTTGCCGACCTCGCCGAGCGACATCTTGTCGTCCGAGTCGATCCCCATCAGCGAGGGCATGTCGAACGCGGTCGAGAGGCCGGTCTGCCCCTCGTCGATCAGGTAGCGGAACCGCTCGTTCGTCTCCTCGGCGGTGCCGAACCCCGCGAACTGGCGCATCGTCCACGTGCGGCCGCGGTACATCGTCGGGTAGACCCCGCGGGTGTACGGCTCCTCGCCCGGGAACCCGAGGTCCTCGTCGTAGTCGAGGTCGGCGACGTCCTCTGGGGTGTACAGGCGGTCGACCTCGCGGTTCGAGACGGTCGCGAACCGCGACTTCCGCTCCCCGTGGCGGTCGAGGGTGGGGTCGAGCGTTGCCGCCTCCCACGACTCCTTCGCCTCGCGGATCGCGGAGAGCTCCTCGTCGTCGTACATACCGCCCGTTACCCGCCGGTCGGGTATAAATATTCATTATATTTTGGAGGGCCGGCGGCGCGAGCGACCCCGGAGACGACTGCCTCACCGCGCTCAGCGACCCCCGAACAGCCGGTCGCGGAGCGACCGCGGCGTGGGACGCTCCGCGAGCAGCACCGGCACCTCGAGGGCCTCGACGGCCGCGAACGCGAGCGACCCGCGGACGATCCGGGAGAGGAGGCCGCGCTCCGTGGCGCCGACGATCACGAGGTCGTACCCCTCGCCGACGCGGCCGATCGCCGCCTCCACGTCGCCGGTCTCGACGCGCAGGTCGGCGTCCCCGAGGCCGTGCCCCTCGGCCCAGCCGGCGAGGAACTCGCGGCCCGCCGCCTCGTCGCCCTCCTCGACGACGTGTAACAGCGAGACCTCGGCGCCGACCGCCGCCCGGAGCGCGAGCGCGACCTCGGCGGAGAGGTCCGACGACGGGCCGCCGGCGGTCGGCACGAGCACGTCGGCGGGGTCGAGTCGCCGCCCGTCGAAGACGAGGAAGTCGCAGGGGAGGTCGCGGGCCAGCTCGTCCAGCGAGCCCTCGACGCGCCCGCCCGCCAACCGCGCCCCGCCGTAGCCCATCACTACGGCGTCGGCGCCGGTCGCCCGCGCGGCGTCGAACACCTCCTCGATCCCGCGGTGCGAGAGGATCGTCTTCGTCTCGACCGGCGCGTCGAACGGCGCCGCGTCGGCGACGGCCGCCGAGAGCAGCTCGGCGGAGGACCGGTCGAGCCGCTCCCGGTTCGCGGCCGCGTTCTCCAGCGAGGTCTGGTCGGGGACGGTGACGACGTGGACCGCGAGGAGGCGGGCGTCCCGGCGGTCGGCCACGGCGCCGGCGAGCGCGACGAGCGCCGCCTCGGTGCGCGGGTTCGAGAGGGCGACCATGACGACGGGGCGGTCGTCGCCGCTCCCCGTCGGCCGGTCGTCGCTGTGCGGCATCGGTCGATCCACCGCGTCAGCGCGCCGACGACCCGCTCTCGCGGGCGCGACGGCGGCTCATTCGTCCGCGTCGGCGCGGGGGAGCGCGATCACGGGCACCGGCGCGTCGGTCGCGATCTCGGCCGACAGGTCCCCGGAGAGGAGCTGGACCAAGCGGTTCCCCCCGCGCGGCTGGTAGGCGATCGCGCTCGCGTCCACCTCGTCCGCGGCGTCGAAGATCGCCTCGACCACGTCCCGGGCGTAGGCCGTGTGCTCGGCGGCGTCGGGGAACACCGTTCTGACCGCCGCGTACGACTCGGCCGCGAGCTCCTCCGACTGCTCGACGGGGGTCTTGTCCGGGACGCCGTCCCCCTTCTCGACGACGTGAAGCGCCGTCACCCGCGCGGGGTCGTAGGGGTCGAGCGCCCGCGCCGTTCGCAGCGCGTCCTCCTCGTTCGCGACCGGGAGGAGCACGTGCCCGAGCAGGTCCTGGCCGCCGGTGTCGTCGGGTCCGTCCATGCGAGGTAGTACGGCCGGCGGCGCTTAAGAAGGTGACCTCGCGTCCTCGGGCGTCGCGTCGTGCGGCTCGCCGGTGACGCACCGCGCACCCATGGAGGCGCGCCGGGGACCGCAGCGCGGTTCACGAGGTACGCCGGCTACACACCGCGCGGTCCACCCGGACGCCCCGAGAGTCTACTGCTCGTCGACGCCGGCGACGAACAGCGCGAGCACGGGGACGATCTCCAGCCGCCCGATCCACATCAGCCCGATCATCAGCAGCTTCGTCGTGTTCGGCAGGAACTCGTAGCTCCCGAACGGACCGAGCGGGCCGAGCCCCGGCCCGATGTTGCCGATCGTCGCGAGCGACGCCGCGAGCGCCTCCGTGCCGGTGAGCCGCTCGCCGATCCGCGCCGTGTCGAGCTCGATGAAGACGGCCGAGAGCGCGAACACGAGGAAGTACAGCAGGGTGAACACGAGGATCCCGCGGATCACGTCCTCGTCGACGACCTCGCCGCCGAGCCGGACCGGCCGGACCACGTCCGGGTTCGCCGTCGTGTACAGCTCGCGACGGAGCGTCTTCAGCAGGATGAGCCAGCGGATCACCTTGATCCCGCCGCCGGTCGACCCGGCGGAGCCGCCGATGAACATCGCGAACAGCAGGAGGAACTGGGTCTGGGTGTCCCACTCCGCGAAGTCCGCGGTCGCGAAGCCGGTCGAGTTCATCAGCGACGCGACCTGGAACACCCCCTGCCGGAGCGCGTTCTCCGGGACACCCTCCGTGACGCCGCCGATGTCGGTGGCCGGCGCGCCGCCGTAGAACAGCCCGACCGCGAGCACGGCCGCGAACGCGGTCACCAGCCCGAGGTAGATCCGGAACTCCGTGTTCTCGAACATCTCCCGCGGGTCGTCCCTGAGCACGTACCAGAACAGCGCGAAGTTCACCCCGGCGATCACCATGAACGGGACGAACGCCCACTGCACCACCGGCGAGAACGCGCCGATGCTCTCCGCCTCCGGCGAGAACCCGCCGGTCGGGAGCGTGGAGAACCCGTGGGCGAATGCGTTGTACAGGTCCATCTCCGGCGCGTACCCGGTGCGACCGAGCAGCGCCAGTATCGCGATCAGCGCCACGGTGAACGCGAGGTAGATGAGCCAGAGCGCGCGGGCCGTCTCGACGATCCGGGGGGTGAGCTTCTGGAGCCCCGGCCCCGGCGCCTCCGACTCCATCAGCTGGGCGCCGTTGACCGCCAGCTGCGGCAGGATCGCGATCATCAGCACGATGATCCCCATCCCGCCGAGCCACTGTGTGAGCTGCCGCCACATCAGCACCGCGTGGGAGTGCCGCTCGAAGCTGATCTCCGCCGTCGCGGTCGCGCCCGTCGTCGTGAAGCCGCTCATCGACTCGAACAGCGCGTTCACGGGGTGCGCGAGCGCGGAGGGGGTCCCGTAGCCGGCGATCACGTACGGGATCGCGCCGACGACCGCGGCAGTGAGCCACGCGAGCGAGACGACCGCCAGCGCGTCCCGGGGGCCGAGCTCCGGCTCGTCGTCGAGCCGTTCGAGCCCGGCCCCGACCGCGACAGCGACCGTCATCGACGCCGCGAACGCGAGCGCGTCCTCGCCGTAGATCAGCGCGACGACGAGGGGGACGGCCATGGACGCCGAGAGGAGCTTCACGATGCTCCCGGTGTAGCTGAGCGTCGCCCGCGCGTCGATGGTCCGTGTCACGAGTGTTCCTCGGGGGTTCCGATACCCGTCGTAGCAGGCCGGCGCGACAAGAAGCCGTCGATGGGCGGACCCGCCGCGGGCGGCGAACGGCGGACCGCAGCGGGTCAGCGCCGGTCAGGAGGTCCAGAACGCCTTCGTGAACAGCACGAGGACGGGGATGATCTCGATCCGGCCGATCCACATCAGCACGACCATCACGGCCCGCGTGCTCAGCGGGAACGTCGCGAAGGTGCCGTACGGCCCCGCGTCGCCGAACGCCGGCCCGATGTTGAGGAACGTCGTCGCCGCGGCGCTGAGCGCCTCGAACTCGGTGACTCGGACGTTTCCTCGCTCGGCGTCGACGACGATGACCACGGCGAGCAGGAAGAACAGCACGATACTGAGGAGGAGGTACGCGTAGATGTCGCGGATCGCGGCCTCGTCGATCGCCTTCCCCGAGATCCGGACCGGCCGGACGGACTCGGGATGGATCGCGGTGTAGAGGTTCCGCCGGAACGACTTCAGCGCCACCAGCCATCGCAGCGACTTGATCGAACACGTCGTCGATCCGACCATGCCGCCGATGAACATCCCCATGAACAGCATGTGCTTCGCCGCGGGCGCCCACTGCACGTAGTCGGTGCTGGCGTACCCCGTCGTCGTCACGATGGAGGCGACGTTGAAGACGGCGTGGCGTATCGTCGCCTCGGCGCCGAACGTGGTGCCAGGATCGAGGAACAGACCCACGGCGACGATCGACGCGAGCGTGCCCATCGCGCCGATGTAGAAGTGGAACTCCTCGTTGCGGAGGAGGCGCATCGGCTCGCCGTTGATTGCGAAGTAGATGAGGACGAAGCTCGTCGAGCCGATCACCATGAACGGGACCACCGCCCACTGGATCAGCGGGTGAAACGCCCCGACCGAGAGCGGCTCCGGCGAGAAGCCGGCCGTCGCGACCGAGGTGAACGCGTGCGCGACGGCGTTGTACAGGTCCATCTGCGGATCGACGGCGAGGCCGAGCAGGAAGTAGACGACGATCGCCAGCCCCGTGAGCCCGAAGTAGATCCCCCAGATCAGCTGCGCCGTCCGAGAGATCTTCGGCGTGAGCTTGTTGACGTCCTGGGTCTGTGACTCCGACTCCATCAGCTGGGCCCCGCCGACGCCGATCTCCGAGAGCACCGCGGTCGCGAGGATGAGGATGCCGAGCCCCCCGAGCCACTGGATCACCTGCCGCCACATCATGACGGACCGCGAGTGGAGTGAGAAGTCGCGCAGCACGGTCGCGCCCGTCGTCGTCAGCCCGCTCATCGACTCGAACATGGCGTTGACCGGGTGCGCGACCGTGCCGACCCCGGCCACGACGAATGGGATCGCGCCGACCGCGGCGACGAGGAACCAGATCAGCGCCACCGCGAGGAACGCCTCCCGCGGCCCGAGGTCCGCCGCCGGGTCCCGCGTCGACCGGAACGCCGCGCCGAGCGCGAGCGAGACCGCGATCGCCGCGAGGAACGGGACGGGCGACTCGCCGTAGTAGAACGCGAGGAGGAGGGGGAACGCGAGCGGGACGGGGAGGGCGGCGAGGACGTCGCCGGTGAGTCCCACGCTGGCCCGCCACCCGACGCGGATGCTGGTGCTCACGGGACTCAGGCCATCGAGGCGATGTCGCTCACGGAGTCGGCCTCCACGAGGAGGATGACGTGGTCGCCGGCCTGAAGCACCGTGTCACCGCGGGGCGTGACCAGCCGGCGGTCCCGGGTGATCGCGCCGATGACGAACCGCGCGTCGCTGTCGGCGACGATCTCCGAGATCGGCCGGCCGACGAGCCCGCACCCCTCGGTGAGTTCGAGTTCGAGGACCTCCGCCTGGTCGTTCTCCAGCACGGCGATGTTCTCCGCGACGCTCTCGTAGGTGAACCGCGTGATCTCCTCGGCGGTCACCGTGCGGGGGTTGACGGCGATGTCGATGCCGATCTCCTCGAAGACGGTGACGTAATCGGGGCTGTCGACGACGGCGATCACGCGGTCGACGCCGAGGCGCTTGGCGAGCACGGAGATGAGCAGGTTCTTCTCGTCCGAGCGGAGCGCCGTGACGACGATGTCGGCCTCGTCGACGTGCTCGCGGGTGAGGAACTCCGTGTCCGTCGCGTCGTGCTCCATGACGACGGTTTCCGGGAGGTTCTCCGCGAGCCACCGCGCGCGGTCGGGGTCCTGCTCTATCAGCCGCGGGCTGAAGTCGCGCTCCTCCAAGAGCCGGGCGGTCTGGTAGCCGATCTCGCTGCCGCCGACGACCACGATCTCGTCGGCGCGGTCGGGCGTCGCCTCCGGCGCCACGTCGGTCGCGAACGACTGGACGCTCTCGGGGCTCCCGATCACCACCGCGCGGTCGCCGACGGCGATGTCGGTGTCCCCGCGGGGGATGACCATGTCGCCGTTCCGGAACAGGCCGACGAACGTGAGCGACTCGAAGCGGTCCGCCTCCGAGACGGTCTGTCCGGCGACGGGGCTCCCCTCGGCGATCTCGAACTCGGCCATCTGGACGAGGCCGCCGGCGAACGGGTCGACGTCGACGGCCGCCGGGAGCCCGATGACGCGGACGATGTTCTCCGCGGTCAGCAGGTCTGTACACACCATGAAGTCGACGCCGAACGCCCCCTCGCTGCCCTCCCACGTGCGGAGGAAGTCGGTGCTCTTGACGCGGGCGATCGTGAACCCGTCCCCGAGCGTCTTGGCGGTGCCGCAGGCGACGAGGTTCGTCTGGTCGTCGTCGGTACAGGCGATGACCATGTCCGCGCGGTGGACCTCGGCGGTCGACTGGATCTCCGAGGACGTGCCGTCGCCCGCGATGGTGAGGACGTCGAGTTCGTACTTGAGCTGTTCCGCGCGGTCCGGGTCGACGTCCACGACGACCACCTCGTGGTCCGACGCGAGACTCGCGGCGATGCTCGTCCCGACCTCGCCGGCCCCGATGACGACCACGTACATGGGCACACCCAGTTACCGGACCCTCAAGTTCGTTACTATCGGCCCCGCCGGGCGCGGCCGCTTCCTCAGTCGTCCCCGCCGAACGACGCGGGGTCCGTCCACTCGTTGCGCCCAGAGACGGTCCGCTGCGGGAAGGGGATCGAGATCCCCTCCTCGTCGGAGCGCGCCTTGACGACCTTCACGTAGTCGGCGCGCGCCTTGACGAAGTCCGCCCGCGAGGGGTCCTCGATCCAGGTCCGCGACTGGAGCCCGACGTAGGAGTCGGCCAGCTCGGTGAGCCGGACCGACGGCGCCGGGTCTTCGAGGATGGCGCCGCTCTCCTCGGCCTCCTCGACGACGATGTCGGTCGCCTTCTCGACGTCGTCCTCGTGGACGATCCCGAAGACGCACTTCAGGCGGAGCGCCTTCTTCGCGACCGGGTTCTTCACCACGTCGCTCGTCAGGGCGTGGTTCGGCACCGTGAGCAGCTCCTTGTCGAACGTGCGGACGCGGGCGACGCGGAAGGATATGTCCTCGACGACGCCCGAGTTGCCGTTCCGCTCGGTCCGGTCGCCGATGCGGAACGGCTTGTCGGTGTAGCTGAACACGCCAGCGACGACGTTCTTGATCACGTCCCGGAGCGCGAAGCCGATCGCGAGCGTGACGCCGGCGAACAACACGAGGAACGCCAGGATCTTCTGGAGCGGGCGCCTGGCGTGCTCGTCGAGCCCCCGCCTGTCGAAGACCCGCTTCACGGGGGGGTGACGGCCGCCTCCTAGAGCAGGTACGTCGCGACGACGACGAGGAAGATGGCGGCGTCGACGACGAGTTCCGTCACCGGTCCGAGGTACGGTCGGAGCGTCCCCGCGACCGCGACGACGCCGGAGCGTCCCCGCGACCGCGACGACGCCGGAGCGTCCCCGCGACCGCAACGACGCCGGAGCGTCCCCGCGGCGGCGCTCGTCAGTGGAGCACCGCCGTGTTCCCGCGCGTCTCGATCAGGTCGGCGCCGACCGCGTCGGCGAGCTCCTCGGCGAGCTCGTCGGTCGTGGTACCCCCGCGGGCCGCGCGGAGGAACTTCACCTTCACCAGCTTCCGGTCGTCCAGCTGGTCGGCCAGCTCGTCGACGACCGAGTCGATGCCGTGCTTCCCGACCCAGACGGTGACGTCGAGGTCGTGCGCCTCCTTCCGCAGTTCCTGGTCGCTCATACGCGGTCGAGTCGGTCGCGCGCATTGAAGCTTGAGGTTCGGTCGCGCCGGGCTCGCCGCCGCGACGCCGCCCGCCGCGACGCCGTCGCCCCGCGTCACCGCTCGCGTTCGACGTCGCGCTCCCGGTCGGCGGCCCGGTTCCGCTCGGCCCACTCGGCGGCGTCTTCGGGGGTCTCGGTCTCTAACAGCCGGTCGAGCTTGCGCTCGAACTGCTCGTCGGTGAGGTCGCCGTTCGCGTAGCGGGTCCGCAGGCGCTCTAAGGCGTCAGCGGTGTCGGCGGGCTCGTCGTCGCTCTCCGCCGTCTCCCCGTGTCTGCCCCACAGCGGATCGGGGTCGTACTCCTCGAACTCGGACTCCTCGGCCTCCTCGTCGAACAGCATCGAGACGACCGGAACGATCACGATGTAGCCGAACAGCATGAACCCGAGCCACCAGTCGAACCCGAGCAGGAGGGCGGCGAGCCACGTCCCGGTGACCGTCGTGGCGGCGATGCCGCTCGCGTTGCGGCGGAGCCGGTCGCGGAGGGTCTCGTCGTCGGCCATCGCCGTGACGGTCTCCGTCGCGGTACAAAGTCGTATCGCCGACCGGCGACGACCGGACCGCCTGGGGGACGGGACGCCTACGACTCGATTTCGACGGTTATCCCGTCGCGGTCGACCGCCAGCCGGAACGTCGGCACGGTGCGGTAGACGACCTCGACGACGTTCTTGCGTTCGAGGCTGCGGAGCGCGCGCCGCACCGCGTCGACCTCGGGGTCGGCGTCGTACGCCTCCCGGAGCGCGTTGAGCACGCTGACGACGGACTGCGAGCGCTCGTCCGGGCCGGCGAGCACGTCGACCACCCGCGACTCCAGCTCGGGGACGCGGATCGTCTCCGGCACGCCGCCGCGCGCGACCGCGTCGGGCTCGACGCCGGGCTCGACATCGACGAGGTCGTTGGCCTCCGCCGTGGCGCGGATCAGGCTGTCGTCGTCGCGGTAGTAGTACTCCTTCAGGTGGGTCTCCAGGTAGCCGTGGACCTCGCTGCCGCTCTCCATCTCCCACGCGTCCTGGAGCTCGCCGTTCTTCGTCGGCTGGAGGCGGACCACGTCGGCGAGCCGGTCGCGTTCCTCGTCGGTGAGGCTCATCGCACCTCGACCGCGCTCGCGGCGCGGACGATGGCCTCCTCGCCGAACTTCGGGCCGACGAGTTGGAGCCCGACCGGGAGCCCGTCCGCCTCGCCCGCGGGCACGGAGATCGCGGGGAGGTTCGCGAGGTTGACCGGCGTCGTGTTCGCGTCCGCGAGGTACATCCGCAGCGGGTCGTCGAGGCTCTCGCCCAGCTCGAAGGGGAGGACCGGCATCGTCGGCGACGCGATCACGTCGACGTCGTCGAAGGCGTCCTCGAAGTCCCGACGGACCCACGCGCGGGCGTCCTGCGCCTTCTCGTAGTACTTGTCGTGGTAGCCGGCCGAGAGCGCGTACGTGCCGAGCAGGATCCGCCGCTTGACCTCCGCGCCGAACCCCTCCTCGCGGGTCTCCGCGAACGACTCGTTCCAGTTGCCGTCGGCGTCGCTCCGGTGGCCGTACCGGACGCCGTCGAAGCGCGCGAGGTTCGAGGAGGCCTCCGCCATCGCGATCACGTAGTAGGCCTGGACCGCGTGCTCGACGGAGGGGAGCGAGATCTCGGTCGTCTCCGCGCCCTGCGCCTCCAGGTCGTCGATCGCGGCCTCGACCGTCTCGACGACGCGCTCGTCGGCGCCCTCGAACAGCTCCGTGGGCACGCCGACCGTCAGGCCCGCCACGTCGCCGTCCGCGGCCGCGGCGTAGCTCGCGTCGGGGTCGGCGCCCTCGACCTCGCGCAGGTCGCGGGTCGTCCCGTCGTTGGGGTCGTCGCCCGCGATGACGTCGAGCGCGGCGGCCGCCTCCTCGACGGTGTCCGCGATCGGGCCGATCTGTTCGAGGGAGTTCGCGTACGCGATCAGGCCGTACCGGGAGACGAGCCCGTAGGTGGGCTTGATCCCGACGACGCCGCAGAAGGCGGCCGGACAGCGCACCGAGCCGCCGGTGTCGGAGCCGAGGGCCACGTCGGCCTCGCCCGCCGCGACCGCGGCCGCCGAGCCGCCGGAGGAGCCGCCCGGGACGCGGTCGGTGTCCACCGGGTTCCGAGTGGGGCCGAACGCGGAGGTCTCGGTCGTCGTCCCCATCCCGAACTCGTCCATGTTCGTCTTGCCGACGACCGTCGCGCCCGCCTCGGTCAGGCGGTCGACGACGGTCGCGGAGTAGGGCGGGACGTAGTCCGCCAGCATCTCCGAGCCGCAGGTCGTCCGGATCCCTTCGGTGGAGATGTTGTCCTTCACGGCGACGGTTTTGCCCGCCAGCGGGCCGTCGGCGTCCGCGTCGCCCTCGATCGTCGCCTCCGTGACGAAGGCGTTGATATCGGCCGCCATTACGACACCTTCGGGCCGACGAAGAAGCCGTCCTCCGTCTCCTCGGCGTTCGCGAGCGCCTCCTCCTGGGAGAGCCCCTCGCGGACCTCGTCCGGGCGCATCACGTTGACGAGCTCCTCCTCGCGCTCCGTCTCCGGGACCTCGTCGAGCGCGGCGAAGTACTCCAAGATGTCGCCGAACTGCGCCGCGAACTCGTCGACCTCCTCGTCGGCGAGCCGCACCCGCGCGAGATCGGCGACGTGTCTGACCTCCTCGGCGTCGACGGCGGCCTCGCCGTCGTCCGACGCTGCGGTGTCGCTCATACCCGAACGTACCACGCGGGCGGCGAGTAAGGGTTTCGGAAGGGGGCCGGCGACGCCGGGTCGGGGCGGGACCCGGAATCACCGGACCTGATCGACGAACGCGAGCCAGCGCTCGTGGCCCGCCAGCGTGTCGGCGTGGTGCTCGTCGGCGAACCCCGGCCGGCGGATGCCCTCCAAGGCGTTGAGCGCGCGGTCGATGCCGACGACCTCGTCGGCGAGCGCCTCGGCGGTCTCGCGGCCGAGGGGGTCGCTCTCCAGCCGCTCGACGCGCCGCGCCCGCTCGGCCCTGAGCGACTCGCGCGCCGCAGTCACCTTCCGGTCGAGCGCGGGCGGGACCGCGTCGACCTTCCGGGTCTCGACGATGAACGCCGACAGGTCGACGGCGCTCCCGTCTATCTCGACCTCGTCGGGCACGCTCGCGCCGACGGTCGCGCTGGGGCTGTTCACGCGGTCGAGGAGGGCCTCGCGAACGCCGTCGTCGATCGCCGTTCGCTCCGGGTCGCTCATGGGTCCGCGTGGGCGACGGAGCCGGGAAAAATCATCGGCCGCCGGTCGGATCGGTCCGCCGGCGTCCCGCGTCCGCTTCGGTCGTCCGGTCCGCCGCCTCACTCGTCCTCGTCCGCCCGCACCGTCATCACCGGCACGTCCGAGAGCCGGACGACCTTCTCCGCGACGCTGCCGAGCAGGTACCGCTCGACGCCGGTCCGGCCGTGCGTCCCCATCACCACGAGGTCGGCGTCGGCCTCGTCGGCGTAGCGCAGTATCACCGAGTGGGGCGTCCCCGACTCGACCGCAGTCGTCAGGTCGACCTCGCCGGTCGAGGCCTGGATGAGCGCCTCGGCGTGGTCGGTGAGCCCGGCCTCGACCTCCTCGGGGTCGGGCCCGTCCCCGTGCCGCCCGATGTAGCCCTCGTCGGGCGACCGCCCGCTCATCGCCTGCGGGTCGTCGTCGAGGAACGCCCCGCTCAGGCCAAGCCCGCCCTCGCGGGTGTCGATCACGTGTAACACGTCCACGCTCGCGCCGAACTGCGACGCGAGCGCCCCCACGTGCGCCGCCGCCGCCTCCGATCCGGCGCTCCCGTCGGTCGGGTACAGTATCCTGTCGTACATCGTACCACCAAGTTGAAACTTCGAGGAGCGGGGTGAAAAACGCATCGCAGCCCCCGTTCGCGGCCGATCCGCGAGTTCGTCTGGTCGGCAAGCGGGTGAGACCGCGGCGTCCGCGGGCGGGCTGGCGGGGTTACAGCAGGTCGTTCGAGACGAGGCGGTCGACCGCCTCGCGCAGTCGCTCCTCGCTCGCGGCGTAAGAGATGCGGGCGTAGCCGGGGGCGTTGAACGCGCTTCCGGGGACGCAGGCGACGGCCGCCTGCTCGATCGCCGCCTCGCACCACGCCTGGTCGTCGTCCGCGACGGGGATCATCATGTAGAACGCGCCGTCGCCGACGTCGACGTCGACGCCGTGCTCGTCGAACAGGTCCACGAGGAGGTCCCGGCGGTCGGCGAAGGCGTCGCGCATCTCTTCGACCGACGCCTCGGTGTTCTCCAAGGCCTCGATCCCCGCGCGCTGGACGAAGTTCGTGGCACAGGAGACGGAGTGGGAGTGGAGCTTCCCCGCCTCGCCGACGAACTCGTCGGTGGCGTGGAGGTAGCCGAGCCGCCAGCCGGTCATCGAGTACGCCTTCGAGAAGCCGTTGATCGTCACCGTGCGGTCGGCCATCCCGTCGAGGCTCGCGAGCGAGACGTGGTCGGCGTCGTAGACGATGCGCTCGTAGATCTCGTCCGAGATGACGGCCACGTCGTGCTCCACGGCGAGGTCGCGGACGCCCTCCAGGGCCGCCTCCGAGAACACCGCGCCCGTGGGGTTCGACGGGGTGTTGACGACGAGCAGCTCGGTGTCGTCCGAGACGGTCTCGGCGAGCTCGTCGAGGGCGGGCTCCAGCTGGAAGCCGTGCGGCGCGAGGTCGACGCGCGAGAGGTCGGCGCCGGCGAGCTTCGCCATCGCCTCGTAGGAGACCCACGCCGGGTCGAGCAGGACGACCTCGTCGCCCTCGTCGATCAGCGTCTGGAACGTCTCGTACAGCGCCTGCTTGCCGCCGGGGGTGACGATCACCTCGTCGGCGTCGGCCTCGATCCCGTTGCCGCGGAGCTTCTCCGCGATCGCCGCCTTCAGCTCGGGCACGCCGTTCGAGGAGGTGTACCCCGTGTGGCCCGCGTCGAGGGCCGCCTTCCCGGCCGCGACGACGTTCGCCGGGGTGTCGAAGTCGGGCTCGCCGACCGAGAGGTCGACGATGTCCGCGCCCTCGGCCTCCTTCTCCGCCGCCAGGTTCGATATCGCCAGCGTCGCGCTGGGCTCTACGCGTCCGATCCGCTCCGAGAAGTCGTATGCGTCGCTCATGTGTCGTGTGTGATCGTCGTGTCCGTCAGTCGAGTTCCGTCGCGAGGTCGATCGCGGCCGCGGCCGCGTCCGCCCCCTTGTCGATCCGCTCGCGCGCCTCCGCGCCGGACATCCCCGGGCCGCTCACGCCGAAGGTGACCGGCGTGTCCCGGTCGAGGCTCACGTCGGTGAGCTTCTCGGCGGTCGCGTTCGCGATGACGCGGTCGTGGTCCGTGTCGCCGGTGACGATGGCGCCGACGACCGCGACGGCGTCGACGTCGTCTCGGCGCGCCAGCCGGTCGGCGGCCAGCGGGCTGTCGTACGCGCCCGGCACGCTCAGTTCGTCGACGACGACGGCGTCGCGGTCGGCGGCCGCCTCGCGGGCGGCCTCGGCCATCGGCTCCGTGACGGAGTCGTTGAACCGCGCCACCACCAGTCCCAGCGAGACCATACGCGACGTGGAGCGGGCGACGGCAAAGGTCTACCGTTCGACCGCAGGGTTGCCGGGCGAACGCGTTCGGGACGGACTGGGGCGGTCGACTGATCGGTCATGAATCGACCTGCGGTGGCGCGTGCCTGCGAGGTCGCACCGCGGCCGAGCAGCACGCGCGAGGGAGTCGGCCGACCGCAGGGAGGCCGACGAGGCTGGGGAGGTGTGAGGTGCGGTTGCGGTGCGGTCGGGTGGGGCTCGAAGGGGCAGTCGGGAGGCGGGCGCAGGCGACGCAAGCACCACAGGGAGCGAACAGAGTGAGCGACCGAGGAGCGCAGCGAGCGTGCGTCCGCCTCCCGACTGCCCCTTCGAGGTGTTCCCCGACGAGTTAGCAGCGATCGGTTATGAATAAACGAACGAGTCGAGTCTCGGCTTTCCGGCCACGCGCCATTAATACGTCTCCGACGCCAACACGAGTCCATGACCGACACCGAGACCGCGACGGTCGGCGGCGGCTGCTTCTGGTGCGTCGAGGCGGCGTTCAAGGAACTCGACGGCGTCGAGCGCGTCACCTCCGGCTACGCCGGCGGCCACGTCGAGGACCCGAGCTATCGCGAGGTGTGTACCGGCAACACCGGCCACGCCGAGGTCGTTCAGGTCGAGTACGACCCCGAGGCGCTCTCTTACGAGGAGATCCTCGAGATCTTCTTCACCGTCCACGACCCGACCCAGCTGAACCGACAGGGGCCGGACGTGGGGAGCCAGTACCGGTCGATCGTGTTGTATCACGACGACGAGCAGCGCCGGCTCGCCGAGGAGTACATCGCGGCGCTCGACGAGGAGGGCGGCTACGACGACGACGTCGTCACCGAACTCGAGCGGCTGGAGACGTTCTACCGCGCCGAGGAGAAACACCAGGACTACTTCGAGAAGAACCCGGCCGACGCCTACTGTACGATGCACGCGCAGCCGAAGGTAGAGAAGGTCCGCGAGCGCTTCCGCGAGAAGGTGAAGGCGTAAGTGACGGGACGGAACACCGCCGAAGATCCAGTCGCTCACTTATAAATAGCTGAACGCGGACCGCCGGTGAACACCGCCGAAGCCCCAGTCGCGAGGACTCGCGCGGCTCGTTGCGCGCTTCACTCGGTCGCTCACTGCGTTCGCTCCCTCGTTCAGTGCTTACGTCGCCGTGCTTCGCCCTCGCGACTGCCCCTTCGAGTCCCACCCCGCACCGCGACCGCACCTCACGCCTCCCCAGCCTCGTCGGCCTCCCTGCGGTCGGCCGACTCCCTCGCGCGTGCTCCTCGCGGCCGCCTTCGGCGGCCACTCGCAGGCACGCGCCGGGATCCCAGTACAAGTCCTCGCGTCGCGCCACAACCTATTCCCTCTCGCCGGCCGAACCCATCTCCGATGAAGGTCGGCCTCATCTCGGACGTTCACGCGAACCTCCCGGCGCTGGAGACGGTCCTCGACGACATGCCCGCCGTCGACCGGATCTACTGCGCGGGCGACGTGGTCAGCTACAACCCGTGGCCGGCCGAGTGCGTCGAGCGCGTGCGCGAGGTCGCGGCCGCGACGGTCCGGGGGAACCACGACCGCACCGTCGAGAGCCCGCACCGGTACAGCGCCAACCGGATGGCCGAGGCCGGCCTCGAGCACGCGAAGGCGTCGCTGTCGGCCGACCAGCGCGAGTGGATCGACGCCCTCCCGCGGACGGAGACGTTCGCCGGCGACCGGTACCTGCTCGTCCACTCGCACCCCGCCGCCGAGCGCGAGGACGCCTACGTCTACCCGGAGGAGTTCCCGAACCTCGACCGGCACATGGGCGAGTACGACGGGATCGTCCTCGGCCACACCCACGTTCAGGGGTGCCGCGACGTGGCCGGCGGCTTCGTGTGCAATCCGGGCAGCGTCGGCCAGCCGCGCGACGGCGACCCGCGGGCGGGCTACGCCGTCCTCGATGCGACGGCCGACGGGAGCGACGCAGTCGAGACGCACCGCGTCGAGTACGACGTGGACCGCGTCGCGGCCGCGGTCCGGGAGGCCGGCCTCCCCGAGACGACGGCGGAGCGGCTCTACGAGGGCAGGTAGGTCAGTCCCGGTCGGCGGTCGCCGCGGCGTCCGGGCTCACGCCCAGTTGCTCGTAGCAGAACGCCCACGAGTCCGTCTGCTCGTCGACGATCATCGAGGCGGGCTTGCCGACGCCGTGCCCGGTGGCCGACTTCGTCCGCAGCAGGAACGGCCCGCCCGCGGCCTCGTTCTGGAGCCGCGCGGTCATCTTCCGCGCGTGCGAGGGGTGGACGCGCGTGTCGCTCGCGGCCGTGGTGAAGTAGACAGGCGGATACGACTCGTCGGCGTCGACGTTGTGGTACGGCGAGTACGCGCGGAGGTACTCGAACGCCTCCGGGTCCTCCGGGTGGCCGTACTCCGTCGTCCACGACTCCCCGAGCAGGAAGCGGTGGAACCGGAGCATGTCCAGCAGGGGGACCGCACACTGCGCGGCGGCCCACAGGTCCGGGCGCTGGGTGACCACCGCGCCCACCGAGAGCCCGCCGTTCGACCCGCCGGCGACCGCCAGGTGGTCAGTGTCGGTCAGCCCGGACGCGCAGAGCGCCTCCCCGGCCGCGACGAAGTCGTCGAAGGTGTGCTGTTTCTCCGCGAGCATCCCGGCCTCGTGCCACGGCTCGCCGTACTCGTACCCGCCGCGGGCGCACACCGCCGCGAACGCGCCACCGTCCGCGAGGAACGGCAGCCGGAACCGGCCGAACGACGGGGTGATACTGTTCCGGAAGCCGCCGTAGCCGTACAGCAGCGTCGGGCGCGGGCCGTCGACGGCGGCGTCCTCGCGGTAGCAGACGAACACCGGCACCTCGGCGCCGTCCGTCGAGTCGACGAACCGCTGTTCGACGACGAGGTCGTCAGGGACGGGGAGGTCGACGGAGTCGACCTCCGTCGACGCCAGTTCGTCCTTCGCGTCCGCCCCGCCGTCGAGGTCGAGCGCCCGGACCGCCGGCGGCCGGTCGAAGCCGGTGAGCCCGAAGAACGCCTCGGGCGCGTCGCGGTTCCCGGAGACCCACGTGACGGAGCAGTACGACGGCAGCGACACGTCGCGCAGGTGCGTCCCGTCGCGGTCGTGGACGGAGAGCCGCGAGTGGGCGTCGCGCTGGCGGTGGACGAGGAGGCGCTCGGGAGTCGGCGCCACCGACTGGATGATCCCCTCGCCGCCGGGGAGCAGCTCGCGGCACTCCTCGAAGGAGAGGTCGCCCTCGCGGAAGCGGTCGACCGAGCAGGCGAGCACCCGCCGCCGGGGCGCGCCGTGGTCGGTCGAGACGAACGCCGTCCCGTCGTGGAACTGGACCGACGTCTCGGCGTCGGTGTCGGTCAGGACGGGGCGGAGGTCGCCGTCGACGTGGACGTACCACTCGGTTCCCCCCACCATCTCGGAGAAGGCGACCGCGAGCAGCCCGGAGTCGGGGTCGACCGTGACCCGCGGCCAGACGTGCTGGTCGTCGTGTTCGAGCAGGAGTTCCTCCGCCTCGGGACCGTCCGCGAGCCGGAACCGGCGGATCTCCTTGTCCATCTGCGCGCCGTCGGCCGCGCCGCCGGTCGCGACGTAGACGACCCCCTCGCCGTCGGCCGTCCAGGCGAGGCCCCCCGCGTTGACGCGGCCGCGCTCGGGGAGGACCGCGACCTCCTCGACGCCCGCACCGTAGCCTCCCGAGCCCTCGGATGCCGGCGATTCAGTCGGGTCGGGCACCGACAGGACTCGCACGTCGTAGTTCTCGTCGCCGCCCTCGGTGACGCCGACCGCGACGCGCTCGCCGTCGTGCGACGGGACGTACCACGCCATCGACCGCGGCGGACGCCCCTCGTCGCGGTTCGCGGCCCAAGCGTTCGGGTCGACGAGGAGGCGGCCGTCGCCGTCGGGAGCGTCGCGGACGACGAGGCGGGCGTGGTCGGCCCCGGGCTCGCGGACCGTCGCGAAGTAGCGCCCCTCGCGGACGGCGATAGGGCCGTAGTCGGCCACCTCGACGAGGTCCTCGAAGCGCGGGCGGAGCCGGTCCCGGAGCGCGTCGTCCAGCGTCTCGTCGACGTGGGCGTTCTGGGCGTCGACCCACTGGTCGACCGCCTCGCCGTCGCCTTCGAGCCATCGGTACGGGTCGTCGACGTCGACCCCGTGGAGCGTCTCCGTGACGACCTCGCGGCGCGTCTCCGGCGGAGAGCGGGCCGGAGCGGATTCGCGTGGCATACGGATCGGTGTCGCCGGCGACGCAAAACCGCTGGGGTCGCGGCGGCCGAGGCCGCCGATCCGCTCGCGTCGCGGGGTCCGAGGCAGACGCGTCACGGCCGAGCCACGGCCGGGTCCCTCACGGCCACAGGCCCGCGACGAACAGCAGGTTCCGCGCGGCGACGGCCAGCGAGAGCGCGCCGACGCCGCCGCACATCAGGGTGGCGACGAACCGTCGCGTGCCGCCGGCGACCGCGACCGGGAGCCCGATGACGGCCATGCCGACGACCTTCGTGAGGAGCATCCCGCCGAGGAGGCCGAACCGGGAGATGAACAGGCGGCCGACTGGCGACCCCTCGACGTACTCGCTGCCCGAGAGCGCGACGTAGGTCGTGCCCACATCGGCGGCGATGCCGACGAGGAGGAGGCACACGGCGAGGGCGAGACGAGTGACCACTGACCGAGCGAACGCGGTACGCACCAATAAACCTCCGGACGGGGGGCGGAAGCCGTCACGGTCGGGCGTCGATCCACCTTCCGGCGCGGAGCGAACGGGGTTGGCCGCGGGACGCGCACAACAAGACGGTATTTAACCCGGTGGGTCGCCTACGAGCGGTAATGAGTTCGTCCGACGACGAGTACGAGATCGCGGTGGTCGGCGGCGGGCCGGCCGGGCTGACGACGGCGCTGTACGGGGCCCGACTGGGCCACGAGACGGTGCTGATCGACCGCGGCGGCGGCCGCGCGGCGATGATGGCCGACACGCACAACGTGATCGGCGTCACCGAGGACGTTTCCGGCAACGAGTTCCTCGCCACCGGGCGCGAACAGGTGGAGTCGTACGGCGGCACCTTCGAGCGCGGCTTCGTCACCGAGGTCGAGCGCACCGACGACGACCGGTTCCGACTGGAGACGAACGACGCCGAACTGGTGGCGGACCGCGTCGTCCTCGCGACCGGGTTCTCCGACGAGCGCCCGGACCCGCCGCTCCCGCGGACGGGCAAGGGGCTCCACTACTGCCTCCACTGCGACGCCTACATGTTCGCCGACGAACCGGTGTACGTGATGGGCCACGGCGAGGCCGCCGCCCACGTCGCGATGATCATGCTCAACGTCACCGACGACGTGGACGTGCTGACCCGCGGCGAGGAGCCGACGTGGAGCGAGGAGACCGCCGCGCAGCTGGAGGCGCACCCCGTCGACGTCGTCACCGAGGAGGTCGAGGGCGTCGAGAACGACCCCGACACCGGCTGGCTGGAGGCGCTGGAGTTCGCGGACGGCACGCGCCGCGAGTACCGCGGCGGCTTCGCGATGTACGGCTCCGACTACAACACCGTCCTCGCCGAGGGGCTGGGCTGCGACCTCAACGACGACGGCACCATCGCCGTCGACGACCACGGCCGCACCAGCGAGGACGGCGTGTTCGCGGTCGGCGACATCACGCCGGGCCACAACCAGGTGCCGGTCGCGATGGGCCAGGGGGCGAAGGCCGGCCTCGCGATCCACAAGGAGATCCGGGAGTTCCCGCGCTCGACCGAGGAGATCGCGCGCGACGGCCCCGTCGGCGAGGACGAGGTGCCCGCCATCCCGCCCCACCTCATGGCGACCGCCGTCGCCCACGAGGGGCACGCGGGCGGGCCGCGCGAGTCCGCCGAGGCCGAGGGGGCCGAGGCGCCGGCCACCGACGACTGATCGCCGCCGACTTTTCAGCGGAACTCGTCGAGAGAGACTCCGGACCTCTCGCAGAGCGCACTGCGCGCGGCCGATGGGATCCAAATCCCACGGAGGCGTCTCTCGGTTTGTCCGAGAGCTGCGCCGGCCGTGGCTCTCGCGGGCGGTGCGAGGTGCGAGGGACGCGAGCACCCCGATTGCGAGCGAGAGGTCGGGGGGCGCACTCACTCCTTCGTACGCCAGTCGGGATTTGAACCGGAACCAGACGTGCTCGCTCGCTGCGCGCGACTGATACGGTTCAAATCCCGCGGCAGTTTCTCTCACTACGTTCGAGAGATGCGCCGGCCGGGACTCCCGCGAGCGAGTGGGAGTACGGGCGGCGCACGAACGAAGTGAGTGCGCCGGCCGGGATTTGAACCACGGTCGCTCGCTCCGCTCGCTCTCTGATTCAAATCCCTCTGCGCATCCTGACGCACGGACTCACTCGTCGCAGTCGTTTCCGGTTCGTTGTGTCCGAGAACTGCGCCGGCCGGGACTCCCGCGAGCGAGCGAAGCGAGCGAGTGGGAGTACGGGCGGCGCACGAACGAAGTGAGTGCGCCGGCCGGGATTTGAACCCGGGCCATGAGCTTGGAAGGCTCAGGTCCTACCACTAGACCACCGGCGCTCGCGTCGGTCGATGGCGCACCTACACGTAGGCGGAACGGCTTTCATAAGCGTTCCGTGTTCTGACGGGACGAGCCGCGACCGTGACTGGCAGTAGTACTTAAAGGCCCCTGATACTGTGGACCCCTCCCAGCGCGTTAGAACGCTTTTCAGCGGCTTAGAAATCTGTTCGGCACCTATGTGGGTAGCCACCCAACGTACACCCGTGAGGTGACACCGATGTCATACCAATCGAGCAATCCGCTGGTCGGCGAGGTCGAGTTCGCGCTGGAGGGACCCTGGGCGACGTACTGGATCGCGTTCCTCCGCGTCGTCACCGGCTGGTGGTTCTTCCACGCCGGCGTGACGAAGATCATCACAGACGGGTTCGCGTACAGCTACGGCCCGGCGTACATGCAACAGATGAGCGGGACGGTCCTCGGCGGCATCCCGGTCTGGATGGGGAACAACCTCGCGTGGCTCATCGAGCCCGGTGTGCCCCTCTTCGAGACGCTCATCGGCCTCGCGCTGATGGCCGGGGCGCTCACCCGCTTCGCCGCCTTCGGCGGGGTCATCTTCATGATCCTGTTCTGGGTCGGCAACGCCGGGTTCGGCCACGGCGTCGTCAACAGCGACCTGATGGGCCTGCTGCTGTTCATGACGGTGATCGTGCTCGCGGCCGGTCGGTACTACGGCCTCGACGCGATCATCGAGGACACGGAGCTCGTCAAACAGAACCCCAAGCTGCGGTACCTGCTCGGCTAACGAGGTGACCGAAAATGACAGACATCATCGACAAGGCGGCACGGGCGTTGAGCGCGGGACTGATGCTGTTCGGCATCGCGGTCCTCGGACTGGTCGAGACGCTGGCCGGGCAGCCGTTCGCCCCGGTCCCGATGAAGAACGAGGCGGGCGACGTGGTCGCGACGCCGCTGATCGCGCCGGAGATCCGCACCGGCTTCGTGCTGGCCGGCATCGCGGTGCTCGGCCTCTACGCGGCGTACCGGCTCGTGGCGCCGCTCCCGGACGACCGAGGCGTCAGCCACGAGTCGATGGCGGACTGAATCGCGCGGGAACCGCCGACCGCGACGACACCGGCGGAACGCGCCGTCGCGGACGACGACGGTCACTCTTCTGTTGAACGCGCGCGCTCGTCGAGCGACTGCTCCGATCCGGCTCCAGTCTCTGTCTCCGAGCCGCTCGCGTCGGTGTCGGTGCCGCCGTCCGTGCTCGCGGCCGCGGCGTCCGACGCCTCCTCGTCGGCGCCGAACGAGAACGCGGTGTCGGCGTCGAGCGCCACGGCCCCGGCGTCGGCTGACGCCGCCGCGTCGCCGGCGGCGGCCTCGTCGGCGTCGACTTCGAAGTCCTCGGTCATCTCCCGCAGGTCGCGGGCGCGCTCGTGGAGGTCGTGCGCCTGCTCGGAGACCTCGCCGAGCGTGGCCGCCTGCTCCTCGGCGGCGGACGCGACGGTGGTCGCCTCGGCGGTGGTCTGCTCGCTCACGCCCGCGAGCTCGTCGACCGCGCCGGTCACCTCGTTGACCGACGCCGCCTGCGCGTCCATCGCCCCGGAGATCTCCTGGACGCCGTCGTCGGCCTCGCTCACCCGTTCGGAGACCTCTTCGAGCGCGTCCTCGGCGTCCTCGACGACGCCGACCCCGTCGTCGACCCCGTCGCGGATCGCGGCCATCTCGTCGACGCTCTCGTCGGTGCGCTCGCGGAGGCTCTCGATCAGGGCCTCGACCTCGGCGGCGGACTCCTGGGTCTCCTCGGCGAGCGACTTCACCTCCTCGGCGACGACCGCGAAGCCGGAGCCGGCCTCGCCCGCGCGGGCCGCCTCGATCGAGGCGTTGAGCGCGAGCAGGTTCGTCTGGTCGGCGATCTCCGAGATCGTCTCGACGATCTCGTCGACCTCCGCCATCTCGGACTCGAGCCGCTCGATCGTCTCCGCGGCCGACTCCGAGCGCGCCTCGATGCCGTGGAGCTCCTCGACCGCGTCGGCCGCCGCCTCGCGGCCCTCCTCGGTGAGCGCGTCGGCCTGCCGGGAGGTGGTCGCCACCTCGTCGGCGGAGGCCGCGACCTCCTCGACGGTCGCCGACATGTCCTCCATCTCGCTGGCCACCTCGGCCAGCCGCCGACTCTGCCGCTCCGCGCCGGCGGATATCTCGTCGACCGCGTCGCTCGTCTCCCGGCCGGCGGCCGCGGCCTCGTCGGTGCCGTCGGTCACCGCCTCGCTGCGGTCGGCCACCTCGACGGCGAAGGCGTCGACCTCCGCGATCGCGGCCTCCAGTTCGTCCATCGCGTCGTTGAACTCCGCGGCGATGTCGCGGAGGGCCTCGGGGTCCTCGGGGTCGGCCTCCAGCCGCGCGGTGAGGTCGCCGTCCGCGCAGGCGGCCATCGTCTCGCCGAAGTCCCCGGCGCGCGACTCCAGCCGCTCCGCGAACGCCTCGCTCTCCGCCTTCGCCGCCTCGGCGCGCTCCCGCTGCGTCTCCGCCGACTGGATCTGGTCGCGCAGCGAGTCGCGCATGGTGGCGAACGCCGCGGAGAGGTCGCCGAACTCGTCGCGCCGCTCCGTGTGGAAGTCGACGTCGAGGTCGCCGTCGGCCAGCGCCGTCGCCCGCACCCGGAGCTGGTTCAGCTCTGCGACGGTGCCGCGGCCGAGCGTCAGGCCGAGCAGCCCGAGCCCGACGATCGCGACGCCGACGATGAGGAGCAGGTTCCGACCGATCATCCCCGAGAGGGCGTACGCCTCGGAGAGCGGGACGTGGACCGCGACGTACCATTCCTCGGTCTCCAAGGGCGCGTACGCGACGAGGTACTCGCCGCCGTCGGCGAAGCTGAACGTGGCCGACGGGAGGAACCCGACGGCCCGCGTGTCGTCGAGCATCGCCGAGCGAACGTCGGTGTCGTAGCGGATCCCGGAGACGTAGTCGGCGTTGCTCGCCGCGATCCGGCCGTCGGGCTGGACGATGGTCGTGAACGCGCTCTCGGTGGGCTGACGGAAGTCCTCGGTGACGGGGGCGAGCGAGATCTCCATCACGAGGTACTCCCGCAGCGGGGTCGACGCGACGTACGCGATCCGGCGCTCGCCGTCGACCATGTAGGTGGGGCTCGTGAACACGTCGTCCGCGAACAGGAGGTCGTCGTCGAACCACGCCTGCGAGGTGACCGACTCGCCGGCCTCTCGGTCGGTGCTGGCGAGGACGGCGCTCTCGTCGCGGTCGACGAAGTGGAGGGCGGTGACCGACTCGGCGGTCCGCGAGAGGTGCGAGGAGAGGTAGCTGTCGACTTGGGCGGGGTCCTGGGAGAACGCGTGGTTGTCGGCGATCTCCGTGAGCACCGAGCGGCGGTCGCTCGCCCAGCCGTCGAGCTCCGTGGCGCTCAGCTCCGCGACGGCCGTGTAGTCCCCCTGCGCGTTCGATTCGAGCTGGTCCGTCGTCTCGGCGTACGTGACGGCCCCGACGGCCCCGATGGCGAGGACGACGACGACGAGGGCGACGAGGAACTTCGCGAGGTAACTCCGGGCGACCGCGTCGGGCGCGACCCGACGCAGGACCCGTTCGAGGAAAGTGTCAGCCATTACCATCAGGCGGTCGACAGGGACTCTTTAATCCACCCCCTGCGGTATCTCTCGTGATAATCAGCGGTCCGGCGGCGACGCCTCCGCGTAGCAGTTCCCGCTCGAAACCGTCACGTGGTGCGGTTCGAGGTCGCTTTCCGCGAGGTCGGACTCGAACTCGGACGGCGAGTAGATGTGATAGTACCGGGGGACCGTCTCGCCGCCCGGCAGCGTCCAGTCGACGGTCGTGTCGAACCCCTCCTCGCGGTCGAAGCGGTCGTGCGCCGTGCTCCACGCGCTGACGAGCGCGGTCCCGCCCGGCGCGAGGACCCGGGCCAGTTCGTTCAGGCTCTCGACGCGGGCGGCCCGGGGCGAGAGGTGGTGGAGCGTGGCGACGTAGACCGCGAGGTCGACCGCGCCGTCGCGGACCGGCAGCGCGGCCGCGTCCCCATGGACGAACGCAGTCGCGTCCAAGTACCCCCGCTCGCGGGCGCGGGCGACCGCCTCGTCGAGCAGCCCGCGGCTGAGGTCGACGCCGACGGCGGCCTCGGCGCGCGCCGCGAGCGCCTCCGTGTGCCGCCCGTTCCCGCAGCCGACGTCGAGCGCGACCGCCCCCGACCGGCCGTCGAGGAACGACTCGACCTCAGGCCAGGCGTACTCCCGCGTCTTCGAGAAGTGCGCCGCGATGCGGTCGTACGTCGCCCGCGGGTCGCCCGTCGACCCCGCGTCGCCCCCCGGATCGGAGTCCATACGTTCCCGTCGACCGCGACCGGTTTAGCTCGTGCGGCCGCGGCCGAGTCCGTCCGGAGCGACGGCGCGTCGGCGCGACCGGCCCGACCGGGACCGCCGCGTCACGCCACGCCGATCGCGGCGAACGCGACGAGCGTGAGCGCGAGCAGCACCACGACGTGTTTCACGCCGTCGCGGACCGACCCCTCCCCGAGCTGGCCGGCGACAAGCCCGGAGCAGACCGCCTGGATCGACGCGGCGTGGAAGAACAGCTGCTCGTAGACCGCCACGTCGATGTCGCCGATCCCGTCCGTGATCCCGCCCGGGCCGCTCGGCACCCCGGTCCCGGCGTCCGGGAGGCCGCCGGTCCCCGGGACGCCCGCCGCCTCGATGGCGGGGATGAACGACACCGAAAGCGCCGCGATGATGCCGAGGAACACGAGGAAGGAGATGTAGATGACGATGAGGTAGGTGAGCATCACCTGCCGGCGCTCGCGGCGGAGCGACCAGGTCGCGCGCGACTCGTCGGCGGCGATCCGGAGGACGGGTCCGACGTCGCCGCTCGCCCGGATCGCGTTGGTGACGAGCGCGACCGCCCGGGAGGTCATCGGGGACCGGACCCGGCGCTCCAGCCGGCGCAGCGCGGTCGAGACGTCCGCCCCCCAGTCGATGTCGCGGCGGGTCCGGCGCAGGTCCTCGGTCAGCGCCTCCAGGTTCGAGTCGGCGACGCGGCGGACGCTGCCGACCACGGCGGTCCCCGCCTCGTTGACGCTGGCGAGGCGGTCGAGGAAGTCCGGCACCGCGGACTCGACGCGCCGGACCCGGCGCTTGCCGGACTCGTAGGCCACCGCGTACGCCGCGAGGACGAGCGCCGTCGCGACGACGGTCGGCCCGTCGATCTGGTCGACCATCTCCACGGGGGTCCCGAGCGTGACCGGGAACGCGAAGACGAGCAGGCCGACCACCGCGACCGGGACCGCGGCGAGCGGCACCGTCCGCGGCGAGTCCAGCACCGTCTCGACCGGCGAGGCGGCCAGCCGCCGCACCCAGCGGAGTCGGTCGTAGACCCGGAGCCGCTCGCGGTTCTCGGCCCGGCGGCCGGCGCCCGCGCCGGTCGCGCTCGGCCCGTCGCCCGGGGCGCTCGCCTCCCGGCCGGCCGCCGCGCCGCCGTCGAACCGCGGGGAGCCGCCGCGGTCGCCCGGTTCGTCCGTCGCGTGGCGCACCCCGGTGACCGACGGGGTGTCGGGGTCGTCGAGCGACGACGCCGCGACGGTCTCGGTGCCGCCGACGCCCTGCGTCACGCTGTCGACGTAGACGACGAAGCCGAAGGTGGCGAGCGGCACGCCGAAGTAGACGACGACGCGGAGGAGCGGGAGCGTGTCCTGCAAGACCAGCCCGATGACGACGAGGATGGTGATGAAAAAGAGCGGGCCGGCGACGAGCGCGGTCACGTACGCCTCGGCGAACGTCGAGAGCAGCTCCAGGTACTGTTCCTGTTTGGCCTCCGCCTCCGCCTGGTAGCGCTCGTACTGGTCGTCGAGGAACGACGACACCGACTGCCCGGTGCCGAGGACGGAGGCGAGGTTCTCCGAGAAGTCCGCCAGGTCGTCGCTGGGCGTCCGCCGCGAGATGCGCTGGAGCGCGGTGAGCGCGTCGGTCCCGAAGGCGTTCATGTCGCGCACCGCGACCGACAGCTCCGTGGCGGCCTCGCCGTACACCGCCTCGTTCTGCGCCAGCGTGTCCATCACCCGCGGGAACGCCATCCCCGAGCGCGAGAGCGCGTACATGAACGCGACCGTCCGCGGCAGGGTGGCGTCTATCTCGGCGGCGCGCGCCGCGGCCCGCTGGTCGAGCAGCTGCCACCGGGCGACGTACGCGCCGAGCGCGAGCCCGGACCCCACCGTCGCGGAGACGACCGCGAGCAGGACGAACAGCCGCCCGAGCCCGAGGTCGGCGAGGCGCGCGACGACGGCGACGAACTCGACCGCGGCCGGGAGCGCCTCGCGGATCGCCGCCTCGCCGACGTCGAGCGCGGCGAGCAGCCCCGCGGCCGCGTACACCCCGATCACGCTGCCGGCGACCCCGAGGACGGCGGCGTACAACAGGGTCCGCGAGGCGTAGACGCGGTGGGTCGTGCCGGCGACGTGGGCCGCGCGCATCCGGTCGCGTTGGGCCCGCCGCCGCGCCTCGTTCTCGCCGACGTAGTCGCCGAACGCCGTCAGCGCGACGCGGGTGACGAACAGGTCCGCCCGGTCGTCGACGAGCGGGAGCGCGAGCGCGAGACAGGCCGCGACCGCGGCGGCCAGGGGGAGGTACGCGATCATCCGTCCGCGGGGTCCGCCGTCGGGTCGCCGGCGGCGCGACCCTCCTCGGCCGCGAGGTCGTCGGCGTCGACGCCGTCGGCCGCGGCGGCGCGATCGTCGAGCCGCTCCATCACGCGGTCGGGGTCGGCGTAGTACTCGTTGACGAGGGCGGTGAACGTCCGGTAGTCGTCGATGCCGAGCGCGGAGAGCAGTTCGAGGAAGCGCTCGCGCCGCCGGACCTCGCGCAGCAGCTCCGAGCGCGACCAGCCGCGCTCGTCGGCGATCTCCTCTAACAGCGAGGAGTCGTTCCGGCGGAACGTGTCGGCGTCGGGCACCCACTCGAACGCCGAGGAGTAGTCCAGCTCGCCCGTCCGCTGGTCGATGCCGCCGATCTCGCCGATCGTCTTCGCGCGGCGCACGCGCTCGTCGTCGGAGCGCGTGAGCGTCTGGACCGAGAGCATGTCGAGCGACTGGACCATCGCCCGCGGGACGTTGATCGGCTCGTTCTCCAGCCGGTTGATCACCGTCTCGATCGAGTCGGCGTGCATCGTCGAGAACGTGGTGTGGCCGGTGTTCATCGCCTGGAACAGCGTGATCGCCTCCTCGCCGCGGACCTCGCCGACGACGATGTACTCGGGGCGGTGACGCAGCGCCGAGCGCAGCAGGTCGTACATGTCGATGTCGGTCCCCTCGTACCGGCGCTCGCGGGTGACCGCCGAGAGCCAGTTGTCGTGGTACAGGGAGAGCTCTCGGGTGTCCTCGATGGTGAGCACCTTCGCGCGCGGGGGGACGAACATCGACACCGCGTTCATCGAGGTGGTCTTCCCGGATGCCGTGCCGCCCGCGAAGATGAGGCTCTTGTTGTGCTCGATACAGAGCCAGAAGTACGCCATCTGCTCGATCGAGAAGGTCCCGTACTCCACGAGGTCGACGGGCGTGAACGGGTCCTCCGCGTACTGGCGGATGGTGAACGCCGACCCCCGCGGCGTCACCTCCTCGCCGAGCGCGAGCTCCGCCCGCGACCCGTCGGGCAGCGTCGTCTCGACGATGGGGTCGCCGACGGAGACGTGGCGCCCCGACTGCTGGGCGAGCCGGATCACGTAGCTGTCGAGCGCCTCCTGGCCGAACGAGACGTTCGTCTCGACGTCCGTGTACTCGTCGTGGTAGACGAAGATGGGGAGGTCGTACCCGTCACAGGAGACGTCCTCGATGTGGCGGTCGTTGAGGAGGGGGTCGACCTTCCCGTAGCCGCGGAAGTCGCGGTAGAGGTAGTACGCGAGCGCGTGGAAGGAGTCCATCCCCACCTCGACCCCGTACCCCTCAAGGAGCGCCTCCAGCTCGGATTTAAGCGTCTCCTCGTCGGTCTTGCCGGTCCCCTCGCGGTAGAGGAGCGGGTCGCGGATGTCGTCGACGACGCGGTCGAGCAGGTCGCGCTCGAAGGCGTCGAGTTCGGGCTCGACCGCGTAGTAGCGGTGTTCGCTCTCCGCCTCGTCGTAGGTGATCACGACGTACGCGTAGGGGGCGTTCACCCAGTACCGGTCGACCTCGCGCTCGTCCTCGGGGACGACGAACGAGGCGAGCGGGCCGTCCTCGCCCGGGCGGAACGGGCGGACGTCGAGCGTCGACCCCTGGAGCAGTTCCCACGCGTGCGAGAGGCGCCGCTGGAGGTCCTCGATCCGGTCGCCGAGGTCGCTCCCGCCGGCGTCACTCGCCATGGATACGGGGCCATAGAGTCGGGGGGAAGTTAAACTACCCCCGACAATTATCACGACCGACATCGGGGGCGCGGCCCCGGGTCGGCTCCGGATTCCGGCGGCGCCGGGGCTCGGGGCCGCCCGGCCGCCCGTTACGTTGATACGGCCGGACCGCAAAGCAACCAATAGGAAATGCGGCGTGACTACTTCGATCTGACCGTCGAGGGCGTCGACGGCGGCGCCGGCTCTCGGTCGCCCCCGCTGGTGCGGATCGACTTCCACGGGCCGGAGGAACTGCTCCGCGAGCGGCTCTCCGGCGGCGAGAGCGGGGACGCCGCCGACGGCGACCTGCTCACGGCCGACCAGATCGATGTCGCCTTCCGGCTCCGCGAGCCGCTGGGCGAGGCGGACGACCCGGAGGGCGTCGTCGGCGTCACCAACCGGTACACCGGCGACTTCATCCTCGAACTCAACGAGACGGCGACGGACGTCCTCCCGTTCATCCACGCCGCGCGCGACGCGACGGACGACGGCGACGCCCGGTACCGCGTCGAGATCGACGTGGACGGCAATCGGCTCGTCGCCTACGACAAGGACACCTTCCTCGTGTACGACCCTGACGGGAACCTGCTCCGCAGCGAGAGCCTGATCCCCTCGGGCGTCGAACTGTAGCGGCCGCGACCGGCCGACGCCGGGCGAGTCACCCGGCGCTCACAGGCTGACGCTGTCCGGGACGAACCGCACCGAGTCCCCCGGCCGGAGGTCGAACGCGCCGTCGCCGCGGCCGTCGTTGACGTCGCACTCCGCGTAGCCGTGGCTCCCGACCGTGACGAGGCGCTCGCCGGGCTCGACGGCGCCGAACGTCTCCGCGACCGGCGTGAGGTCGCCGTCGACGCGGATCCAGTCGCGGCCGCGGACCAGGTCGCCGGGGACGTTGGTGATCACGTTGCCGAACCGGTCGATCGCGAGCACCTCGCCGTCGACGGCGGTCACGTCGCCTCCCTCGTCGCGCTCGACCGTCGGCTCCGGGAAGCGGATGTCCGCGGGGTCGCTCGCGGGCGACAGGTCGTCCATGCCCGCCAGCGTCTCCCCGACCGCGTCGGCGTCGGTCGACTCGCCGTCCGCCGCCTGGTCGAGCGCCGCCCGGATCCGCGCCGCGGTCGGGGCGAACACGTCGCGGCCGTGGAACGTCTCGCTCGCGGGGTCGTCGACCGCGACCGTCCACGCCTCGACGTCGGACTCGTCGGCCGCCAGCGCCCGGGCCGGCGGCATCGCCAGCCCGTTGTCCGGGGCCACGAGGACGTGCGCGCCGGCGCGGACGACGAGGGCGTCGCGGTCGGTGCCGACCCCGGGGTCGACCACGGCGCAGTGGACCGCCGGCGGGAACTCCGGGAGGACGAACCGGAGCCAGAAGGCCGCGGCGCGCGGGTCCCCGCGCGGCAGGTCGTGGGCCACGTCGATCAGTTCCGCGGCCGTGTGCCGGCGGATCACTCCCTTCATCGCGGCGGGGTACGGTGAGCCGAAGTCCGAGGTGAGCGTGATCATACCGGAGACCGCGTGCGGCGGGCGGTTAAAAGGAACGGGCGCCGGTCTCGACGGGCGCACGTCGCGGCCGGTCGAACGCCGGCGAGCCGGAGCCGCCGTCTCCCCGGCTACTGGTCCGAGGGCTCGTCGCCGTTGGAGTCGGTCTCGGCGATCCGCCGGATGCGGTCGACGCCGTCCACCTCGCGGATCACGTCGACGACGGCGTCGGGGACCAGGTCTTCCCAGTCGCGGCCGCGGATCATGCGTTCGCGGAGCTCGGTCCCCTCCAGGACGTCGCGCCGGAACATGGGGGACTGGCGCACCTCGACGCCGGCCTCCTCGAACAGGCGGACCACGAGCGGGTTGTTCGAGTACGCGACGTCGAACCGGGGTGTCATGCTCTGGACGTGGCTCACCCACACGGAGTTCCGGTCGAGGTCCTCGATGGGGACGACGTAGGTGGTGGCGTCCAGTTCCTCGACCGCCTTCGTCACCATCATCACGCGCTCGCCGGCGGTGAAGGGGTTCCGAGTGGTGTGGGAGTCGCCGGCGGAGCCGATACCCAAGACGAGTTCGTCGACCTCCTCCGCGATCTCTTCCACCATGTGCTGGTGGCCGTCGTGGAACGGCTGATACCGGCCGATGTAGAACCCCCGCATGAATCTACGTACCGTCGGCGTCATTTATAAACCCCGTGGGAACGGTCGAGCCCCCAGATCGGGAGATATACGGCTTCAAAGCGGGGTTTATTGCCCCCGGGGCGACACGGCCGGGGGGAGAAAGTATATCAGTAGCCGCCCCTTCGTTTTCGGTAGCGTTACCCGATTCTATGAGCAACGAGAAGGACACGAACGACCCGACGGCCGACGACCCCGACGAACCGCCTCGCGGCGGCGTCGACGACTCGAGTCCGGCGGGGAACGGCGAGGACGCCACGCGCGGCGACCCCGAGCCCGACGACGGTCCGGCGAACGAGCCCGGCGTCGACGAGGCCGCGGACTCCGACGGCGAGTCGGCCGCGGGCCCCGACGGCGAGGACCCCTGGGACGACGGGGTCGTCGTCGACGACGACGGGTTCGAGGGGACCGACGTCGTCGGGGAGGGTCCCGACGGCGGCCGGAACGGCGACGCCGCGGAGCCGGCCGACGACGGCGACATCGACGAGCTCGGTAGCACCGTCGAGGTCGAGGGCGCCGAGATCGAGGACGACCCGGACGAGGACGACCTCCTCGGCGGGCTCAAGATCGACACGACGGCCGAGATCGAGATCCCCGACCGGCTCGTCGACCAGGTCATCGGGCAGGAGCACGCCCGCGACGTGATCATCAAGGCGGCGAAGCAGCGCCGCCACGTGATGATGATCGGCTCGCCCGGGACCGGGAAGTCGATGCTCGCGAAGGCGATGTCCGAACTCCTCCCGAAGGAGGAGCTTCAGGACGTTTTGGTGTATCACAACCCCGACGACGGCAACAAGCCGAAGGTCCGGACGGTGCCGGCCGGCAAGGGCGACCAGATCGTCGAGGCGCACCGCGAGGAGGCGCGCAAGCGCAACCAGATGCGGTCGCTGCTGATGTGGATCATCATCGCCGTCGTGCTGGGCTACGCGCTCATCATCGTCGGCCAGATCCTCGTCGGCATCATCGCGGCCGGCGTGGTGTACCTCGTCTTCCGCTACCTCAACCGCGGGTCGGACGCGATGATCCCGAACCTGCTGGTGAACAACGGCGACACGAAGACCGCGCCGTTCCGCGACGCGACCGGCGCGCACGCCGGTGCGCTGCTCGGCGACGTGCGGCACGACCCGTTCCAGTCCGGCGGGATGGAGACGCCCAGCCACGACCGCGTCGAGGCGGGGGCCATCCACAAGGCGAACAAGGGCGTGCTGTTCATCGACGAGATCAACACGCTCGACATCCGCAGCCAGCAGCACCTCATGACGGCGATCCAGGAGGGCGAGTTCTCGATCACGGGCCAGTCCGAGCGCTCCTCGGGCGCGATGGTCCAGACCGAGCCCGTCCCGACGGACTTCGTCATGATCGCGGCCGGGAACCTCGACGCGATGGAGAACATGCACCCGGCGCTGCGCAGCCGTATCAAGGGGTACGGCTACGAGGTGTACATGGAGGACACCATCGAGGACACCCCGGAGATGCGCCGCAAGTACGTGCGGTTCATCGCCCAGGAGGTCGCGAAGGACGGCCGCCTGCCGGAGTTCTCCGCGGAGGCCGTCGAGGAGATCATCCTCGAGGCCAAGCGCCGCTCCGGCCGGAAGGGTCACCTCACGCTGAAGATGCGGAACCTCGGCGGGATGGTCCGCGTCGCGGGCGACATCGCCCGGGGCGAGGACGCCGACTACACGACCCGCGACCACGTGCTCCAGGCGAAGGGGCGCTCGCGGTCCATCGAACAGCAGCTCGCCGACGACTACATCGAGCGCCGGAAGGACTACGAGCTCCAGGTCTCCGACGGCTACGTCACCGGGCGCGTCAACGGCCTCGCCGTGATGGGCGAGGACTCCGGGATCATGCTCCCGGTGATGGCCGAGGTGACCCCGACCCAGAGCGGCGGGCAGGTGATCGCCACCGGCCAGCTCAAGGAGATGGCCGAGGAGTCGGTCCAGAACGTCTCGGCGATCATCAAGAAGTTCTCCGACGAGAACATCTCCGAGAAGGACATCCACATCCAGTTCATCCAGACGGGCCAGCAGGGCGTCGACGGCGACTCCGCGTCCATCACGGTCGCGACCGCCGTCATCTCCGCGCTGGAGGACGTCGGCGTCGACCAGTCGCTCGCGATGACCGGCTCGCTGTCGGTCCGCGGCGACGTGCTCCCCGTCGGCGGGGTCACACACAAGATCGAGGCGGCCGCGAAGGCCGGCTGCGACCGAGTGATCATCCCCGCGGCCAACGAGCAGGACGTGATGATCGAAGACGAGTACGAGGAGATGATCGAGGTCATCCCGGTCTCGCACATCAGCGAGGTCCTCGACATCGCGCTGGAGGGCGAGGCCGAGAAGGACTCGCTCGTCTCCCGGCTGAAGTCGATCACGGGCTCCGCGCTGAAGGACGGCAACGTCTCCGGGCCCTCGAACCCGAGCCCGCAGTAGACGGACTCGGGCCTCGCGGTCCGACCGCTTTCGTTCTCGTTCCGTCGAACTGCCGTACCGCGGGCGTCGCCCGCAGTTCCCCGGGCGTCGTCTCCTCGGGTCCGGTCTCGATCGCTCGCCGAGCGACGCCGTACTCGCGAGAGTATTTCGCTATTAACGCATAACTAATGCGCCCGATACAACTGAGACCTCGCAAGCGCGCGGAAACGTGCGTGCGCCAGTAACTGCGTATTCTCGATTTAGAGGCCCGAAATCACTCATCGTTGTCAGCGTCGCGGATGAGAACGAACCGCTCGACCGACGCCAAGTGCGGAACTCATAAGTTAGTATAGTGCGTACTGAACAATACAGATGTCAGGGGTAGCGATCATCGGCGGCGGACCGACCGGACTGAACGCCGCCATCTACACGGCCCGGGCGGACAGGCGAACGCTCGTGTTCGACGACGGGGGCGGGACGACCCGGGACGTGGACACGATGGAGAACGTCTACGGGTTCCCGGACGGGGTCACGGGGCCGGAACTCGTCGACCTGGGACGGGAACACGCGCGGAAGTACGGGGCCGAAATCGTCGAGGAGGAGGTCGTTCGGATCGAGCCTGACGGCGACCGGTACCGCGTCGAGACGACGGTCGACGAGTACGTCGTCGACGGGGTCATCATCGCGACGGGCGCGGACTACGAGCGGCCGGCCGTCGCGGACGTCGAGGCGTACGAGGGCCACGGCGTCTCCTACTGCGTCGAGTGCGACGCCTACTTCTACCGCGACAGCCCCGTCGCGGTCGTCGGCACCGACAACTACGCCGCGACCGAGGCGCTCATGCTGCTCGACTACACCGACGACGTCCGGATCCTCACCAACGGGTCGGCGTTCGAGGCCGACGAGGAGCTGAGAGAGCGGGTCGACGACGCCGGGATCCGGGTGGTCACCGACGATCTCGATCGGCTCGCCGGCGAGGAGGTCCTCGAAGCCGTCGTCACCCGAGAGGGCGACGAGATACCGGTCGACGGGTTGTTCGTCGCGCTCGGTACCGCCGGCGGAACCGACCTCGCGGAGATGCTCGGCGTGCCCGTCGAGGGCGACGACATCGTCACCGACCCCGACCAGTCGACGCCGGTCGACCGGGTGTACGCCGCGGGCGACGTCACCGGCGGCCACCAGCAGATCGCGACCTCCGTCGGCGAGGGCGCCCGCGCGGCCATCAACCTACTCGAAGAGCTCCGCGGGGCGGACTACATCGATTACAAGAAGCTGGACTCGCAGCCGGCCTGACCGGTCCGCCCGTCGACTCGGCTCGCGGCGGACGCGGAGGGTATTATATAAGACTACATAATGAGCAGTGCCGCCCAACACGCCCGTTGTTTTAGGTAAGCCTAAATGGTAGTCGCGCTGGCCGACGTTCCATCGGGGGAGTGGGTCGAACTGGTCGACGTGCCGGACGGCGAGCGCCGCGCTCGTTTGCTGCGGCTCGGCCTCCTAGACGGTCGCGTCGAGTGTCGCCGCCGGATCCGCAACGGCCCCGTCGTCGTTCGACGTCGCGGGACGGAGGTGGCGCTCGGGCGGTCACTGGCCCGGGAGATCACCGTAGAGCGGGCGGAGCCCGACGACGCACCGCGATGACGGCGAGCGGGGACGCGGCCCGCGGGCCCACGGCGGGCGACGTCGAGACGTCCACGGCGCTGGTCGGCGCACCCAACACGGGCAAGAGCGTGCTGTTCGGGCGTCTCACACCCGAGTACGTCGAGGTCTCGAACTATCCCGGCACCACGGTCGAGACGACCGCGGCGCCCCTCGGCTCGACCCGCCTGATCGACACGCCCGGGGTCCACGGAATCTCGTCGTTCTCAGAGGAGGAGCGGGTCACGAGGCGGATCGTCCTCCGTGCCGACGCGGTCGTGAACGTCGTCGACGCCACGCAGCTCGACCGAGACCTGTTCGTGACACTACAGCTGTTGGACATGGGGGTCCCGACCGTCGTCGCGCTGAACATGATGGACGAGGTCGAGGCCGAGGGCCTCGAGATCGACGCCGACGCGCTGGAGCGGTCCCTCGGCGTGCCCGTCGTCCCGACCGTCGCCGTCACGGGCGCGGGCGTCGACGAACTGCGCGATCGACTCCCCGAGGCGTCCGCCCCGGAGTCGACGCCGGTCGCCTCGTACTACGGCGCGCTCCCCGACGGGATCGACGCCAGTCGGGCGGAGAAGACCCTCCTCGTCGAGGGCGACGAACCGACGGCTCGCCGCGTCGGGGCTCGCGACCTCGCGGCCGACGGCGGCGCCGCACCGCTCGCCGCCGTCGGAGAACGGGAGGCGGTGTACCGCGAGCGCCGGACGCGCGTCAGGTCCATCGTCGAGACGGTCGAACGGGGTTCTCGGCGTCGTCTCGGGGAACGGCTCGGAGGCCTGTTGATGCGGCCGGTGACGGGGGTCCCGATCGCGCTCGCGCTCCTTTTCGCTGTGTTCTACGTCATGGGGGTGCTCGTCGCGCAGCGGGTCGTGGACTACGCGGAGACTGTGTTATTCGGGCGGTACTACGCCCCGGCGGTCGAGGCGGCCGTCGCGGACCTGCTCCCGGCGAGCGGGTGGGCCCGACCCGTCGAGTTCCTGCTGGTCAACGACAGCCTCGGGCTGTTGACGGTCACCGTCCGGTACACGCTCGGCGTCCTGCTCCCGCTCGTGGTCGCGTTCTACCTCGTGATCGGAACGCTCGAAGACGCCGGCGTCCTCCCGCGACTTGCCGTGGTGACGGACAGGGGACTCGACCGGATCGGGCTCAACGGCCGCGCGGTCGTCCCGCTGATCGTCGGCGTGGGGTGCGTGACGATGGCGGTCGTCTCCACCCGAGTGGTCGGGTCGCGCCGAGAGCGGCTCATCACGACGGCGCTTCTGGGGCTCGCGATTCCCTGTTCGGCACAGATCGGCGTCGTCGCGGGGTTGCTCGCCGAACTCGGGCCCGTCTGGTGGATCGGTTACCTGACGCTGCTGCTCGGGGTCCTCGGGACCGTCGGCGTCGTTCTCGACCGAACGCTGCCCGGTCGACAGGACGCGCTGATCGAGCAGCTACCGCGGCTGCGCGTCCCCCGCCCGACGAACGTCGCCCGGAAGACGGCGAACCGGGCCGGCGCGTTCCTCCGGGAGGCGGCCCCGCTGTTTGGGGTCACCGCGGCGGCGGTATCGACGCTCGATTACCTCGGCGCGCTCGACGCGATAGTCGGTGCGCTCCGGCCGCTGACTGCGGCTCTGGGCCTTCCCGCGTCGTTCGGAGAGGTGCTCGTGTTGGGGCTGATCCGCCGCGACTTCGCCGCCGCCGGGATGACGGATCTACAGCTGACGGCGTCACAGACCTTCGTCGGGCTGGTGGTCGTCACGCTGTTCGTCCCGTGTATCCTCACGATGGCGATGGTCCTCAGAGAGCGCGACGCGCGGAGCGCGATCCTCGTATGGGTCGGCTCCTGGGTCACCGCGTTCGTCGTCGGAGGCGCTGTCTCGGCCGCCTTGGGGGTGATCACGTGATCTGCCCGCGCTGCGGGTACGAGTTCGAACCGGCGAACGGGCTCTCGTGTCCGCGCTGTGGCGCCCCCGCCTCCTGCGCGGGTGTCTCGTGTGCCGAGTGCGGCGCGTGTTCGTCGCCCTTCGAGCGCCTCCGGCGACAGGTCGCGGAGCGGCTAGCCGACGCGCGGCGATCCGACGACGGTTCCGCCGGCGACGAGCCCGCGAACGAGTCCTGACGAGGGTCGGTGCGAGGCGGCGCGGGTGGCGGCCGGGCGCTCCGGGGGCCGCCGTCGACCGCGCCGGACGCTCTGCCGCCCCCGTCGCGGAGCGGGCCGCCGAGTCAGCCGACCGACTCCCAGCTCCGGTACAGCGCCACGCCGAACGCGAAGACGATCCCGCCGACCCCGACCTGTCTGCCGACCGTCCCGAAGTCGCCGTCCAGGCCGGCGACGACCGCTCTGACGGTCATCACCAACGTGACGAGGGCGACGAGTGCCAGCACCGCGTGCCGTGTCTTCATGCCTAAGCGCAGTCGCCTCGCCACCCAAAGCGATGGCTTGGCGCAGGACAACTTTCGGACCCGCGGGCGGGCCCCGCGTCGCAGCCGAGGGCGCGGCGGCGGGCGCTCCGCGGTCGGTTGTCCTGTGCCAACTCCGGGGTTATGGAGGCGGAGCGATCAGTGTCACACGGAGAGACCGACCGCGGCGCGCGTCGGAGCGACCCTCCAATCCGTATCCACTACGACATGATCGACCCAGTACTCGCAAGCCGATTCCAGTTCGCCCTGACGACGATCGTCCACATCATCTTCCCGGTGATGAGCATGGGACTGGCGCCGTTCCTGATATACTTCACCTGGAAGGACGTTCGGGGCGGCGACCCGGTGTACGAGCAGTTGCGTCGCTTCTGGACGAAGATATTCGCCATCTCGTTCGTCGTCGGGACGGTCACTGGGATCGTCTTGGAGTTCGAGTTCGGGACCAACTTCGCGGCGTTCTCGACGACAGCGGGCGAGCTGTTCGGCGGCCCGCTCGCCGTCGAGGGGATGATGGCGTTCATGCTGGAGGCGACGTTCCTCGGCATCTTCGTGTTCGGTCGCGAGCGGGTCTCCGACCGGTTGTACCTGGTGTCCAGCCTCGCCGTCGGCGTCGGCACGTGGCTGTCCGCGGTCTGGATCCTCATCGCGAACTCGTGGATGCAGATGCCGCGCGGCTACGAGCTCGTGACCGAGAACGGGCGGGAGGTCGTCCACCTCGTCGACCCGCTCGCGGCGTACCTGACTCCGCGGTTCGGCTACATGTACGTCCACATGCAAAACGCCGCCGTCGAGTCGGTCGCGCTGTTCATGGCCGGCGTCTCCGCGTACTACGTCTATCGACACCACGTCTGGGGAACGAAGTCGGAACACATCGAATTCTGGCACAAGACGCTCAAGATCGCGCTGGTCGCGCTACTAATCACGGCCCCGCTACAGGTGCTTCAGGGCGACCTGTACGCGAGGCACGTCTATGAGACGCAGCCGCAGAAGTTCGCTGCCATGGAGGCGGTCTGGGACACCGAGGCGTACGTCCCGGAGTATATCTTCGCGATCCCGACTGACCTGAGCCAGTTCACGGATCCGCGCGCGAAGGAGCTGTTCGGCCTCGGCATTCCGGGCGGGGCGTCGTGGCTCGCCAGCGGAGGCGACGCGACTGCGGAGATACGCGGGCTGAACACGTTCGAGACGGAGGCGCCCCCCGTCGCGATCGTGTTCTGGTCGTTCCGCGCGATGGTCGGGATGGGCTTCTGGTTCATCCTGCTGGCGTTCTGGGGCGGCTACCGGTGGTTCACCGGCGAACTGTTCGAAGACGGACTGCTCCATAAGGCGCTGATGGCGTCCAGCCTGCTCGGCATCGTCGCGGTCGAACTCGGGTGGGTCGTCACGGAGGTCGGCCGCCAGCCGTGGGTGATCCAGGGCGTGTTGAAGACGAGCGAGGGGGTGTCGCCCGGTCTTACCGGCGGGGAGGCGCTGCTCACGCTCGTGGGGTTCGTCGGGGTCTACACCGGCATCCTCGCGCTGTACACGTACGTCGTCGCGGGGGTTATCCGCGACGGACCACCGAGCGCGCGCGAACTGCGGTCCACCGCGGAGCGCGACGCGGGGACCGCGGAGGTGCCCGGTGATGACTAGCGCCGTCGACGCGCTCGCGGGGGGCCCGGTGTTCGGCCTGCCGCTCCCGGAGCTGTGGTTCTCGCTCGTGTTCGCCCTGCTCGGGACGTTCCTGTTCCTCGACGGCTTCGACTTCGGCGCCGGCGCGATCTTCGCGACGCTCTCCGACGACGAGGCTCGCGAGGCGGTGCTGTCGGCGATCGGGCCGTTCTGGGACGGTAACGAGGTGTGGCTTGTCGTGTTCGGCGGCGCGCTGTTCGCCGCCTTTCCGTCGGTGTACGCGGGGCTTTTCAGCCGCCACTACCTGCTGATGTTCGGCATCCTCGGCGCTCTCATCTTTCGGGGACTGGCGCCGGAGATGTACGAGCAACGCCACGACGCGCGGTGGCGGCGGTGGTGGGGGCGGTCGTTCGTCGCCGGCAGCGTCCTCGCGCCGTTCCTCCTCGGCGCGTTCGCGGGGAACTGGCTCGTCGGAACCCCCCGGTCGCTCACGCTCATCGGCGTCGTCACCGGGGTCGCCGTCACGGCGCTGACCGTCGTCTCCGGCGCCGCGTTCCTCCGGCTGAAAGCGCGAAACGCGCTGCCCGAGAGGGTTACAGATATCGGCGTCGGGGCCGTCGCGACGTACCTCATCGCGGTCGTCGCGACCCTCGGCGTCTTGGCGACTCGGCTCCCGGCCGGCGTCGACGCGGTGCTGTCGCCGCCGGTGGTCGCGCTGGTCGTCGCCTCCGTCGCACTCGGCGTCGGCTACGGCGTCGCCCTTCGGCGCGGGGCGAACCTCGCCGCGCTCGCGGCGGCCGCGGGACTGACGTACGGACTGATCGCGGTGGTCGCGGTCCTCATGTATCCGCGCATCGACCCGGCGACCGGGGCGACGGTCGGGGACGCCGTCGTCTCGACGTTACCGCTGAACCTCATGTCGATCGGCGCGGCCCTGCTGTTGCCGCTGGTCGCCGCGTACTTCGTCGTCCTGTACTCGGCGTTCAGCGGCCCGATCACGGCCGAGGAGGCGTACTGAGATGAGCGACGGATCGGAGGCGCCCGCGACGACACGTCGCTCGCCTGTCGGAACGCTACTGCTCTCGCGCGTGCTCATCACGTGGGCGGAGCTCCTCGTCGTCGGGTTCGGCGGGGCCGTCGCGGGCGGCGCCGCGTCCGGCCCGCCGCAGCTCGTCGTCTACTTCGCGACGGTCCTCGCCGCAGTCGCCGTGGTCATGTTCAACGTCGACAGGCTCGTTGCGGCTCGCGTCCGGGAGGCGACGTGATCGGACCGCCGCGTCCGACCTCAGTCCGACCGACGGTTCGACCGCCTGAGCGGTCCGACGCCGTGACGCTTGGCGACGATGCCGAACAGCAGCGCGGCGCTGGGGAGGAAGAGCAGTGCGCCCAGCGCAGTGACGGTGTCGTCGTGGGTCAGTCCGAGACCGAACCCGCCGATCCCGGCGACGAGCGCGACGAGGGCCGGGATCAGGAGACGGTTCCGGAGCGCGGTCGGCGTCTCGCGACCCGAGGGTGACTGCGCCATACGAGACAACGTAAGTACGTCGAGCCCATATCACACGCGTTGTCGAGGGACAACTCCCCGCCGAGGCGCGGGCGCTCGCTGACCGGCGACCGCGATACCGCCGGCCGTGAGACCCTCGACGACCGCAAGACCGTCGCCGCGAACCGCGCCCGCACGACCGGACCAGTTCACCGACAGATGCACGACTTCAGCTTCGAAATAACGTACGAGCCCGGCGCCGACGAGTACGTCGACCTGTTCATCGACCGCGGCTCCCTCCAGTCGAAGGCGACCTACTCGTGTCTCGACCCCGCGGAGCTGTGGAAGCTCGAATCGGTGACCGGCGAAGCGGCCGACCTCGCCGCCGTCGACGAACTGCTCTTGGACGAGTCCGTCGACCGCGAGTCGATCAGCGGTCGGGCGTGTCGCTCGACCCGTGCGACGAGCCTGCTGACCGAAGAGCAGCGGCGGCGTGTGGCGTACACGTACGTCTCCGACGTGGACTACTGCGAGTCCGTTCCCCTCATCACGGCGAAGTACGTCGACGGGGGCGTCCTCTTCGAGCAGACGCGGTCCGGCGACACGGTCCGTTGGCGCGTGCTGGTCCAGGACGACTCGAATATCGGGCTGTTGTACGACACGCTGTCCGCGAAGCTCGGCGACGGGCTGTCGTTCTCGTTCGAACACCTGACCGAGGTCGACCACTGGGAGAGCGAACTGCTCTCTCGGCCCGATATCGCGGCCGAACAGCGCGAGACCCTGCTGCTCGCCGTCGAACGCGGGTACTTCGAGACGCCGCGAGACGTGACGCTCGACGAGCTCGCGGCGGAGCTCGACGAGCCGCGTTCGACGGTGTCGTACCGGCTTCGACGCGCGACCGCGGAGCTGGCAAAGCGGTTCGCCGACCAACAGTCATGACCGCAGACACCCCACCCGACGACGATCAGCGGAGACCGGCAGCCGCGTCGCTAGAGGGCCGGTACCCGACGGACGTGCTCGTCAGCCCCGACTGGGTCGACGCCCGGATCGACCGGTTCGCCGCGGCCGACCCCGACCTGCGGCTGCTCGAAGTCGACGTCAACGCCTCGTTCTACGGGGAGGGACACGCGCCCGGCGCCGTCGGCGTCGACTGGCGCACCGAGCTCCGGTCGGCGACGGCGCACGACATCCTCTCCCCGGCAGAGATGACCGCCTTCCTCGAATCGAACGGGATCGACGAGGAGACGACCGTCGTCATTTACGGCGACAACCGGAACTGGTTCGCGGCCCACCTGTACTGGCAGCTCACCTACTACGGCCACCCGGATGTCCGGATCATGGACGGCGGCCGCGAGTACTGGACGGAACACGGCTACCCGACCACGACGGAGCCGGCCGACCCGCCCGCCGTGACGTACGGCGACGCCCCCGAAGCGCCGGCCAGACCGGGGGTGCGTGCCACGCGAACGGACGTGCGGGCAGCGCTCGACACCGACACGGAGTTCGTCGACGTGCGACTACCCGAGGAGTTTCGGGGGGAAATCACGAAGCCGCCCGGCAGCAACGAGGGGGCGATGCGGGGCGGCCACATCCCCGGGGCGACGAACGTGTTCTGGGCCGAGAACGTCCGCCCAGACGGCCTGTTCAAGTCTCGCGAGCGGCTTTCGGACGTGTACGAATCCCGGGGGATCTTCCCCGACGACGACGTCATCGTCTACTGTCGGATCGGGGAGCGATCGTCGGTGACGTGGTTCGTGCTCGAGGAACTGCTCGGCTACGAACGCGTGCGGCACTACGACGGGTCGTGGACCGAGTGGGGAAACATGATCGGCGTCCCGATAGACATCGGCGAACCGGACGACGGTTAGCCGGCTCCCCGTCCTCGGCGGCCGTCAGCCGCCGCCACCGGGGCGCGGCAAGTCACCGCCCCCGGCCGAGGAGAGAGGCCGTTGTCCTACGACAAACGGACACATTAGCTCCTGTACACACAATCTTCGGCGATGACTGGTTCTCACGCCGAACCGATGGCGAGGCGCACAGGAAGCCGGTGGGGCGGCCGGCGAAGCGAACTCGTACCGCCGGTCGGTCACGATGAGTGACGCCGGCTCGAAGCGCGACGAGTCGGGGACCGTCCGGCGGCTCCTGGACGCACTGAGCGAGGAGACGAACCGGACGATCCTGTCGGAACTCGACGAGCCGACCTCGGTCGCCGAACTCGTCGACGCGTGCGACATCCCGATGTCGACGGTGTACCGGCGCTTGGATACGCTCGAGGAGATGGACCTAGTGACCGAGCACGTCGCGATCGACGCCGAGAAGGGGCGATATCGACTGTACGAGCGCAACGTACGCCGCGTCACGATCACCGTCGACGACGACGGACGGCTCGGGACGCGGGTCGAGCGCCCGGCGGGGAACCCCGACGAGACGGTGACGTGGCGGCCGGACGGAGAGTGACGGACGTACGGCGACGGCCGGGGGACCGTCGCCCCGCCCTCTTTTATTCCGGGAGCGCCTACGGCGGACGATGAGCGGGAAACCGACGGTCGGGGAGTACATGACCCGCGAGGTGGAGACGGTGAGCCCGGACGAGACGGTGGCGACCGTCGCGCGTCGCATGGCCGACAGCGACGGCCACAACGGGTTCCCGGTCACCCAGGGCCGCACCGTGGAGGGGTTCGTCTCGGCCGGGGACCTGCTGCTCGCCGACGACGACGCCCCCGTGTTCACGGTGATGACGGAGGACCTGATCGTCGCGCACCCGGACATGAAGGTGACCGACGCCGCGCGGGTGATCCTTCGCTCGGGGATCCAGCGGCTCCCCGTCGTCGACGATGCCGACAACCTCGTCGGAATCATCTCGAACACCGACGTGGTCCGCTCGCAGATCGAGCGCGCCACGCCCGGCAAGGTCGGGAAGCTGATGCGGACCCTCTCGCAGATCCACGGCGTCGAGCTCGACGAGGAGCGCCGCGAGGTTGCGATCGCCGACCTGACGCCGACGCAGGCGCGCGTGTACGCCGACGAGTTAGAGGGCCGACAGTACGAGCTCGAACACGGGCTCGCGGAGCCGCTCGTCGTCATCGACAACGGCGGCACGCTCTACCTCGCCGACGGCCACCACCGGGCCATGGCCGCCCGCGAGGGCGGCATCGAGGCGATGGACGCGTACGTGATCGTCCCGCGGACGACGATCGACCTCGGAATGGCGAAGACGGCGGAGAAGGAGGGGCTCCGGGTCGTCGACGACATCGAGGTCGTCGACTACGCGCGCCACCCCCTCGTGGAGACGACGAAGCGGCTCCAGTGAGGCGCCGCGCGGAACCCCGTCCGTAGGCTTTTGTAAGTTGACGTAGACGTTCCGCGCATGGGATCACGCATTCGACGCGCACTCTCTCGGGCGGCGTTCGCCGCGGTCGGCGCGGCCGCCGGCGCCGCGGTCGGCGGACTGATCAGCAGACAGGCGGCCTCCAGCGGCGGCGCCCTCGGCGCGCTCGCGGGCGCGACGATCGCGGACGTGCGCTCGGACCCGGGCGGCTTCTTCGACGCGCTCCGCTCCGACGAGGACGAGGCGCTCGACGACGCAGACGGCGCGGCGACCGCCGGCTGAGTCGCTCTCCGCCGCGCGTCGGCGTTCGGGAACGCCTATACGACGGGAACGAGTAGCGACGGCCGATGACCGACACCGACGCCGACGCGGGGTGGTTCTCGCGGTCCGACGCGGGCGACGCGGCCGACGCCGCCCGCGACCGGCTCGCGAACGGCGAGGCCGACCGGCCCCGGGACTGGCCGGCCCTCGCCGTCGAGTCCGGGTTCGCCGACTCGACCGACGACTATTACGACCGGCTCCACGAGGCGAGCGTCGCGGCGGCCCGCGAGGCGGTCCGCGAGCGGGAGCGCGCCGACGACGCGCAGCTGATCCACGCGGTCCGGGCGATGGACGACGCGGAGCGCGTGGCCAACGAGCTCGCCGAACGCGCCGTCGAGTGGGCCGGGAGCCTCTTCGACGACGTGGGGTCCGGCGTCGAGGGCGCCCGAGCGATCGCGGCCCGCGAGCCGGAGAGCGAGGTCGAGCGGCGGGCGGTGTCGCTCGCGGCGCGCGCCGCCGACCTGGACGACGAGCGGGCCGAACTCGCGGCGACGATCGGCCGGATCGCGCCCGCGGTCGCGCCGAACCTCACCGAGATGGCCGGGCCGGAGCTCGCCGCGCGGCTGATCGCGCTCGCGGGCGGGCTGGAGTCGCTCGCGAAGAAGCCGTCGGGGACGGTCCAGGTGCTCGGCGCCGAGGACGCGCTGTTCGCGCACCTCTCGGGGCGGGCCCCGTCGCCGAAACACGGGATCATCTACACGCACGAGTTCGTCCGCGGCACGCGCCCGGCGGACCGCGGCTCGGCGGCGCGCGCGCTCGCCGGGAAGCTGTCGCTCGCGGCGCGGGCCGACCACTACGCCGGCGAGCGACGGGCGCAGCTTCACGAGGACCTCCGAGAGCGCATGGCGACGATCCGAGCCCGGGCAGACGAGGGCGCCGAGAGCGACGGCGACGGAGCGGCGAGCGAGGGGGAGGCCGACCATGAGTGAGCCGTCTCTTCCCGACGGCGTCGAGCGCCGCGAGATAGCCGGCGAGGAGCGGCTCGCGACCCGCGGCGAGCCGGTGTACGGCGAGCCGACGACGGACGGCTGGCGCGCGTGGGAGCCCGAGCGGTCGAAGCTCGGCGGGATGCTGGAGTTGGGACTTGAGACCGGGCTCGCGGGCGGGGAGACGGTCCTCTACCTCGGCGCCGCGAGCGGGACGACCGTCAGCCACGTCGCCGACTTCGCCGGGCCGACGTACGCGGTCGAGTTCGCACCGCGGCCGGCGCGGGACCTGCTCGACGCCGCCGAACCGCGCGACCGACTCTTCCCGCTGCTCAAGGACGCCCGGCGGCCCGAGACGTACGCGCACGTGGTCGAGGCCGACGTCGACGCGGTCGTCCAGGACGTTGCCACGCGCGGGCAGGCCGACGTGGCCGTCCGCAACGCGCGGTTCCTCGCCGACGACGGCCGGCTGCTGCTCGCGGTCAAGGCGCGCAGCGAGGACGTGACCGCGGCGCCGGAGGAGGTGTTCGAGGGCGCGCTCGACCGCCTTCGGGACGCGTACGAGGTCCTGGAGACGCGGCGGCTCGACCGGTTCCACGAGGACCACCTCGGCGTGGTGGCGACGCCGAAGTAGCCGCGCCGCGGCGGTCGGTCACTCCGCCGGTTCGAAGATGTCCTCGATCCGACAGCCGAAGTGGTCGGCGAGCTCGAAGGCGAGCTCCAGCGACGGGTCGTAGCGCTCGCGTTCGATGGCGTTGATCGTCTGGCGAGTGACGTCGACGGCGGCGGCTAGGTCGGCCTGGCTCTCGCCGGTCTCCTCGCGCCGCTCGGGGATGTCGTTTCTCATGCGGTCCGCTTGTAGTAGAAGATAGACACGCCGAACACGACGTACACTCCAAAGAGCGTCAGCATCGCGCCGTAGAACTCGCCCGGGAGCGTGACGACGCCGCTCTCGTGTAAGGCGAGTCCGCCCGGCGCGCCGAGGACGAAGAGGTACGCGAAGACGTTCAGCGTGTTCTGGCTGGCTTTGCGCTCGATAGCGTTGTCGCGCTCGTCGTACAGTTCGACCGGGCTGAACCGCTGGACCAGCCCCATACCGAGGCCGCCGGCCCAGTACAGAGCGACGCCGAGGACGAAGCGGTCGGCCGCGATGCCGATCCACAGGGCGAGAATACCGGCGCCGAGCAGTCCGTAGGCGATGCGCTTGTACCGTTTTCTGGTGGAGGGCCGAGTCGTCGCGGAGGCGGTGTGTTCGCTCATGGTGGGAGTAAAGCGAGCGAGAACCGCATGTAAAACTCGCTTTACAGTAAAAGACACTTTACGTTTGCTAATAAAACTGTCGCCGGTGAAGGTTCTGATAGGAAACGCGTCGAGGGGGTTCTAAACCGCAATTCACCGCCGTTTCACCACGACGGAGGCGAGAAGCCGGCGTCTTCGAGGATGGGCTTCCAGCGCTTCTGGACCGAGAGCCGGGAGACGTCCATCGCGTCGGCGACCGCCGACTGCGAGCGCTCCTCGCCGCGGATCAGTCCGGCGGCGTAGAGGCTGGCGGCGGCCGCGACGCGCTTCCCGCGGTCGTCGTCGGGGGCGCGCGAGAGGAACAGGTCGACCGCGGTCGAGCGCGTCTCGTCGTCGAGGTCGAGCGAGGCGCACGCCTCGTCGAGCAGTTCGATCCACGCCTCGTTGTCGACTCGGTCGCTCGCCCGGTACACGCGGCGAGGTAGTCGAGGGAGGGATATAAACGTCCGCGTCGGCGCCCCGGAGTCGCCCGCGGTCGCCGCCGTTGAGTTCCCCGCGGTCGCCGGTCTCAAGTCGCACGCGCACGTAACGCGCGTATGTCGACGCAGACGTGGGACGAGACGCGGGTCCGCGCGCTTCACGACGACCTCGTCGAGCTGTACGACCCGGTCGACCGAGTCGCCGAACACGGCGCGGACCCGACCGCGGAGCCGGGCGAGGGCGTCCGGCAACTGGTGACGACGATCCTCTCGCAGAACGTCGCCGACGAGAACACGCGACGGGCCGCCGAGGCGCTGTTCGAGCGGTACGACGACTTCGCGGCGATCGAGGCCGCCGACCACGAGGAGCTGCGCGAGACGATCCGAGTGGCCGGGCTGCCGGACCAGAAGGCCGCGCGCATCCAGCGCGCGCTGACCGCGATCCGCGAGGAGACCGGCGGCGCGTACTCGCTCGCGTTCCTCGACGCGATGGCGACCGACGACGCGAAGGCGTGGCTGACGGAGATCAAAGGCGTCGGGCCGAAGACCGCCAGCGTCGTGTTGAACTTCCACTTCGGGAAGCCGACGATGGCGGTCGACACCCACGTCGAGCGCGTCTCGAAGCGGTTCGGGCTCGTCTCGGAGTCGGCGTCGAACGAGCGCGCCCACGAGGAACTGGACGCGCAGGTGCCCGACGAGCTGATCTACCCGCTTCACGTGTTGTTGATTCGGCACGGTCGCGAGCACTGTTCGGCTCGGGGCGCGGACTGCGACAACCCGGTGTGTGAAGTCTACTGCGACTGCGAGTACTGCTGATACGTCGAGTAGGGAGCGATTCGTGACCGGTTCGAAGTGAATTCTGCTGGTCGCTCGGCGGCGACCGCTTCCCGAAGCACCGCACAGCGGCCCCACGCCTTCCCAGCCTCGTCGCTGGCTCCGGCGGCGCCAGCGACTCCCCCGCGCGTGCTCCTCGCGGCCTCCGCTTCGCTCCGGCCGCTCGCGGACACGCGCCGCCGCACGATATTGACGAATCGTATCGCCGCTGTCGGTTCGTCAGGTTCTTGACTCGGTTCCGCGTACGCTGGTTTGCGCGCGGGTTGCCGAGCCAGGCCAAAGGCGTAGCGCTTAGGACGCTATCCCGTAGGGGTCCGCCGGTTCAAATCCGGTCCCGCGCACTGAGCGAAGGAGCAAGAGCGGATTTGTAACCCAGAGGACGAGCGAAGGGAGTCCTCGCGGTTCGAATCCGGTCCCGCGCATACTGCCTCGAACGAACGTGAGAGGCATTTCGGCGCAGGTTCGGACTCCTTCGCTGTCTGAATCCGTGTTAGTAAGGTCGGTACGTCTACTTGACCGCGGCGCTCGAAGCGCGCTATCGGGAGTAGCTCGCCGCTCGGAGGCTATGCCGGCCACGTCCTCCAACCGCACCTCCTGTTGCCCGTAGTACTCGCCGTCGACCGTACAGGACCCGCCGCCGTCGGCGAAGCAGACCTCGCCGCGCTCGTCGTGACCGAGCGACGCGGGCGCGGCGACGAGTGCGGCGCTGGCGTGACGCATCGTTACTGGACCTCCGAACCGGAGACACATAACCGTCGTTTCAGCCGGCGACCAGATGAGCGGTCGGACGGGCTCGCCTCGCCGCGGCGCACCCCGACGTGGATTCCGCGTGCGGGCCGCTCGTCGCCGAAACGACACCGCCTTGTCGATCGGTCGCGAACCGGATCCGTGACGCTCCGACGCGACGTGCTCGCGGCGGTCGACGCCGACCGCGGCTCGTTCCGGCCCGCGCTCGCGGCGCTTCTCGACGAGTACGAACTCGCGCTCGGGAGGGCCCCGACGCCGGTCGATCACCCCGACGACCGGACGGAGCGCGAGGCGCGCTTCGTCGACCGACTCCGGGCGCTCGACGACGCGCCGATCGGACTCACGCTCACCGGTCCGGCGTACCGCGACACCCCGATCGTCTACGTCAACCGCTGGTTTCGCGAGTGGACCGGGTACCCGCTCAACGAGCTCCGCGGCCGGAACCCACGACTGTTTCAGGGCCCCGACGCCGACGAGGGCGCCCGCGCGGACTTCCGCGAGGCGCTGTCGACGTGGTCGGCGGTCACCGTCGAGCTCCGCAACCGCCGCCGGGACGGCGCCCCGTTCGCGAACCGGGTCGCGCTGCGGCCGCTGTTCGGCGACGCGGGAACCGTCACGCACTGGGTCGCCGCGCAGGAGCCGCGGCCGATCGAGGGGGCGGACGCGGGCGTCGAGTGAGCGAGCGCTCGTCCTCGCCGCTCACCGCAGCGTCGACGTGGGGACGACCGACGGGAACGCGCCGCTCCCGGTCGCGTCCTCGACGACCGCCTCGGCGACGTGTTCGCCGCTGAGCAGGCACATCGGCATCCCGATACCGGGGTTCGTGTACGCGCCGACGTAGTAGAGGCCGTCGACGCCGGGCGCGCGGTGCGCCGGCCGGAGCGGGCCGGTCTGGCCGAGCGTGTGCGACAGCGCCAGCGCGGTGCCACGGGGCGCGTTGAACCGCCGCCGGAAGTCGGAGACGCAGGCCGTCTCCTCGAAGACGATCCGGTCGCGGAAGTCGACGCCGGCGTGCTCGGCGAGGTCGTCGAACACCAGGTCGCGGAACCGCTCGCGCGTCTCCGGGCCGTCCTCCAGCCCGGCGGCCAGCGGCACGAGCAGGAAGACGGCCTCGTGGCCCTCGGGCGCCGCCTCCGGGTCCGTCTTCGACGGGACGTGGACGTAGTACGCGGGGTCGTCGGGCCACGCCGGGTCGTCGAAGATGGCGTCGAAGTGCGGGCGCCAGTCGGTCGGGAACACGAGCGTGTGGTGGTCTAAGTCCACCTCGCCCTCGACGCCGATGTACGAGAGGTACGCCGAGGGCGCGTACGTCCGCGACTCCCAGTACGACTCGCGGTCGACGGTCCCGGCGGGGAGGAGCTCGCGCTCGACGTGGGGCGGGGCGGCGTTCGCCACGACGCGGTCGAAGCGGGCCGAGCGGAGCGACGCGCCCGACTCGCGGGGCGCCGACTCCACGGTGAACTTCGGGACCGACGCCGGGACCGACGGCTCGATCGCGGTCACCGGCTCGCTCGTCCGGATCGAGACGCCGAGCTCCCCGGCGAGGTCGGCCATCGCGTCCACGACGCTCGCGATCCCCCCGACCGGGTGGTAGACGCCGAGGTTCATGTCGACGTGGCTCATCAGCGTGTAGATCGCCGGCGTGTTGTACGGCGAGCCGCCGAGGAAGACGAGCTTGTACTCCGCGATCTGGCGGAGCTTCTCGCTGTCGAAGTAGTCGCCGACGTAGTCGTCCATCCCCCGGAGCTTCGGGAGCGCGCGGCCGGACCGGAGCACGTCGGCGTCGACCATGTCGCGGAGCCGCGAGCGGCTCGGGTAGACGAACCGGTCCATGCCCAGCTCGTACGCCTCCGCCGCGTCCGCGAGGTAGTCGTCCAGGACCTCCCCCGCGCCCGACTCGTAGGACTCGAACAGCGCCTTCTGCCCCTCGCGGTCGGCGGGCATCGACGCGCGGTCGCCGTCCTTCCAGATCACCTCGTACAGCGGATCGAGTTCGATCAGTTCGTAGTAGTCGTCGGTCGAGCGCCCGAAGTGCTCGAAGAAGCGGTCGAACACCTCCGGCATGAGGTACCACGAGGGCCCGGTGTCGATCCGGAACCCGTCGCGCTCGATCCGCCCGGCGTACCCGCCGGGGTGGTCGTTCCGCTCGAAGAGCGTCACGTCCGCACCCGCGTCGGCGAGGTGGCTGGCCGCGGCGAGCCCGCCGAAGCCGGCGCCGACGACCGCGATCGACTCCCCGGCGAGCGGCTCGCCCGCGTCCGACCGCCCCGCGTCCGGTTGGGGTGACATTACGTCGTGATAGGCGGCCGACCACGTTTACCCTGCGGTCATACCATGTTAGGGGCGTCGCCGTCGGTCGGATTTCGCGCGTCCGTCAGGGGTCGTCGCCGACGCCGTCGCCCTGGAGGCGCCGGGCGCCGAGCGCGAACAGGCCCAGCCCGATCAGGTAGAGCCGCCACCCGCTGTTCGCGACCGGGAACCGGCGGTCGACCGGCTCCGCGACGTCGAGGTCGGGGTCGCGCGGCTGGACCGGGTTGTCGACGTGGACCGACTCGCTGGTGCCGCCCGCGCCCGCGTCGACGGTCCGGCTCCCCGTCTCCGGGTCGATCCGCACGTCGACGAACGTCTGGACGACCCCGTCGGCCGTCGAGTAGAGGATCTGGCCGTCCAGCTGGAAGAAGCGGTCGCGGAGCGGCCAGAGGGCGTTGACCCCGTCGAGGTGGGTCCAGTCGATCGCGACGTGCGCGAAGACGTGGACGAAGAGGGCGACCCACGCGACGGCGACCCACCGCGGCGAGAGCCGCTCGCGAACCAGCGACCGCTCTCGGACGCGCGTGTCGTAGTACAGCGCCAGTGCGCCGACGCCGGGGAGGACGAAGTTGTGCCCGACGGTGCGGTGCGCGCCCTCCATGACGACGCCGAGGAAGCTGTCCGCCTCCGGGAGGACGAGGACGACCAGCAGGACCGCGAGCGCCCGCCGGTCGTAGTACGCGCCGAGCAGCCCGGCCGCGAGCAGCAGCGCGAACCCGGCGTGGACGACCGTCGAGGGCATTCAGCGGGGCACCTCCGGGGCGTCCGTCGCCTCGCCGCCACGCCGGAAGCGGACCGCGAGCGTCGCGGCCGCCGCGGCGGCGACGACCAGCTGCCACCCGCCGTCGACGAACCGGAACTCGCGGTCCGCGGCCGGGTCGAGGCCGGGGCGCCCGTCGGGGTTGACCCACGAGGCGACCGGGTCCGCGACCGCGCCGCCGGCGGTCCGGAGCGGCAGGACGCCGGACCCGTCGCCGCAGAGCGCGAGGAACGTCTGGACGACTCCCTCCTGCGTCGAGAACACGAGCCGCCCGCGGACGACGTATCGCGCGTCCTCCAGCGGGTACAGGAGCGCCGCCCCCTCGCCGGCGAACAGCGCGGACCCGATGCCGGCGACGACGAGCGACGCGAGCGCGACCCACGCGACACGCACGCCGCGGCGACCGAACCGGTCGCGGAGCGCCGACGCCGGGCGCAGCGACGCGTCCCAGTAGACCGCGGCGCCGACGAGCAGCGGCGCCCAGACGGCGTGGAGGAGGGCGTTCGTCGCGCCCGGGACGACGAGGCTCGCGGCCGCGTCGAGGGAGGGGACGAGCGCGGCCGCGACGACGACCGCGACCGTCCGCCGGTCGAACGCGCCGCCCAGCAGCGCGGCCGCGAGCAGCGCCCCGACGGCCGCGCTCACGAGCGTCGGAGCCATACCCGTCCTGACGCTCGGAGGCGAATAAGCGCTCCGGGCGGGTCAGCCGCGGTCGTCCGGGTCCGGGTCGGGGTCGGCCGGGTCGGCGTCGAACTGGAAGCCGTCGGCGTCCGGCTCGCCGTCGCTGTCGGCGCCGCGGTCGTCGCTCCCGTCGGGGTCGTCAGCCACCTCGCGGTCGCCGTCGCGCTCGACCGTGACCCGGTCGCCGTCGTCCCCGCCGTCCGACTCGTCGCTCTCCCCGAGCAGCGCGACGGCCATCAGCCGGGCGCCGCCCGCGATCAGGTTCGTCAGGTGGAGGCCGACGAGCAGGCCGACGACCCCGACGCCCGTCGCGAGGGCGGCCTCCGGGGCCGTGTCGATCGCCCACACCGCCGGCTCGCCGTTCACCTCGCCGAACTGCGGCGCGTAGGGGTATCGAACCGGGGCGCCGACGAGCGCGAGCGACCGCGCGAGGACGACGAGCGGCGCGAGCGCCAGCACCGTGACCCAGAACTTCAGCGAGACGAACCCGAGCCCCCGCCAGGTCGACGGCGCCGACAGGTACGCCCCGACGGTCGCGACCGCACCGGCGGAGCCGTCGGTCGCCGGGGCCTGGAGGTCGTCCGGCGCGACCAGGTCGGTTCCGAGCAGGCGGTTCGCCAGCCACCGTTCGAGCCCGGCGGCGATCCGCGAGGCGACGACGGCCCCGATCAGGACGCCGACCCCGACGAGGACGACAGAGAAGACGAGCCCGAACGCGAGCGCGAACGTGACGAACCCCGAGTAGACGACCCAGAGCGGGACCGCGATCAGCAGGTACAGCAGGCGGCGATACGTGCGGCCGTCGGCGACGACGCCGACGACCGGGAGGGCTGCCAGCGGTCGGAGGGAGACCATATCCCGACTGGTTCGCCGCCCGACAAAAATCGATCGCTCGACGGCGGTCGGCCCGCCGCGGGGAGCCGGCTCAGCCGAGGAAGAAGTCGATCGCGTTGCCGGACGACTGGCCCTTGTACAGCTCGGAGTAGCCGCACTCCGCGCAGGAGACGACCACGAACCGTCGGTTCTGGACGTCGAACATCTTGGTGAGTCCCGTGCCGCTGGTGGCTATCTCGTCCGTCTCGGTCTCGGTGCCGCCGCACTTCGGGCAGCCGTCCTCGCCGCCGCCGAGTGACTGCGGCCGGTCGTCGGTCGCCGCCTCGCCGCGGCCGGCGGGCGACCCGCCGTCATCGCGCTCGCTCTCGTCCGTCGATTCGTTGCCGCCGAAGACGGAGTACTCCGTGTTGTCGGTTTCGGAGGGCATCGGTCCCTCCTGCTCGGCCGAGGAGTAAACGTCTTGTGCCGTCGCTAAGCGGACCCGTCGTCATCGTCCTCTCCGTCGCCGAGTTCGTCCGCGAGCGCGTCGGCGACGCCCGTGTAGCCGGCCGGCGTGAGCGCGTTCAGCTCCGCGCGGACCGACTCGTCGACGTCGAGGTCGTCGAACAGCTCGCGGAAGTCGTCGAGCGTCACCGACCGGCCGCGCGAGAGCGCCTTCACGCGCTCGTAGGCCTCGGTGTCGCCCTCGCGGCGGAGGATCGTCTGGACCGCCTCGCCGATCACTTCGGGGGTCGCGTCCAGTTCCTCGCGCATCACAGCCTCGTTCGGGACGACCTTCCCGAGCCCGTCGGCCGCCTTCGAGTAGCCGATCAGGCAGTGCGCGAGCGCGGCGCCGACGTTGCGCTTGACGGTGGAGTCGGAGAGGTCGCGCTGGAGCCGGGAGGCGGTCACGTAGTCGGCGAGGAAGGTGAGGTCCGAGTTCGCCTTCGAGAGGTTCCCCTCGCTGTTCTCGAAGTCGATCGGGTTCACCTTGTGCGGCATCGTCGACGAGCCCGTCTCGCCCTCGACGGCCTCCTGGCCGAGGTAGCGGTCGGAGACGTACAGCCAGGCGTCGAGGTCTAAATCGAGGAGGACGTTGTTGACGCCACGGAGCGCGTCGAACAGCGCCGCGAGGTCGTCGCAGGGGTTCACCTGCGTCGCGAGCGCGGTGTGCTCCAAGTCGAGCCCGCGCACGAACGACGCGGAGAACGCCCGCCAGTCGACGTCGGGGTAGGCGGCGTCGTGGGCCGCGAAGGTGCCCGAGGCGCCGGCGAGCTTCCCCGAGAGGTCGCCGTTCGCGACGACGACCCGCCCGAGCGCGCGGCCCAGCCGCGCCGCGTACACGGCCATCTCCTTGCCGAAGGTGGTCGGCGTCGCGGGCTGGCCGTGGGTGCGCGCCAGCATCGGGGTGTCGCGGTGCTCGCGGGCCAGTTCGGCGAGGGCGTCGCGCACCTCGCGGACGGCGGGGACGATCACCTCGCTCACCGCGTCCTCGACGAGGAGCCGGTGCGCGAGGTTGTTCACGTCCTCGCTGGTGAGCCCGAAGTGGATCCACGGGTACAGCGGCTCGGCGTCGTCGAGGGGCGCGTCGGGGGCCTCCGCGACCTCGGCCAGCCGGACGCGGAGGAAGTACTCGACCGCCTTCACGTCGTGGTTGGTCGCGTCGTACCCCTCGGCGCCCTCGGTCTCTAGGGCCTTGATCAGGCGCGCGTCCTCCGCCGAAAACCCCTCGTACAGCTCCCGGAGCGCCGCCTCGGTCGCCTCGTCGAAGCCGATCGGCGTCGCCGAGAGCGCGCCCAGCGCGACCAGGTACTCGACCTCGACGCGGGTCCGGGCGCGCATCAGCGCGGCCTCGCTCGCGTACGGAGACAGCGGCGCCGTTCGGCCGGCGTAGCGGCCGTCGAGCGGCGAGACGGCCGCGAGCGGGTCCGACCGTGACAGCCCCGAGATGGCATCGTCGGTCATGCCCGCGACTGCCCCCGGAGCCAGCAAAAGCGTGTCGATAGGGTGTCGCACAGACGTGGATCCGAATCCGCCTCGAACCGCCCCAAAACCACTCTCCGATCCCCGATCGTGTACACACACGCGGCGCGGACCGCAATCGATATACCCGATCGGTCGGACGTTCGCGTATGAAGATCGCGGGACTCGCGAGCAACCGGGGACGGAACCTCAGACACATCGCCGACGCCGCGCCCGGCGGGGCGGAGCTGTCGGTCGTCCTGACGAACCGCGAGCAGGCGCCCGTGTTGGGCGCCGCGACCGAGCGCCGGATCCCGACCGAGGTCGTCGAGCGCGAGGAGGGGGAGTCGCGCGCATCACACGAGCGCCGGATCGTCGAGCGGCTCTCGGACTACGACGTGGACCTCGTCTGCCTGGACGGCTACATGCGCGTGCTCACCGACGAGTTCCTCGACGCCCTCCCGACGACGCTGAACGTTCACCCGTCGCTGCTCCCGTCGTTCCCCGGGACGGACGCCCACGAGCAGGTCCTCGACGCCGGCGTCCGGACGACCGGCTGTACGGTCCACATCGTCACCGAGGAGGTCGACGCCGGCCCCGTCGTCACTCAGGAGCCGATCCCGGTGTACGAGGACGACGACGCCGACTCGCTGAAGGCGCGCGTCCTCCGCGAGGCCGAGTTCACGGCGTACCCGCGGGCGGTCCGCTGGTTCGCCGAGGACCGCGTGACCGTCGAGCGGGACGCCGACGGCGAGCCGGTCGGCGTCGCGGTCGACGGCGACGTGGGCGGCGACTTCCCGGAGCGGCGGTTCGTCTCCGAGGAGCGGTCCGCGTCGCTGCGCTACGGCGAGAACCCGCACCAGGACGCCGCCCTCTACGTCGACGACGGCTGCGAGGAGGCGAGCGTCGTCGAGGCCGACCAGCTGAACCCCGGCGCGAAGGGGATGGGGTACAACAACTACAACGACGCCGACGCCGCGCTCGACCTCGTCAAGGAGTTCGCCGACCCCGCGGCCGCGGTGATCAAGCACACGAACCCCGCGGGCTGTGCGGTCGGCTCGGACCTCGCCGACGCCTACGACCGCGCGCTGCGCACCGACGCGAAGTCGGCGTTCGGCGGCATCGTCGCGCTGAACCGCGAGTGCGACGCCGACACCGCGACCGCCGCCGCCGACTCGTTCAAGGAGGTCGTCGTCGCGCCCGGCTACACCGACAGCGCGCTCGACGTGCTCCGCGACAAGAAGAACCTCCGCGTGCTCGACGTGGGGCCCCTCGGCGAGGGCGACGAGCGCTTCTCCGAGCGGTTCACGGAGAAGCCCATCGTCGGCGGGCGCCTCGTCCAGGAGCGCGACCGACAGTCGCCGACCGCCGACGACCTGGAGGTCGTCACCGAGCGCGAGCCGACCGACGAGCAGGTCGAGACGATGCTGTTCGCGTGGAAGACGCTGAAACACGTGAAGTCGAACGGCATCCTCTTCGCGACCGGCACGGAGACGGTCGGCGTCGGCATGGGGCAGGTCTCCCGCGTCGACGCCGTGACGCTCGCGGCGATGAAGGCCGAGAAGGACGCCGAGGGCAAGTCCGCCGAGGGGGCCGTGATGGCCTCGGACGCCTTCTTCCCGTTCCCGGACGCTATCGAGGAGGCGGCCGACGCGGGCATCGAGGCCGTCATCCAGCCCGGCGGCTCGGTCAACGACGAGGACGTGATCGCCGCGGCCGACGAGCGCGACATGGCGATGGCGTTCACCGGCTCGCGCTGCTTCCGGCACGATTAGCCTTCGCCGACGCCGAGCCGGCTTAGCTCCGTGGACCGCCGTCGGGGTACCAAACGGCCTGCCCCGGCGTGTGGTGGTGCCAGTAGTCGTCCTCGCGAACCAGTCGCGCGTCGCGCCACCGGAACCGAGCGTTTGCGACGTACGAGAACGGGTCGGGCGTCTCGACCGGAGTCAGAAGCGAGCGCTGACAGGCGGTGAAGCCGCGGCGCGTGCGGTCGCTGGTGGACTCGAACCCGTGGTCGACCGCGTCGTCGCCCCGGTCCTCCTCGCGTCGAACGGTCAGTCCGTCGGTCTCGCCCGTCGGCGGCGCGGTCGCGTGCAACGGCTCGTCGAACGACGCCGCGATCCGGACCCCGTCGGCGGCGTAGCGGTCGTCGCCGCCGTCGACGGCGCTCCCGCCGCGGATCGTCGCCCGGATCGTCACCGCCACGCGCGCACGGTCGGGGCCGGGAGCGACGCGGACCGCGTCTCGACGCGTGAACCGGGCGACGCCGTTGCGGCCGTGGACGTAGGCGGGGGCCAGCGCGCGCCCCCGCTCGCCGAAGCCGTCGGGGTACCCCGGCAGCTCCGCGTCGACGTCGCAGCCGGGCCGGGGCGGGTTCAGGACGGCGTCGAGCGCGTCGCCGAGCCCGGCCGGCACGTCGACGCCCTCGAACAGGTGCGTGGCGAGGGCGTCCCCGAACGGGACCGCGGCGGCCACGCGCGTGGTCGGGCCCCAGCTCTCGCTGGCGAGGCCGTACGGTCGCCCGTCGCGGGCGCAGACGTCGGCGAGCGTCGCCTGGGCGTCCCGGCCGACGACCGCGACCGGCGTGGCGCCGCGGAGCGCGGCGAGCGCCGCGTCCGCGTTCGCGTCCGCCGCGGGGAAGACCGCGACGCGGCCGCCGGTCGGGTCCTCGACCGTGAGCGGGTCCGATCCGTCCGGCAGCCGCACGCCGTCGCCGACGTACAGCGGGCCGACGTCGTCGAGGTCGGTCCGTGTCGGCGGCGAAGGCGAGCCGCCGAAACGGGCGTTACAGCCGGCGACGCCGCCGGCGAGTCCGGTCGCGACCGTCGCGAGGAGGGAGCGACGCGAGCGGGGAGGCATGCGCGCTCGTGTACTCCGCCGTGGCACCTCAATCCTCTGGCTCCACGCTACTCCGACCAGTCGCTCGGCACGTACTGGTCGAACTCGGGGTCGGCCGAGCGGGCGAGCGGGCGGAACGCCCGCTCGCCGTCGACCCGGAAATCCTCGATCCGCGACTGTCCGGGCCCGGTGAGGTAGCCGACGTAGGACATGGCGAGCGCGTACGCCGCGTCGTGTCGCGCGGGGTTGACCGGGATGACGGCGTACTCGTTCCGGAGGAGCGGCGGCGGGTCGTCGATGCCGCGGTCGACGTGCCGCGCCAGGGCGCCGTCGCCGCTCACGGCGAGGAAGGTGCCGCGGTCGACGAGCGTGTACGCGCCCGACTGCCGGGCGGCGATCAGCGTGTCGCCCATCCCCTGACCGGTTTCGAGGTACCACTCGCCGCCGGGGTCGACGCCCGCCTCGTCCCAGATCCGTCGCTCGCGGATGTGGGTCCCCGAGCGGTCGCCGCGCGAGAGGAACGTCGCTCCCGCGTCGGCGACGGCCTCGAACGCCGCCACCGGATCGCCTCCCGCGGCGCCCGCGGGGTCGTCGGGCGGCCCGACGACCAGGAAGTCGTTGACCATCACCCGCCGTCGGTTGATCCCGTGTCCCCCCCGGAGGAACTCGTCTTCCAGCGGGCGGGCGTGGACGAGCACGGCGTCGCAGTCGCCGTCCCGGGCGGTCCGCAGCGATGCGCCCGTCCCGCGCACGACCGACTCCACCCGCGCCCCGAACCGGTCGGCGTACCCCCGGTTCAGGACGGGGAGCAGCCCGCTGTCGTACGCCGTCGTGGCGGCCGCGAGCGTCACCGTGCCGCGGTCGGCGGGGCGCTCCTCGGCCCGGGTCGTACAGCCGGCCAGCGAGGCGGCACCGCCGAGGCCGAGCGCCCGCAGGTACTGTCGACGGCGCATGCGTAATGTAGTCGGAATCGTACACACTTCGGTAAGAAGTAATCGGTCGTTGTTTCTATTCGGGAACGCGGTTCGCCCAGATGCGGTCGACCTCCGTCGTCCCGTCGAACCGACAACCCCACGCGGACCGCCGGATCGACGGCGCTTTTTTCTCGGGATCCCCTTGGCTCGGATCGGAGACGACCGTGGCGAACTTCGGCAACTCGGTACGGCTGCTCGGGGACCGCGAGTTCGCGGCGCTCGCCGGGACCGCGTTCGCGCGCAGTCAGGCGTACTCGACGATCCTCATCGCCCTCGCTCTGTACGCCGACCTCTTCGGGACCACCGGGTTCATCGAGGGGCTGTTCGGGACCGCGTTCGCGATCGTTCAGCTGGTCATCGTCCTCCCGCTGGGGCGGAAGGTCGACACCGGGAACGCGAAGCGGTGGCTGCTCGGGGGCTTCCTGATCAACGTCGCCGTCTTCGTCGGCTTCGCGCTGGTCGACAGCTCCGTCCACATCGTCCTCGTGCGGATGGTCCAGGGCCTCGGCGCGAGCGTCCTCTGGATCACGGGCGCGACGGTGATCGGCGAGATCAGCCCGGACGACGAGCAGGGGCGGTGGCTGGGCTCGTACAACCAGTTCGCCTCCTTCTCGTCGCTCGCGGGCGACCTCGTCGGCGGCTACCTCCTGTACGCCTACGGGTTCTCCGAGACGTACCTCGTCTTGACGCTCGTCACGCTCGCGGCGTTCGCCCTGGTGTTCGCGTTCCTGCGCGACAACCCCGGCGGGCGGAAGGATCCCGAGGACGCGGGCGGGATCGAGACGTTCCGGTCGCTGCTCGGGCTCCCGATGCTGCGCGCCTTGGTCTTCTTCCGGTTCACGTTCAGCGTCGGGAAGATGGCGGTGATCATCTTCCTCCCAATCTACGCGCGGACGACGTTCGGCATCTCGGCGTTCGCCATCGGCTGGATCATGGCGGGCGGGAAGCTGACGAAGGCGCTCACGCAGGGGTTCGTCGGCGACCTCACCGACCGCTACGAGCGCACGTACCTGTTCGTCGCCGTCGGCGCGCTCCTGTACGGCGTCGGCACCGCGACCATCCCGCTCGCGGCGTACTTCGAGGGGACCCTCTCGCCCGTCACCGTCTCGTACCTCGGCGACTCGCAGACGCTCGGCGGGGCCTTCTTCGCGCTGTTCGGCGCCTACTCGCTCCTCGGGATCGCCGACTCGATACGCCTCCCGGCCAGCATGTCGCTGTTCGTCAGCGAGGGCGAGGCGTACGACTCCGTCGCCAGCGCGATGAGCCTCCGGTCCGTCTCGTGGAAGGTCGGCCAGGTCGTCGGGCCGGTGCTGGTCGGCGTCACGATGGACGGGACGAGCACGGAAGCCGGGTTCCTCCTCGCGGCCGGGTTCATCGCGTTCGCGACGGTCGGCTTCGCGTGGCAGGCGCGGGGCGCCCACCGCGCGGCCAGCGACCCGGGCCCGGCCGTCCCGAGCGACGACTGACCCGCGCCGGCGCGGCGCACGACGCGCTTACAGCGTGTAGTCGTGTTCGCCGGTCTCGGTCTCTAAGAAAGCCGTCAGCAGGTCTATCGTCGCCTCGACGTCGCCGCCGTCCGCGGTCTCGGTGACGGTGTGGAGGTACCGCGTCGGGATCGAGAGGGCCCCGACGGGCTTCGCGCCCGCCGTGTTCTGGAACCCCGCGGTGTCGGTGCCGCCCGCGGGCAGCACCTCGTGCTGGTGGTCGATCCCCTCGCCTTCGGCCACCTCGGTGAGCCGGGCGTGGACCTTCGGGCTGGTGATCACCGAGGAGTCCTTCAGCTTCACCGCCGTCCCCTCGCCGAGTTCCGTGACGGCGTCAGCGGGGTCGCCGACCTGCGGCACGTCGTTGGCGACGGTCACGTCCAGGGCGACCGCGAGGTCCGGGTCGATGTCGACGCCGAGCGCCCGCGCCCCCCGGAGGCCGACCTCCTCCTGGACCGTCGCCGCGAAGTGGATCGTCACGTCGGGGTCCTCGATGCGCCGGGCGGCCTCCAGCATCGCGAACACACAGATCCGGTCGTCGAGCGCCTTCCCCGTGACCCGGTCGCCCATCCGCGTCGTGGTCTGGTCGAGGGTGACGAGGTCGCCGACGCTCACCGCTTCCTCCACCGCCTCGGCCTCGCGCCCGAGGTCGATGAACACGTCCTTCACTTCGTCGTCCTTCCCCTTCTGCTCCTCCGTGAGCGTGTGCGGTGGGACCGAGCCGATGACGCCCGTCAGGTCCTCGTCGCCGTGGACGGTGACGCGCTGCGCGCGCAGGACGCGGGCGTCGAACCCGCCGAGCGGGTCCACCTGGACGAACCCCTCGTCGGTGACGTGGCGGACCATGAACCCGATCTCGTCCATGTGGGCGGCGACGGCGACCGAGTAGTCCGAGTCGCCCTCGACCGTGCCGACGACGTTGCCCATCGCGTCCGTCCGGACGCGGTCGACGCTCTCGGCGAACTCGCGGCGGACGACCTCGCGGACGTCGTCCTCGTAGCCGGGGACGCCGCGGGCCTCGGTCAGCTCTCGGAGCAGGTCGAAGTCGAAGTCGAACTCGCGTGGCATGTCGGCACGTGGCCGCGCCAGCGACAAAGGTCCGCAGGATCCGGCACGACCGTCGCCCTTCGGGGGCGAGTATTCAACCGTAAATATGTTTATCGTTGTTCCGCAACCCTTTTGCGGGCGCTCGCGGGATTGGACGTGTATGAGCGACGTGAAAGCGGAACTCCGCGAACAGTTCTTAGAGGCCTTCGGCGGCGCCGACTTCCCCGTCCAGAACCAGATGGACCTCGTCCCGGCGCTGCCGGACGGCCCGGCGACGAAGTTCGAGGCCGGCGACGTGAGCTTCACCGCGATGGAGATGGCCGCGAAGCTCGGCAGCGAACAGGAGTTCCCCTACGACACCGCCGAGGAGCTCGTCGACGACATCCTCGACGGGCTCGAGTCGAAGGGGATGATCTGAGTCGGCCGGTCCCGCGAAACGCCTCTTCTCGCCGCACCGCTCCCGTCCCGTAGCCCCCGCTCCGGCGGGAGGTTGATTACCGCGGAGCCGCTACGGCGGGTGTGTTCGCCGATCTCACGACGCTGGTGCCGCGGTGGGTCCTCTGGGGGGTCGGCCTCGGGGCCGTCGCCACCGCGCTCGTCGCGCTCGCGTTCTACCTCGGGGACCGGTTCGTGCCGGCCCCGGCCGCGGCGACGGGTCGCCGCGGCGCCGCGGGCGACGAGCGCCGCCGCCGCGAGATCCGGACGTACCTGGAGGCGGCGGGCGAGCGCTTCGCCGAGGATCACGCGATCGACGAGGTGACGGTCCCCTTCTACCTCCCCGAGCGCGGCGTCGCCATCACCTTCGACGCGCACGACTACTTCCGGCTGGAGGGCGAGGGCGTCTACACAGTCCTCTGCGAGCACGAGATGCCGGGCCGCGGGCTCGGTCGCCGGCTCCCGTTCGACGTCGACGAGCCCGACTGGGCGACCGGCGAGTCCGCCGGGTCAAGCGCGGGGCACGCCGGGCGCTTCGGCGGCGACCGGTTCGGTCCCGCGACCGGGACCGCCGGCCGGCCCGACCCCGTCGGCGACGCCTTCGACGAGCTGGGCCTCGACCGCGACGCCGACCTCGACGCGGTGAAGGGCGCCTACCGCGAGCGCGTCAAGGAGACCCATCCCGACCAGGGCGGCGACGAGGAGTCGTTCCGCCGCGTCCGCGAGGCGTACGCGACCGCCCGCAACCACGCCGACGGCGGGCCGGCGGACCGCGGCGGCGCGCGCCGCGAGCCCTCGGCCGGGTACGGCCGGTGACCGACCGCCGCCCCGACGCCGCGGGCCCGACCGCGTTCGCCGACGCCGCGTTCGCGGAGCGAGCGGTCTACCTCCGCGCCCACGACGCGCTCGTCCTCGCCGACCTCCACGTCGGCCGCGGCGAGGCCTCGGCCGTCTCGCTCCCGCTGGGCGAGCGAGCGGACCTCGCCGACCGCCTCGACGCGCTCCTCGACCGGTTCGACCCCGAGACGGTCGTCGTCGCGGGCGACGCGGTCCACACCTTCGACCGGGTGACAGACAGGGCCCGCGGGACCCTGAACGCGCTCCGCGACCGCTGCGAGGCGAGCGGTGCGACCTTCGAACTCGTCGCCGGCAACCACGACGCCGCGCTCGCCGACGCCTGGGACGGGCCGGTCAGCGAGGAGCTAGTCCTGAACGGCGACGACTCCGACGGCGACCCCGCCGGCCCGCCGCGGACCGTCGTCCGGCACGGCCACGAGGCGCCCGCGGCCGGGCGCGCGTCGGCGCCCGCCGACCGCTACGTGATCGGCCACGTCCACCCGACGATCGAGATCGAGGGCGACCGGCGCCCCTGTTTCCTCAGCGGCGCCGGGACCTACCACGGCGCCGACCTCCTCGTGTTGCCCGCGTTCACGCGCTTGGCGGCGGGTGTTCCGGTCAACGACGCGGTCCGGACCGGGCTCGACTCCCCGCTCGTCACCGACGCGGCCGCGCTCGCGCCGGTCGTGTACGACCCCGACGCCGGCGCCGCCGACGGCGCAGAGAGCGCGCTTCGGTTCCCGCCGCTGGGCGAGTTCGACCGGTTGTTGTGACCGCCCTGCCGGGTGGGTCGACGCGCGGCACCGCCGCGCCCGCGAGGTCTGCGACGAACGTTTATGTGAATTCCGCGTGAGTTTCTCACGCATGGAAGCCGCGAGACTCCACGAGTACACGGACGACATGAGCGAGGGACTGACGATCGACGAGGTCGACCGCCCGACTGCGAGCGGTCCGGACGACGTGATCGTCGAGGTCGAGGGGGCGGGGTGGTGTCAGACTGACAACCACATCATCGAGGGGATGTGGGCCGAGTACGTCCCGCAGGAACTGCCCATGACCCTCGGACACGAGAACGCCGGCACCGTGGTCGAGACGGGGGACAACGTCGACCTCGTCTCGCCGGGCGACCCGGTGATCTGCCACCCGGTCCAGACCTGCGGCACGTGTCGGCCCTGCCGGCTCGGCGAGACGATGTACTGCGAGAACGACGCGTTCAACGGGCTCACGACCGACGGCGGCTTCGCCGAGTACCTCCACACCAGCGAGCGCTCGGTGATCCCGCTGCCGTCGGGCGTCGAACCGATCGACATCGCCCCGCACGCCGACGCGGGGATCACCGCGTACCACGCCGCGAAGAAGGCCGTCGCGGCCCTCAATCCCGGCGACCACGCCGTCGTCATCGGCGTCGGCGGGCTCGGCCACATCGGCCTCCAGTGCCTCGACGCGATGAGCGCGGCCCGGATCACCGCGGTCGACCTCAAGGAGTCGGCGCTGAACCTCGCGGACGGCTACGGCGCCGACCACCTGATCAACCCGAGCGAGGAGGACGTGGCGGCCGAAATCGAGGGTATCACGGACGGAACCGGTGCGGCGCAGGTGCTCGACTTCGTCGGCGAGGACGTGACGACCGCCTACGCCCCCGAGATCACCGCCGCCGGCGGCGACCACCACATCATCGGGTACGGCGGCCACGTCCACGAGCCGGCGCAGGCGCTGGTGAACGGCGAGTTCTCCTTCGTCGGCAACATCGTCGGCCGGTACGCCGAGCTCCAGGAGCTCGTCGCGCTCGTCGAGCAGGGCGACGTCGACCTCCACACCAGCCGGTACGACCTCGGCGAGATCAACGCGGTCGCCGAGAAGCTCGAACACCGGGAGATCGACGGGCGCGCCGTCATCACGCCCTGAGCCGGTCGGCGGTCCCACGCCGCTCATCGTCGCCCTCGTGTTCGCGCTGCCGACGCTCGCCGGAACGCTGATCGGTCCGCCGGTGATCTTCGTCCGTCGGCGGCACGCGGGCGGGTAATGCGCCGCCGCGACCGCTAACTCCTTGTGACCACGGGCCACACCGATCGCGCATGGACGAGAACGGCGCCGGCGCGTCGGACGGGGGCGACGCGACCGACCCCCTCGCAGGCGAGGACCTCTACCGCGTGCTCGGGCCGGACGGGAGTCCACTCCCCGACGCGTCGGTCCCGGACCTGTCGGACGAGCGGTTCCGCGAGATCTACCGCGACCTGGTGGTCACGCGCCGCTTCGACGAGCGCGCGGTGAGCCTCCAGCGTCAGGGCCGCATCGGGACGTACGCGCCCTGCGCGGGCCAGGAGGGATCGGCGGTCGGCTCGACGCACGCGCTCGCGGCCGACGACCTGATCAGCTACCAGTACCGCGAGCACGGCGCGGTCGTCGTCCGCGACCTCCTCGCCGAGTACCTCCCCTACTGGATGGGCCACGAGTCCGGGACGGAAGCGATCGCGGCGGGCAACGTCTTCCCGCTGAACATCGGCATCGCGGCGCACCTCCCGCACGCGGTCGGCGCCGCGTGGGCGTTCGACCACCGCGGCGAGGACCGCGTCGTCGCCTGCCACTTCGGCGACGGCGCGACCAGCGAGGGCGACTTCCACGAGGCGCTGAACTTCGCGGGCGTGTTCGACACGCCGACGCTGTTCTGCTGTCACAACAACGGCTGGGCCATCTCGATCCCCGAGTCGCGACAGACCGCGAGCGACACGTTCGCGGCGAAGGCGACCGCCTACGGCTTCGACGGCGTCCGCGTCGACGGGATGGACCCGCTCGCGAGCTACGCGGTCACGCGGGAGGCCGCCGAGCGCGCGCGAGGCGAGACGGACGGCGCCGGCGGGGACGAGCCGCGCCCCGTCCTCATCGAATTCGTCGAGTACCGCTTCGGCGCGCACACGACCGCCGACGACCCGGGCGCATACCGCGACCCCGACGACGTGGACCCGTGGCGTGCGCTCGACCCGCTCGACCGCACGGAGGCGTTCCTGCGCGAGACCGGGCGGATCGGCGACGAGGGGGTCGCGGCGATACGCGACGAGGCCGACGAGGTCGTCGCCGACGCCATCGACTTCGCGGAGTCGATCGAGGCCGACCCGCGCGACATGTTCGACCACGCGTCCGCCGAGCTCCCGCCCGAGATCCGCCGCCAGCGCGACGAGCTGCTCGCCGCCGTCGAGGAGCACGGCGAGGGGGCGTTCTCGCGCGAGGAGTGACGCCGGCGGCGACCCGGTCGCTTCGACGAGGGGCGCACGGTCGGTCGGCTGGGTCCCGCGATCGCCACCGCTATCGGGCCCTCGCCCCCTGCGAGTCGGCATGGACGACTCGACCCTCCGGCGCCGCCTGAACGCCGTCCTCCTCCTGTTGGCGGCGAACGCGCTGCTGCTGTTCGGGATCGGACTCCGGAACAACACCCGGTGGACGATCGGCGTGGCCGTGCTCGCGGCGATCGTCGGCCTCGGGCGCCGCGCGGACGACGACGCCGGCGACGGCTCGTAACCTCTCGACGGGGTTCGCCGGCCTACAGGTACTCGGTCGCCGCGCTCGCCGCCTTCCGACCGCTTTCGAGCGCGCCCTGGATCGACGACCACTCTGTGTAGTCGCCGGCGAGCGTCACCGGCCCCTCGGGGTCGTCGACGCCGGGGAGGTCGGCGTGGACGCCCGGCGGCTGCGCGAACTGCGCGAACCGGATCCGGTGGACGTCGAGCGTCTCTACCCCCTCGAACTCGCGGTCCGGGAACCACGCCTCCAGCGCGTCGCGGACGTCCGCGCGGAGGGCCCGGTCGTCGCGCTCCAAGGACTCCTCGCCGAGGAACGTCGCGGCGACCAGCGCGCGGTCGCCCGGGGCGTACTCGGGCGCGACCTCCGACATCGGGACCACGGCGTTCGGCGACTCGCCCGCGGCGTTGAGCAGGATCCGTTTCCCCGTCTCGAACGACTCGCCCGCGGGGAGCGCGTACCAGCCGGTCGTGTTCGGCACACCTTCGGTCGGGACCGACTCGACGTCGGTGAGCCGCCGCGCCTCGGGCGGCGAGGTCGCGACGACGACCGCGTCCGCCTCGCGGGTCGATCCGTCCGCGAGCTCGACGGTGGCGCCCTCGGCGTCGGCCGCACCGCTCCGGAACGGGATCCGGCCCTGTCCGGCGGTCCGGACCGCCTCCACGTCCTCGCCGGTCCGGATCTCGACGCCCGCCTCGCGGGCGCGGTCGGCGAGCGCGGCGGGGAGCGCGGCCATCCCCTCTGCGGGGACGCCGATCGACCCGCGGCCCATCGCGCGGAACGTGTACTCGAAGACGTGCTTCGAGGTCGACAGCGTGCGGTCGAGGGTGATCCCGCCGTAGAACGGCTCGACGAAGTTCTCGACGTAGTCGTCGGCGAACCCCCAGTCGCGGAGGTACTCGCGGATCGGCGCGTCCGGGCCGGCGAAGAACTCGGCCTCGTCGCGGTTCGCGAGGTCGTACCGGAGCGCGAGCGTCCGGAGCTTGTCGGAGAACGAGACCTCGTCGTTCAACAGGGAGGGGACCGCGGACCGCGGGTCGCGGAGCGGGTCGCCGAGGACCGAGCGCGAGCCAGGCCGACAGATCGTCGCGCCGGGCGCGAAGGTGCGTAAGTCGAGGGCGTCGAGCCCGTCCGCGCCGAGTTCGCGGTCGACGCCGGGATAGCTGGAGAAGAGCACCTGAAAGCCGCGGTCGAGCGTGAACCCGTCGACCGTCTCGGTTCGGACTCGGCCGCCGACCCCGGGCCGTCGCTCGTACAGCGTCACGTCCGCGCCCGCCTCGGCGAGCCGCCTCGCCGCGACCAGCCCCGCCAGTCCGCCGCCGACGACCGTGGCGTCTCCGTTCATGCTTCGAATATCGGGTCGCGGGTTTATAAGCGGCGGCGGGATCGGATCGCGGACGTCGCGGTGACCACGCTTGTTGTCGGGGGCGCGCGAGTCCCACGCGTGGACCGCGTCGCGGTCGGTCGGTGGCTGTCCCTCGCCCTCGTCCCGCTCGGCGTCTGGCTGTCGGTCGGCGGTCCGGGCGCGAGCGGCGCGCTCGGCGCGCCGGTCGCCCTGTTCGGGCTGGTCGGGTTCGGGCTGTCGGGCTGGCTGTTCGACCCGGACGCCGCTCCGTCGAGGAGTGCCATCGACGGGCGGGCCGCGGACCTCTTCCAGGTCGGCGCCGCGCTCCTGGCGTTTGCGTTTCTCACCGTCGTCTTGGGACGATTCGAATCTCCCTCGGCCGTTATCGCTTCGCTCCGGTCTCCGGGGCCGCTCGCGCTCGTCGCCATCGTCGCCGGGACATTTCTCGGCGGCGGGCTGGCGGCTCTGACGCACCGGTGGGGCCGGCTTCGAGCCGTGAGTCAGACGGGTCGGTTCCGAGCGATCGGCGGTGCCGCCACGTTCGGGACCTACCTCGCGCTCCTCGTCGCGGCGCCCTCGGCTGCGTTCCTGTACGCCGCGGTGTACGCGCTCAGTCGGTTGATCGCGCTCTTCCGACTGCCGCCCTCCTCGCAGTGGTGACATTCTGGAGCCGGTGAGCGGTCCGGATTCGACCGTGTCGCGGCGTCGGACTCAGGAGATCATAACCCGACGGCCGACGCGAGCGCCCACGAAGCCCCAGCCGGGAGGCGGGCGCACGCTCGCTGCGCGCTTCAGTCGCTCACTTCGTTCGCTCCTTCCAGTGCTTGCGTCGCCTGCGCCCGCCTCCCGGCTGCCCCTTCGAGTCCCACCCCGCACGGCACCGCACCTCACGCCTCCCCAGCCTCGCGGCTCGGTCGGGGCTCCCTGCGGTCGCCCCTCACTCACCGCGTCCCTCGCGCGTGCGACTCGTGCCCTACGGCCGCTCGTCGGCACGCACCACCGCGTTGTCGTGGTGTCAGTCTGCCGGCAGCCCGTCTCGGAGTGCGAAGCGATTAGTCGCCGCCGCCGCAAGGTTCGCTATGGCTGACTTCGAGACCACGCCGGCGTTTCGCGGGCTGGAGAGTCGGGCGTCGGGACGCGTCCACGAGACCGCCGACGCGGCCGCGATCGACGACGACGAGCGGGCGCGCGGCCTCGACCCTGTCTACGACTACGACGCGGTCGACCCGGACGACCTGTTCGACCCCGCGGCGCGGGGCGGCAGCGGCGACGCCCGGGCCGCGCCCGCGACCGCGAGGGGCCACTGGCGCTTCGACGCGCTGCTCCCGTTCCCGGCCGCGGACGCGCTCACCGCGGGCGAGGGCGCCACGCCGCTCGTGGCGACCGACCGGCTCGCCGGCGAGCTCGACGTCGACGCGGTGTACGTCAAAGACGAGGGGCGAAACCCGACGGGGACCGTCCTCGACCGCGGGCTCTCGCTCGCGATGACGGCGGTCGCGAGGCGGGCGGCCGACGGCGCCGACGTGGAGCCGCTCGTCTGCGCGAGTCCCGGCAACGCCGGGCAGTCGATGGCGGCGTACGCGGGCCGGGCGGACCTGCGCTCGTACGCGTTCGTCCCCTCGCGCTGCGCGTTCTCGAACAAGTCGATGACGAACGTCCACGGCGGCGAGATGCGCGTGGTCGGCGGGCGCTTCCCGGACGCCGCCGAGGCGGTCGACGAGCAGCTGGAGACCGAGTACACCGACCTCGGCGAGTTCGTCACCCCCTACCGCCACGAGGGCGCCAAGACGGTCGCGTTCGAGCTCGTCGCCGACCTCGGCGACGCCCCCGACGTCGTCGTCGTCCCGACCGGCTCCGGCGAGGTCGTCACCGGCGTGTACAAGGGGTTCGACGAGCTCGACCGGATCGGCGCGATCGACGGGACGCCGAAGGTCGTCGCGGCGCAGGCGGCGGGCTGCGCCCCGATCGCGGCCGCCGTCGAGCGGGGCCTCGACGAGCCCGAGCCGTGGGGGACGCCCGACACCATCTGCGGTGAACTGGAGATCGCGGACCCCGCCGGCGGCGCCGCGGCCGTCGCGGCGGTCACCGAGAGCGGCGGGACCGCGGTCGGCGTCGACGACGACGACATCCTCGCGAGCGCGGTCGCCGTGGCGCAGAACGAGGTCGTCGAGATGGGCGCCACGGGCGGCGCGGCCCCCGCCGGCGCGTGGGCGCTCGCCGAGGAGGGCTTCTTCGACGGCGACGAGACCGTCGTGCTGCTCAACAGCGACGCCGGGCTGAAGACGCCCGACGTGCTCCGCAGCCACCTGATGGGACAGGGGATCTAGACGGACCCGTCGGTCAGCGCTCGGTGCGGCTCGCGCGCTCCTCGCCCGTCACTCGCCCCGCGCGAGCAGGCCGGTCGCGAGCAGCGCGAGCGCGGCCACGACGGCGCCGAACCCGGGCGACTCCGCGCCCGTGTCGCCGGCGCTCTCCCCGTCGCCGCCGTCGGTCCCGTCCGAATCTCCGGTCGTCGAACCGTCCAACGCGTCGCCGTCCCCGGAGCCGTCGCCCGAGGAATCGCCGCCGTCGGAGCCGTCCCCGTCAGACGAGCCGCCCTCGGCGCCGTCCGTCGACTCGCTGCCGTCGCTCCGTAGCTCGACCACGGCGTTCGACAGCGTCGTCGTCGACTCGATCACGCTGCGCGGCGCCGGCTGGTTGAGGTGGTTCACGTTCATCACCACGTAGCTGTCCTCGGCGCCCGCGGTCGTGCTGGCGTACGGCTCCTGGTCGAGGATCGCGGCCTCGGAGTCGGTGACGATGATCAGCTCGGGGTCCGTCTCTAGGATTACCTCGTCGGAGAGTTGCGGGTACGCCTCGTACTCCGCGGCGGCGTTGTCGGTCCCGCCCGCGGTCATGATCGCGTCGATGAAGGTGTTGTTCGCCGCCACGTAGCCGCCGCCGAGGGGGTAGAGGGCGGTCGGCCGGTCGACGCCGCTGGTCCGCTCCTCGGCCGCCTCCACCGCGTCGTACATCTCCGCGTTGGTCTCGCTCGCGGCCTCGCACGCGCCCACGAGTCGACCGATCGTCTCCGTCTTCTCGGCGATGTCGCCGATGCTCGTCGCCGCCGGGAAGTGGTAGACGGTCAGCCCCTGCTCGCGGAGCGGCTCCACGTCGGCCGCCGAGGAGTTCGGCGCCAACACGAGGTCGGGCTCGGTGTCGACGACGCGCTCGACGCTCGCGCCGAACGAGGCGGAAACGTTCGCCCGCTCCTCGGCGCCGTCGAGGTAGAAGGCGAACTGGCTCACGCCGACGACGCGGTCCTGCGCGCCGATCTCCCACAGCGTCTGCGCCGCAGACGGGGAGATCGTCGTGATCCGGTCGGGGCGCTCCTCTAAGGTTATCGTCTCGCCGGTGGCGTCGGTCGCGTTGTACGGGAAGCCGCAGGCGCCGTCGGTCTGCGCGGCCCCCGCGCCCGTCGCCGCCGCGCCGACCGCCGGCTGCGCGCCCGCGGTGGGCCCGTCGGTCGATATCGTCGACTGTGCGCCCGCCGCCGTCCCGGCGACGCCGCCGATCAGGGCGGTCGTCACCAGCACGGCTATCGCGATCGCGAAGCTGTCTCGCATCGCGTCCATGACCGGACTCGTCCAATAAGTATTTACCTACTACAAGTTGTGTTGGAGTACGCATGCGACCATGGGTTCGGTCGGCGTACTGGTCGGCGGCGGTAGCCGCGCTCCTCGCGGTCGCCGTCGTGGTCAGCGCCGCGATCGGTCCCGTCTCCGTCCCGCCCGAGACCGTCGTGAAGTCGGTGCTGAACGCGCTCGCGGTGCCCGCGGGGATCGAGACGAGCGCCAGCGGCGTCGGTCCGCTGCCGGTCCCCGGCGTCGGACCGCTGACGCTCCCGGGCGTCGACCTCGCGTTCGCGTCCCCGTTCGCGTTCCCCGTCGACTCGGTCCACCAGCAGATCGTCGTGGGCGTGCGGCTGCCGCGGATCCTGCTGGCCGCGCTCGTCGGGTTCGCGCTCGCGGCCGCCGGCACGGTGATGCAGGGCTTCTTCCGCAACCCGATGGCCGACCCCTCGATAATCGGCGTCTCCTCGGGCGCGGCGGTCGGCGCGGTCGCGTACATCGTCTTCCCCGCCGCGCTCTCGGCGACGGTCGCCGTCCCCCTCTTCGGGCCGGTCGAGGTCGCGCTCTCGCGCGGCGCCGGGACGAGCCTCTTCGCGTTCGTCGGCGCGCTCGCCGCCGCCTTCGGCGTGTACGCCATCGCGACCCGGGGCGGCCGGACGCCCGTCGCCACCCTCCTCCTGGCCGGCGTCGCGGTCCAGACGTTCCTCGGCGCGGTCGTCTCGTACCTCCAGCTCCAGGCCGGCGAGTCGCTCCGCCAGATCGTCGCGTGGCTGATGGGCCACCTCTCCGGCGCGGCGTGGAGCGAGGTCGCCGTCACCGCCGTCGTCGTGCCGCCGCTGTTCGCCGTGCTGCTCGCGTACGCCCGCGACCTCAACGTCCTCCTGCTCGGCGAGGAGGAGGCCCGAGGGCTCGGCATCGCCGTCGAGCGGACCAAGCGCGTGCTGCTCGCCGCCTCGGCGCTGGTCACGGCCGCGGGCGTCGCGTTCGCCGGCGTGATCGGGTTCGTCGGCCTCATCGTCCCGCACATGCTCCGGCTCGTCGTCGGCCCCGACCACCGGGTGCTGCTCCCGACCGCGGCGCTTTCCGGCGGCACCTTCCTCGTCGCGGCCGACACGCTCGCGCGCTCCGCCCCCGCCGAGTACCCGGTCGGGATCATCACCGCCGCGGTCGGCGCGCCCTTCTTCGTCTACCTGCTCGTGACCCGTGAGGTGACGGAGCTGTGAGCGCGGACCGCCACGCGGACGCCGAGGCGGCGGACGGCGAGGAATCCGTCGCCGAGACGGCCGAGGCCCGACCCGCCGCCGCGCGCGACGGGTCGGCGTCGCTCGCGGGACCGGGGTCGCTCCCGGACACCGCTCGGTCGTTCGGCGACGACCCGCTGCTGTCGGTCGCGGACGTTGCCGTCTCGTTCGGCGACCTCGACGTCGTCTCCGGGGTCGACCTCCGCGTCGAGCCGGGGTCGCTCGTCGGCCTCGTCGGCCCCAACGGCGCCGGCAAGACGACGGTGTTGCGCGCGGTGACCGGGGCCGTCGAGCCGGACGCCGGGACCGTCGAGATCGGCGGCGACCCGGCGGCGTCGCTGTCGGCCAAGGCGGTCGGGCGCCGGGTCGCGAGCGTCCCGCAGGCGACGAACCTCGCGTTCGACTTCCGCGTGCGCCACGTCGTCGAGATGGGGCGGACCCCGCACCTCGGGCGCTTCGACGCGCACGGCGTCGCGGACGACGAGGCGGTCGACGCCGCGATGGCCGCGGCCGACGTCGAGCGGTTCGCGGACCGCTCGATCACCGAGGTCTCCGGCGGCGAGCGCCAGCGCGTCCTGCTCGCCCGGGCCCTGGCGCAGGCGGCCCCGCTCCTCCTCCTGGACGAGCCGACCGCCAGCCTCGACGTGAACCACGCGGTCGAGACGCTGGAACTGGTCCGCGCGTTCGTCGACGACGGCGACCGGGGGGCGATCGCCGCGATCCACGACCTCGACGCCGCGGCCCGGTACTGCGACGAGGTCGTCGTCCTCGCGAACGGCGGCGTCCGGGCCGCCGGCCCGCCTGAGGACGTGCTCTCGGCGTCGACCGTCGGCGCCGCCTTCGACGCCGAGGCGTTCGTCGGCCGCGACCCGGCGACCGGCGCGCCCGCGGTGACGGCGTTCCCCCACAGCGACGTCGAGCCCCGGCGCGTCCACGTGATCGGCACGGGGCGCCCGGCGGCGCGCGCCGTCGCCCGGCTGGCGGCCGCGGGCCACGAAGCCTCCGTCGGTGTCGTTCCGGCGGGGGACGCCGCCGCCGGCGCCGCCGCGGACGCGGGCGCGACCGCCGTGACGGCGCCGCCGTTCGAGGCCCCGTCCGCGGCGGCGGTCGCGGCGGCGCGGAGTCTCGCGGCCGACGCGGACGCGACGCTCGTCGTCGGGTCGGAGGGCCTGGGTGCCCCCGACGCGCCGCGCGGCCCGAACGCCGAGGTGGCCGCGGCCGCCGACCGGGTCGTCTCGGTCGCCGCCGACGCGAGCGGCGCGGAACTGCTCGACGCGGTCGCGGCCGCGACCGCGGACGGGGAGTGAGCCGTCCGCGAAGCGTCACCGTTTATTCGCTCGCCCGCGTCTCGCCGACGATGAGCGTCCCCTGCGTGGCCGTCGACCGCGAGCGCGGCGAGACCGTCCGGAGCCGGCTCGCCGACGCCGACGCCCTCGACGGCGACCACCAGATCGCCGTCGACGGCGACACGATCTACATCCCCGTCGCGGACCGCGATCGGGTCCCGGCCGACCTCGCGGCCCACGTCGTGGAGCGCGACGCGGCGGCCCGGGACCGGCCCACGACGCCCGCGGAGATCCTCGGCTACGAGCCCTCGATCGAGCGGCTGGGCGACATCGTCATCGTCGACGAGGACGACGACGACCGCGCCCGCGAGATCGCGGACGCGGTCATGGCCGCCGACCTCCCCTGCGACACGGTCCTCAACCGCGCGTCGCCGATCGAGGGCGAACTGCGGGTCCGTCAGTGGGACGTGCTGGCCGGGAACGGCACCGAGACGGTCCACCGCGAGTACGGCCACGAGTTCGCGCTCGACGTCGCGGAAGTGTACTTCTCGCCGCGGCTCGCGACCGAGCGGCACCGCGTGGTCGAGCAGGTGGAGTCCGGCGAGTCGGCGGTCGACATGTTCGCCGGCGTGGGACCGTACGCCGTCCCCATGGCCGCCCGCGGCGCCGACGTGGTCGCGTGCGACCTCAACGAGCGCGCCGTCGAGTACCTCCGGGAGAACGCCGAGCGCAACGGCGTCGCCGACCGGGTGACGGCCGTCGCGGGCGACGTCCGCGAGATCGCCGAGTCGTGCGCCGACACCGCCGACCGGCTCGTGATGAACCTCCCGCACTCCGCGGACGAGTTCCTCGACACCGCCGTCGCGCTCGCGGGCGACGACTGCGTGATCCACTACTACGACATCCAACACGAGGACGAGCCGTTCGGCCCGGGCCGGCGCGCGATCGAGGCGGCCGCCGGCGACGCCTACGCCGTCGACGTCGAGACCGAACGGGTCGTCCGGTCGTACGCGCCACACGAACAGAACGTCTGTCTCGACGTCCGGCTGACCCGCGTCGACGGCTGACCGCGCCGGTCGGTCCCGCCCCGGTACCGACGGCACAGACACGTCAGGCCGCTCACTTATGAGTGACACTCACTACCGTGAACGTGTATGAGCGACGCCGAAGACCCCGCGGAGCGCATCGACGAGACGACCACCTGGCCGGACTTAGCGATCGGGCTGTACGACCGGCTCACGGGCCGAAACGCCGAAATACACTATCAGTTCGAGGATATGACCGTCGAGGTGCCGAGCGGGACCGGCGACGACGCCGAGCACGCCGAGTGGCGCGTCGACGGCGGCGTCCGGGTCACCACGCGTGAGCGGGAGTGAGTCCGGGCGGCGCCTCTCGGTCGAGACCGAGGACCTGACGCTCTCGGTCGACGGGGTCGACGCCGCGGTCCGCGCGACCGGCCGCCGGCTGTTCGTCGAGGTCGACAGCGTCGGCGACGCCCTCCGCGTCGCCCGGCGGCTCCCGGCGGAGTCCGTCTCGACCCTCGCGACCGCGGAGCTGGTCCGGGGCGGTCTCACCGCCGAGGTCAGGGTCCGCGGTCGGACGGTCGCGGTCGCGGGCGCCGACGCGCGGCCGGGGCCGCTCTCGCACCGCCTCGGCGTCGCGCCCGCGGAACTGCGGCTCGCTGGCGTCGTCGGCGCCGGGTACGCCGGGCTCTCCGCGGAGGTCCGTCGCGCGCGGCGGCTGTTCGCGTAACGCGAATCAACACCCGCGCGAGCGCGTCGGGCGGTCCCGTCGCTCGCGAGGGAGCGTCGAGACAGCGAGAACGCCGCGTCGCCCTGAGGGGGGTCGGGGCGACGCGGCCGGGGCCCGTCACATGACAAGCGGTCGCGGCGGCGGTCGGCGGACCAGAGGCGATTCTGCGCTTGGCGCGTCGGAGACGCGTTTCACACGGTAGCCGCGACGGGACGCTGCTGGGGATGACGGCCGCGTCGAGTCGCCGTGGGGCCGGCGACCGACGTGACTATCGCCGCCCGGTACGGGCTTCGACCGGGCACGCACCGCCGAGGGATTCGATCCCCGCCGTCTCGGCACGCGGGCGGTGTCATCACGTCTGAATTCAAAACCGAACACGCATTTAGTCTTTTTCCTTATACACTTGTGAACTATTTCGCTTGCTTGTGAGTATCGAGATAGAATACGACCCAACACGAGACGATTGTCAGATTGCTACCGAGACAATTCGCCGATTCGGTCGCGGGAGTCGGCGCGTCGGATCGCCGCCCCGTCCCCGTTTCGGAACCCTTATTTTTCCGTCCGGGAATTGTCGAATGCGCGCCGGAGTAGCTCAGCTGGCAGAGCGATTCCTTCGTAAGGAATAGGTCGAGGGTTCAAATCCCTCCTCCGGCTCTTCTGACGGAACGGAGTGGAGTCGAAGAGCCGCGGGTGAGATTTGAGCTAGGGAGTGAAGCGAAGCGGAACGACCGTGGTTCACAGTCCCTCCTCCGACTCTTGTGACGGTGCGACGCCGAACCGGTGAGCGACGGGACTCCCGACCGCTGACGTGAGCGCGGTTCTCGGAGCCGATCAAGCCGTTCCGATCGTTCGGTCACCGGCTCCCGGAAAACTATTTATATTCTAAAAATAATATTAGGTGTGTGGTTATTTATCACGGAGGCTTATCGGCGTATATGCGACCAGAATACGACTGCAACGGCGAAGAAATGTACGAGTGTTTCAAATGCGGCCGGCGGACCGGCTCGCCCGGCGAGTGCGAGTGCGGGGGCGAACTGCTTCACATCGGTCGCTCGCGGGACCTGTGAGCGTGGCCGAACCGGGCCGTCTCCGGGCAGTCGACGGCGCGGTCAGTCGCCGGTAGGGTCGCCCTCGGTGCCCGCGTCCTCTCCCTCGCCGCCGTTCCCGCCGTCCTCGTCGGCTCCGCCCGCGTCCCCCTCCGGATCGTAGTCCGGCAGCGAGAGGACGTTCTCGCGGCCCAGACGGAAGCCGTCGAGGTCGCCCTCGTCGCGCAGCCCCGTCACCACCTGGCTCGTCTTCGCGGCGGTCCAGTCCAACCGCTCGGCCACCTGCTTCTGTTTCATCCGGCCTCCCTCCGACTCGATCAGCCGGAGCACCTGCTCCTCGTTGCTCAACAGGTCGCCGTCGACGGGCCGCGGCTCGTCCGAGTCCGGCTCCGACGCGTCGCCGTCGTCGTCGCCGGCCGTCGGCTCCGCCGTCGAGTCGCTCGCGGCCGCCGCGCTCTTCGGGGCGCCCGAGCCGTCCGCCGGCGCGTCGCCGGTCGCCTCGGTCTCGGCGTCTCCGCCCCCCGCGGGCGCCGCGGGCTCGGCGTCTCGACGACGGTAGGCGACGGCGGCGCCGGCGACGACGAGCGCCCCGAAGAGCGCGGCGACACCGGCGGTCGGGACCCCCGAGAGCGGCCCCGCGGGCGCGACGGAGATCCGCGGCTGGCCGGCGGAGAAGTCGACCGGCCCGTTCCAGACCACGGACCGCTCCCGCACCTCGCTCGGCTCGGGCGTCGTCTCGCCGAGGCGGTACCCCTCCGGCCACGAGACGATGAGCGACGAGGAGTCGTCGAGGAACAGCCCGTCGACGGCGTCGCCGACGCGGAGCCGGTCGCCGTCGACGGCCGCGAAGTTCGTCCACTCGAACCGGTAGGTCAACACGCCGTACGCCTGCGGGAGCTCGCGCCGCTCGGCGGTCACGGTCGCGTTCGACACGGTCATGTTGCGGCCCGTCGCCGTCTCGGCGGTCTCCGCGGTCGAGGCCATCCGGTCGCGGAACCGGGTCGTGTACGCTTCCGTGTCGTTCTCCACGTCCACGCGGAGCTGTTCGAACGCCCGCTCCTCCTCGTCGGTGCCGAGCCGGATCCGGTACTCGACGGTCCACCGCGCGTCCCCGTCCGGCTGGACGGCGACCTCCATCGACACGTCGTCCGGTTCGACGTCCATCTGAGCGAACCCGCCCTCGAACGGGACCGCGCCGGCGCCGCCCGCGCTGAGCGCGAGGCCGACGGCTCCGAGGAGGGCGATGACTGCGAGGAGGATCGGCGCTCGCTGCACGCCGTGAGCGACAGACCGTGTGAATAAATTCCTTCTCATCCCCGACCGGCGACGTTCCCAGAACCGAGCGCTCTCACCCGTCGCGCTGCGCCCCGCTCACGCATCGCGGCCCGGGTGGGCGTCGACGACGCCTCGCGGGGACGTCACCGACGGTTCGTCGCCGTCCTGCTCGGATTCGTCGTCGCTCGACTCGTCTCCTTCGGATCCGCGGTCGTCGGACCCGCCCGCCCCAGGTCCGCCGCCGGACCCGTTTCCGTCGGACTCGTCCGGGGGGCCGCCGGGGGCTGCCCCCGGCTCGTCGTCGGCCTCGTCCCCGTCTCTGGGGTCGGACCCGTTCGGGGCGCCGTCCTCGCCGTTCCCGTCCGGCGGTCCTCGGCGTTCGCTTCCGTCGTCCGCGTCCGACTCGCCGTCCTCGCGGTCCTCCTCGTTCGGGGGTCCGGCTTCGTCGTCCTCGCCGGGCCCCCTGTCGTCCGGCGGGCCCCCGGCTTCGGGCCCGCGGTCCTCCGGCGGCCCGCGTCCGGTCCCGTTTCCGGGCGGCCCGCGTCCGGACGCGACCGGTCCGCCAACGCCGTCGCCGGCCACGCCGCGGGCGATGGCGGCGACCTCGGGGCCGCTGAGCGCGCTCGCGCGCTCGCGCAGCGCCGTCAGTCGATCGCCGTCCACGCCCGCCTCGCTGCGGACGGCGGCCGGGAGCTCGGCGGCCGCGCTCGCGCTCCGGTTCAGCCCGCGAGAGAGCGTCTCGATCCGCGCGGTCGTCGTCGCCATCCGCGCGGCGTACTCCCCCTGACTCAACTCGCCGGCCGCGCGGCGCTCGCGCAGCGCCTCCTGCCGCTGCTCCAGCTCCGCGAGGCGCGCTTCGGTCCGGTTCAGTCGCTCCGCCACGACGGCGGCGCGGCTCTCGTTGCTCGCCGCCTCGCGGAGCCCGACCGCGAAGGCGCGCGACTCAACCTCGCCTTCGATCTCGGCGCCCTGGACGCCGACGACGCCGGCGAGCTGCTCGCCGGGACTCAGGTCGAGCGTCGCGTTCTCGGCGCCCGAGTCCGCACCGCTCCCGTTCGGCGCGTCGGTCTGTGCGGTCACCGCTCCCGCCGGCGCGGCGGCGGCGGCCCCCGCGATCACCGCGGCGGCGACGGCCGCGACGACGAGGCCGGCAATCCATCGGTTCATCACCAGCGGGTACGCACTCCGTCCGTATATACCCGGAACTCCGTTAAGTCGGATCAACGCGGATTAATCGCCCGACGTGAGGGAGGCAGTGCGGTCCAGGGGAACAGTCGCGTCGCCGAGGGAGCGATCCCGCAGGGGGCGCGCGGTCCGGACCGATCGCCGTCACCGCGCGAACCCGGTAGCGCAGGCGGCGTCGGCACCGCCGCGGCTCAGTACGTCTTCGCGAAGTAGGCGGTCCGCTCGGCGTCGGCGTCGCACATCGCGCACGTCTCGTCGTGCCCCTCGTCGGCGAGGGGGTCGTCGTCCTCGAACGGCACCATCACGATCTCGGCGGCCATCGGCTCCTTGATCGGCTCCTCACAGGCCTCGTCGCCGCACCACGGGGCCTTCACGTAGCCGCCGTGCTGGCCGAGCGTGCCGAGGATGTCGGCGCGGTCGTCGGCCTCGCGCACGCCGTCGTCGAGGGTCTCCTCGGCGGTCGCGTACAGCTTGGCGTATACCTCGTCAAACTGGTCGCGGACGGTCTCGGCGACCCCGTCGCGGTCGACCTCGACGCTCTCGCCGTCGGGCCGGTGGACCAGGGTGAGCTCCTCGTCGTCGACCTCGTGGGGGCCGATCTCGATCCGGAGCGGGATCCCGTTGAGCTCGTGTTCGTTGAACTTGAACCCGGGGTTGCGCTCGTCGCGGTCGTCGAGTTCGACCCGGATCCCCGCGTCGTCGAGGTCGTCGGCCACGCCCTCCGCGTACGCCAGCACGTCGTCTTTCGTGTCCTCCTGCCAGATGGGGACGACGACGACCTGGGTGGGGGCGACGGTGTGGGGCAGGACGAGCCCCTGCTCGTCGGAGTGGGTCATGATCAGCGCGCCCAGCGCGCGCCACGAGAGCCCCCACGAGGTGGTGTGGGCGGTGCGCTCCTCCTCGTCCTCGTCCGAGTAGGTGATGTCGAACGCCTCCGCGAACGACTGCCCGAGGTGGTGGGAGGTGCCCGCCTGGACCGACTTCCCGTCGGGCATCAGCGCCTCGACGGTCGTCGTCGTGTCGGCGCCGGGGAACTTGTCGTGGTCCGGCTTCTGTCCCTTCAGGACCGGCAGCGCGAGCAGGTCCTCGTAGACGGACTCGTACTGGTCGAGCCGCGTCATCGTCTCGTCCCACGCGTCCTCGCGGGTCGCGTGCGCGGTGTGACCTTCCTGCCAGAGGAACTCCTTCGTGCGGAAGAACGGCTTCGTCTCTGTCGCCTCCCACCGCACGACCGAGCACCACTGGTTCACGCGCAGCGGGAGGTCGCGGTGGCTCCGGACCCACTGGCTGATGTACGGCGTGATGATCGACTCGGAGGTGGGGCGGACCGCCAGCCGCTCTTCGAGCTCTTTGTTCCCCGCCTCGTCGACCCACGCCACCTCGGGGTCGAACCCCTCGACGATGTCCTTCTCGCGTTCGAGGTACGACTCGGGGATGAACAGCGGGAAGTAGGCGTTCTGAACGCCCGTCTCCTTGAACTTCGCGTCGAGGAAGCCCTGGAGGCGCTCCCAGACGGCGTACGCTCGCGGGCGGGTGACGATGAACCCGCTCATCCCCTCGGGGCCGTAGTCCGCGAGCCCCGCCTTCCGTACGACCTCGGCGTACCACTCGCCGGTGTTGTGCGTCTTGGACTCGGTGATTCCGAGCTCCTGGTCGTCGTCGCTCATTACTCTCGAAAGCGGGTGTCTCGGGCTTAAAAGGTCCGAACCCGACCGCCGTCGCCCGCCCTCGCGGCGCGTCGGTACGGAGGCCTTTCGTCCCGGCGCGTCGCCAAATTCGGGTAAACTCGGGACGAGAGTCGTCGGGGTACATGGTCGCTTCGCCCCTCCCACGGGTACGATGTTCCCGACGAAGCGGACCGTCCTGCTCGCGGCGCTGATCGTCGTGCTGTCGGCGTTCGCGGCGACGCTCGTCAGTCAGATCTCGGCGGTCTGAGCCGCGCTCGCGCCCGCTCCGGCCCGCTCCAGTCCGCCGTTCCGTCCGGTACGGTCGGAATCCGCGGAAACGTTATCCGCCTCGCGTGGCCTATCACTCCCATGGACCTGTCGGGGCTGCGCCGACACACGCCGCAGTCGCTCGCCGGCCGGCGGGAGGCGGCGGTGCTGGCGCCGGTGATCGCGCGGGACGGCGACGCCAACCTCCTCTTTACCAAGCGCGCCGCGCACCTCGGCGAACACCCCGGGCAGATGAGCTTCCCCGGGGGCGGCCGCGAGCCGATCGACCGGACGCTGACCGACACCGCGCTGCGCGAGGCCGACGAGGAGGTCGGCATGCGACCGACGGAGGTCGACGTCGTCGGGCGCCTCGACGACACCCGCACGTCGAGCAAGTACGCGGTCCGCCCGTTCGTCGGCGTCGCCCCCGATCGCCAGTACGTCCCGGACGAGTCGGAGGTCGCCGAGGTGGCGGTCCTCCCGGTCGACGCGCTCACCGACCCGGCGAACTACGAGTCGGAGCGCCGCGTCGGCCACCCGGAGTACGGCGACCACCGCGTCCACTTCTTCCACGTCGACGGCTACACCGTCTGGGGCGTGACGGGCCGGATGGTCGTCCAACTGCTCGAACGGACGACCGACTGGCGCGCGCCCGCGGAGCCGGACCGGGTCGTCGGGGCGGACGCAGAGCTGCCGATATGAGGTCCGACGGACCCGTATGGGCAGTTTTACCAGGTTAGCGCGAAATCTACTGCTATGTCCGACCTCGCCGAACGCCTCCGCGCGGTCGACGGCGCGGAGGCCCGGGTGATAGCTCACCTCGGGTCCCTCGATTTCACCGTCGAATACGTCAGGGACGACCTCGCGTCCCGGTACACCGATCAGGACTTGGAGTCCGCGTACCGGCTGATAATGGCGAACCAGGTCACCGGCGACGACTTCAAGGAACTGATCGACGAGTCGTTCGAGGCCCAGACGCTGTTCTTCGAGAAGGTCGTCGTGTTCGTGTTCCCCTCGGCCCGCTACGAGGCCGTCTTCGCCTCGTTCGACCGGACCGAGCCGTTCCCCGTCCTCGACATCATCGACGCCGCCGATCAGTCCTGACCCCCCGCGGCCCCCGACTCGTATCGGCCGCTTACTCCGTCGGCTCGACCGCCAGCCGCAGCGCCGCGGGCGCGCCGTCGGCGAGCGCGGCGACCAGGTCGCGGTCGAGGTCGGCCGCGGCGCCGTCCCCGTGGACGAGGACCGTCCGCTCGTCGTCGGTGTAATCGCTCGTGCGTCCGACCATGGAGCGCTCGTCGAGCAGGGCGAGCCCGGGGTCGCCGCGACCGACGATCCGGTCGACGTGGGCGGGGTCGGCGAGGTCGACCGCCTCGGCGCCCGGCTCCCCGACCGCGACGGCGGCCGTGATCGTCGCGTCCGCGTCCCGGCAAGCCTCGCGGAACTCGGCCGAGAAGTCCCGCGGGGCCCGGTCCGCCTCGACGCCGACGATACAGTCGCCCGCCGGCGTGAGCCAGTCGTCGGTCGTGAACTCGAACGTGCTCGCGTGCTCGGCGGTGACGTGCTCGTGGCCGACCGCGCGCACGACCTCGACGTACGGGTCGTCGGCGGCCGCGTCGGCGTCGCGCGCGACGGGCTCGCTCCGGGCGTCTGCGTCGCTCATGTCCGTCGGTCGGCGGCGGCGCGACAAGTGCGCGTCGCTTCGGCGGCGGGGATCGACCCGCGGGCGGCGGCGGGGGGCCGTCGGGTCACACGTCGGCGCCCTCGGCGAGCGCCGGGACGAGGCGGGCGGGGTTCTTCGCCAGCACGCGCCGCATCAGGTCCTCGGAGACGTCGAGCGTGAGCACTTCCATCACGCCGACGTTCGGGTGGACGTCCGGCGCGCCGGAGCCGAAGAGGACGCGGTCGGGGTGTTCTAAGACGCCGCGCTCGAGCACCTCGCGGTACCGCACGGCGCTCGTGTCGACGTACAGCCGGTCGTACTCGTCGAGCAGGTCAAGGGTCTCGCTCATCAGGTCGGCGTCGAGCGGGTACCCGCCGAAGCTCCCCAAAACGACGGGGAGGTCGTAGCCGAGCAGCTCCGTCTCGACCGCTTCCGGCGGGAACTGCCGGCCCGCGTGGACGAACAGGGGGAGGTCGGCGTCCTCGAGGCGGGTCAGCACGTCCTCGTTGGGGAGGCCGTCGACGTGGGGCGCCAGCGTGAAGCCGTGAAAGCGGTCGTCGTAGGAGTACTGCTCGACGTCGTCGGGGCGGGTGTGGTGGTCGTCGCGCTCGGCGCGCAGGTTCCGGACGGCCGACACCGGCCCGGTCCCGGGGTCGCGGGGGCCGTTGAGGCGGGCGAACGCGACGAACGGGCGGTCGATAGAGAGGCGGGCGACGGCGTTGTTCGCGCGGAGGTAGCTCCGCCCGGCGGCGCGTTGCCCGGGGCTCGCGACCGCGCGGACGATCCCGGCCTGGAGCATCTCGCGTTCCAGCCGCTCCGGCGAGATGTCCCGCCCGTGGGTGGCGACCGACGACTCGTCGGGGTCGAGGGTCGCGCGGGTGTCGACGATCCGGAAGTCGTGTTCGAGCCCGAGCATGGCCGCTCTCTATCGGTTCGTCTCGGGCGACCCGCATGTGCCTGTCGGTCGCACGGCGGACGCCCCCTCGCGTTCCCGGACGCGACGGCGACCCACACCGGACGAACGCTGAAGTGGCCGTCCGCCGTCGCGGATCGACATGGAACTCGTGGCGGCGGGCGAGGACGACCTCGACGCCCTCGTCGAGCGGTGGTACGACCTCGCGACGGCGATGGAGGCGCACTCGGAGCTGAACGAAATCGCCTACGAGGACGCGGAAGCGGTCCCGGACGACGGCTTCCGCGCGCACCTCGACGACCCCTCCGTGACCGACTACCTCGTGGTCGTCGACGGCGAGACGGTCGGGTTCGTCACCCTCGAAGCGGGCGAGCGACCATCCCGGGAGCGGGGGCGGTACCTCGACGTGGTGAACCTCGAAATCGACCCGGGCCGCCGGAACGAGGGACACGGCAGCGCGGTCCTCGAGCGGGTGGAGGCGATGGCCCGCGAGGACGACCGCGACTACCTCACCGTCTCCTGCGAGTGGGGCAACGACGGCGCGCGGCGGTTCTACCGCGACGCGGGCTTCGAGCCGAAACAGGTGACGTACGCGCGCCCGCTGGAGTGATCGCCGGACGACGCCCGCGGCCGGCGGGCGTCGCTCCGACCGATCAGGGGCCGGCCGTCGAGACGATCTTCACCACGTCGCCCTCGGTCAGCTCGTGGCCCTCGCCGATCCGGCGCGAGGCGCGCGCGTCGACCGCGTGGAGGTACCCCTCGCCGATGTCGGAGTGGACCGCGTACGCGAGGTCGCGCGGCGTCGAGCCCGCGGGCAGCAGGAAGGCGTCCGGGAGGACGTTGCCCGTCCCGTCCGTCCACTTGCCGGCGTCCTGGACCGGGTAGGCCGTGATCCGGTCGAGCAGGTCGTAGACGGCCGCGTTCAGCGCGGTCTGGACGCCCGTCCCCCCGTGAGCCGACATCGACTCGCGGAGCGCGTCGAGGCCGGCGCGCTGGTCGTCGGAGACCTCGCCGGTGATGGCGAACTCCTCGTCGCCGGGGTCGTAGTCGACGACGCCCGCCTCTGCGGCGCGGCGCAGGGCCAGTTCGCCGTCGGCGGTCGCCGGGATCACGGGCTTGTCGGTCCCCTCGCGGATGCGCTCGACGGCGCCGTCGGGCGCCGCGTCCACCTTGTTCGCGACGACGACGATGGGCTTGGTGCGGCGGCGGACCGCCCGCGCGAGCGCCTCGCGGTCGTCGTCGGTCCACGCCTTCGGGTCGTCCGGGTACTCCAGCCCGCGCAGGACCGCGGTCACGTCGCGCTCGGTCGCGCCGAACCCCGTGAGCATGTCCGACAGCGCGGCTTCGAGGTCGAAGTCCGGGGCGCGGGACTGCCGCTCGACGCCCTCCCAGTTGCGGTCGACGATGCCGGCGAGCCACAGGTCCATCTCCTCCTCGACGAAGTCAACGTCGTCGAGGGGGTCGTGGCTCCCGACCTCGACCGGCTCGCCCTCGGCGTTCGTCGCGCCGGAGGCGTCGACGACGTTCAACACCACGTCCGCGTTCGTCAGCTCGTCGAGGAACTGGTTGCCGAGCCCCTTGCCCTCGTGGGCGCCGGGGACGAGGCCGGCGACGTCGAGGAGTTCGATCGGGACGTACCGCTTCCCGTCGCGGCAGTTCTCCGCCCCGCAGCGCTCCTCGCGGTCGAGACAGGGGCACTCGGTTCGGACGTAGGTCACGCCTCGGTTCGGGTCGACCGTCGTGAACGGGTAGTTCGCGACGTCGACGTCGGCCATCGTGGCGGCGGTGTAGAAGGTGGACTTGCCGGCGTTCGGCTTGCCCGCGAGCGCGACCGTGAGCATACCCGACGGTCGCGGCCCCGCGAAAAGCGCCTTTCGGTCGGGCGGGGCGAGCGCGCGGGGCTACTTCCGCGCGACGATCCGGAGCACGTCCTCGTCGGCCAGTTCGTGCCCCTTCCCGACCTGCTGGTCGTCGTGTTTCGCGCTCTCGCCGGTCACGCGCGCGAACTTGAACCGCTCGTCGAACTCGCCGCCGAGCTTCTCGCAGGCGTCGCCGACGGTGTCGCCCTCGAACAGGATGAGCGGCTCCTCGTAGTCGACGCCGCGGCCCGGCTTGTCCATGTAGATCCGGATGACGCCCAGCTCCTCCCAGAGGCGCTCCTTCAGCCCGTCGAGGCCGAGCCCCTCCTGCGCGGAGATAAACACCACGTCGTCGGGGTCGAGGTCGCGCTCGCGCAGCTCCTCTTTCACGGTCGGGAGGTAGCTCTTGTCGATGAGGTCCGCCTTGTTGACCGAGACCATCGAGGGGAGGTACTCGCGGTTGTCCATCACGGCGTCGACCAGCTCGTCGATGGTGAGGTCGTGGGGGATCGTCACCTTCGCGTTGACGTAGCCGTACTCGCGGAGGACCTGCTTGACCGTCTCCTCGTCGAGGCTCACCTCGTCGCTCATCGTCACGCCGAGCCCGTCCTTGTGCGTCTTCCGGATGTTGATGTTCGGGGGCTCGGTGTCGAGTCGGATGTTCGTGTTGTACAGCTCCTCGCGGAGCCGGTCGTACTGCTCGATCTCGAAGACCGAGAGCATGAACACGACCAGGTCCGCGGTCCGGACGACCGAGAGCACCTCCTTCCCGCCGCCGCGGCCGCCGGCGGCGCCCTCGATCAGGCCCGGCACGTCGAGGATCTGGATGTTCGCGCCGCGGTACTGCAGCATGCCGGGGTTGACGTCGAGGGTCGTGAACTCGTACGAGCCGACCTCGCTGTCGGCGTTGGTGAGGGCGTTGATGAGGGTGGACTTGCCGACGCTCGGGAACCCGACCAGGGCGACGGTGGCGTCGCCGTGCTTCTCGACCGCGTAGCCGTGGCCGCCGCCGGCGGAGGACTGGTTCTCCAGCTTCTCTTTCTTCTCCGCGAGCTTCGCCTTCAGCCGCCCGATGTGGGCCTCCGTGGCCTTGTTGTAGGGCGTGTTGGCGATCTCCTCGCGGAGGTCTTCGATCTCCTCCTCCAGTCCCATTACCCGTTCCTCGGCCGGTCGGCTCGTTAAAGGTGTTCCTTCGGATTGCCAGTCCTCGACCGAGGATCGGATCGACCGCGAACGCCGCGCGAACCGCCGGTTCGCCGCCGAACGAGTGGTTGGCCCGCCGATACTTCGACACGGTTATATCGGAGACGAGTAACCCATTCACACGCCGAATGCCAGATCCGTCGAGCCTTCGCGACAGTACGCAGATCGTCCTCCCGCGCCGCGCGCTCGACGGGCACCGGGAGTGTCTCGAATCCCGCTTCACCGTCACCGTCGTGGAGGGCTCCGACCAGTACCGGATCATCGGGAGCCCGGTCGAGATCAAGGCCGCCAGCAACTACCTCGCGCGCAACGGCGTCGCGGTCGCGTGAATCGCCCGGCGGTCGCTCGCGGATATTCTTGAGCGACGGCCCGCCGCCGCGCCCCTTCGACCGCCGCGCCGGCTGCGAGTTCCGGATCCCCACGACCGCTGCTGGGGTCCAAACCCTATTGCGTTCCATCCGCCAACGAGGACCGTGATGGACACCAACCGCGAGTGGCTTCTCGCCGAGCGGCCGACCGGCGAGCCCGACGAGGACAGCTTCGAACTGCGCGAGACCGACGTTCCCGACCCCGACCCGGGCGAGCTCCTCGTCCGCGTCCGGTTCCTCTCCGTCGACCCGTACATGCGCGGCCGGATGCGCGACGCCGAGTCGTACGCCGAGCCGTGGGACGTGGGCGACGCGCTCAAGGGCGGCGTCGTCGGCGAAGTGGTCGAAAGCGAGGGCGACGCGTACGACGCGGGCGACCTCGTGACCGGCGAGGGGCGCTGGGCCGACTACGCGACGCTCGACGCCGCCGACGTCGCGCCGGTCGACCCGACCGTCGCCGACCCGGAGGCGTACCTCGGCGTCCTCGGGATGCCCGGCCGGACCGCCTACTTCGGCCTCCTCGACGTGGGCGAGCCGAAGCCCGGCGACACCGTCGTCGTCTCCGGCGCGGCCGGCGCCGTCGGCTCCGTCGTCGGCCAGATCGCGAAGCTGAACGGCTGTCGGGTGGTCGGCTTCGCCGGCAGCGACGAGAAGACCGACTGGCTCACCGACGACCTCGGCTTCGACGCCGCGATCAACTACAAGGCGACGGACGACTACCGGGCCGCGCTCGACGAGGCGGCGCCGGACGGCGTCGACGTGTACTTCGACAACGTCGGCGGGTCCATCACCGACGCCGTGTTCACGAAGCTGAACCTCGACGCGCGCGTCGCTGTCTGCGGTCAGATCGCCCACTACAACGACGAGACGGTCCCGACCGGGCCGCGGAAGCTCCCGCAGCTCATCTCCGTGCGCGCGACGGTCCGGGGCCTGCTCGTCGGCGACTTCGCGACCCGGTTCGGCGAGGCGAGCGAGCGCCTCGCGGGGTGGGTCGCGAGCGGCGACCTCGAACACCGCGAGACGGTCGTGGAGGGATTGGAGAACGCGCCCGACGCCTTCCTCGGCCTGTTCTCCGGCGAGAACATCGGGAAGCAGGTGGTGCGGGTGTCGGCGGCGGAGCAGTAGTCGCGGCCCGCTCGACCCCGTTACGCGGGAAACGCGGCCCGGCCCCGCGGCGGTCGTCACCGCCGCGAAGGAACCGTCGGCAGGGCTATACGACGCTGAGATGTATCGGCGCGTATGAAATTACTCCGCTGGGCCGCGGTCGCGCTCGTCGGGGCCGTCGTCGTCGTCGCCGCCGCGTACGCGGTCTTCGCGGGCGTCCTGATCGGGTCCGACGTGGCGTCGTACTCCTCGGACGGCGTCACCGTGTCGGACCTCGCGTACGAGGACGCCTTGGACCGAGCCGACGCGGCCGGGTACGAGGTCGAGCGCGTCGGATCGAGCGGCTTCCACCCGGCGGGGATCGCCGAGCTCGACGCCGACCTCGGCCCGGAGTACGAGGCGTTCAGGGTCACGTTCGACCACTCGGAGGCGACGCGGCTGTGGGCCACCTTCTACGCCGACGAGGGCGTCACCGTCGTGACCGTCTTCGCGGACGGCAACCGCGGCGAGTTCACCGTCGACGACCTCCCGCCGGAGGAGTGGCTCGTCGATCGGCTCACGACCCTGTTCGAGATGGACGAGGCGACCGCGGCGGGGGACGTCGAGGAACTACAAGCGAACGTCCGTGACGCCGAGCCCGACGAGCTCGGGGCGGGCGCCCCGGAGATCAGGATCGAGGAGCCGGTCGCGTTCCGCGCGACGTACGACGAGCTGACCGCTCGCGCGACGACGGTCACCGAGCGTTCCGTCCCGGGCTCCGGTCAGCACACCCGCGAGTACTACGCGGGCGGAGCGCGGTTGGGAGCGATCGACTTCGTCCTCTCGCGGGCGACCGTCACGCACGAGGTCGACGGGTACACCTACCGGGTCCACCTCGATTACCACGGCGGGATCGAGGTCGACGCGCAGACGCGCGCCTCCCGGTCATTCGAGGAAGCCGACGTTCGCGCGACCTTCCGACGGATGTTCGAGGAGATGGGGATCCCGCCGGAGACGGCCGACCACCTACGGCTGGAGTACCGGGGGAGCGTGTGGTGAACGAGAAGGCGCCTGCTTCGTTCAGTACGTGCGACTGGTAGGTTCAGATCCCTGCCCGGTACATATTCGCGCCGCTCGCGACGTTGCTCGCGGCGCAAAAACATGGACTCGCGGGGGTCCCGCGAGCGAACGCAGTGAGCGAGTGGGGCCACGCGAGGGAACGACTAAGCGAACGAAGTGAGCGCAGGAGTGGACTCGCGGGGATTTGAACCAGAACCAGACGTGCTCGCTCGCGTCGCTCGCTGCGCGCGACTGGTAGGGTTCAAATCCCCCGCTCGGCACATGTTCACGCCGCTCGCGACGTTGCTCGCGGCGAAAAAACATGGACTCGCGGGGATTTGAACCCCGGGCCTTCCCCGTGCCAGGGGGATGATCTACCACTGATCTACGAGCCCGCGAACGCATCCGTTCGTTCCCCGCTGGATATATTAAGGCCTTCGACTCGCCGACGCGAGGCGGACCCGATCCGGAGCGCGTCAGATCCGGTCGGAGTCGACGTACACGTCGAGGTCCACGTCCCGTCTCGACCCCTCCAAGTCCTGAACGGCGCGTTCGACGACGCGCTCGGCCTCGTCTCTGATCAGCGGGATCGCCTTCTTCAACACCCAGTCGAACGAGACGAGCCGCGGCAGGTCGAGCGCGTCGGAGCTGGCGGAGCCCGGATCGAACTCGACTTCGAGCGCGACCTCGCAGGGGGCGTCGTCGCTTCGATCGGCGTCGTCGCTCGTGTCGTCGCCCGCGTCGTCGCTGGTCGCGGGCGTCACCCGCCAGCAGCCGCCGGCGTCGATGTCTTTCGTGATCTCCCAGTCGATGCGGGCGGGCGGGTCGACGCCGGTCACCTCCGAACGAGCGGTGTAGGAGATCTTCCACCACGCGAACGTGAGCGCGTACCGGGTCCCGGGCCCGCCGTCGCCGGTGACCGTGCGGACCTCGCGGAGGTACTCCGAGTAGTTCGCGTACTGCGGGAAGTCCAGCAGGAACTCGTACACCTCCTCGGGATCGGCGTACACCTCCGTTCGCACGACGAGTTCGTCCACGTACCCGGGTTCGCGCGGCGCTTATTAAACGGTCCGGCGACGGTACGTGTTCGGCGTTTCCGCAGTGATCGGTGTCGGATCCTCACCCGCTCGGTGGTACTCGAGCGACCTCGGGATGACGGAGTACTCCTCCAAAGCCCCAGTCTCTCGCTCGTACGGATTTGGCTTCCCTGCGGCGAACACCGCCAAAGCCCCAGCCGCGAGGACTCGCGCGGCTTGCTGCGCTCCTCGCTCACTCCGTTCGCTGTGGTGCTTACTGCGCCGTGCTTCGTCCTCGCGGCTGCCCCTTTGAGTCCCACCCCGCACCGCGACCGCACCTCACGCCTCCCCAGCCTCGTCGGGCGCCATCGCTTCGCTCGGCGCCCGACTCCCTCGCGCGTGCTCCTCGCGTCCGTCGGACGCTCGGAGGCACGCGCCACCGCTCCCAGAAAGGAATTCTTGAACCGCGAGGAGGCGAAAGGGCGCGATCAGCGGAACCCGGAACGGGCCGCCGAAGCCGCCGGATACATGCGGGTCGCGGCGCTCGTACGCCCATGGCTGCCGACGAGCGCAACGCCTTCGAAGTGTACCGCGACCGGGTTGATCGCCCCCTCGGACGGCTGTTCCGCGAGTACGGGGCCTCCGAGGCCCACTGGCTCGCGGTCGGGATGGTCGCCAACATCGTCGCCCGGGTGGCGGGGCTGATCCCGCCGGTCGTCCTCGGCGTCGCGATCGACGCCGTCTTCACCGGCACCGGCCCCTACACGCTCCCGATCGTTCCGGACGCGTGGCTCCCCACCAAAGACGGCGCGCAGTTCCGCCTCTCCGTGCTGCTCATCTTCGGGTCGTTCGTCGTGACGGGCGTGTTCACGTACGTCTACGGCATCGCGGCGAACAACTTCGCGCACCGCGTGATGCACGCGGTCCGCACCGACTCCTTCGACCAGATGCAGCGGCTCGACATGACCTTCTTCGACGACAAACAGACCGGCGAGGTCATGTCCGTCCTCAACAACGACGCCTCGAACCTAGAGGTCTTCCTGGACAACGCCCTCCAGAACTCCGCCCGCCTCGGCGTGATGCTGGTCGGGATCGCGGGCGTCCTCGTCTACTACAACTACGAGCTAGCGGTCGTCACCCTCGCCGCGATCCCGCTCATGCTCCTCTTCACGGTGTGGTTCATGCGCGCTGTCGAGCCGCGGTACACCGCCCAGCGGTCCGTCGTCGGCGACCTCAACACCGCCCTCGAGAACGCGCTGTCGGGCGTCGAGCTGGTGAAGACCTCCAACACGGAGGCCCACGAGAGCGATCGCGTGGAGGACGCCTCGTTCTCGTACTTTCGGCGGACGATGTCGATCCTCCGGCTCAACTACGTCTACCGCCCCGGGATGGAACTGCTCGCCGGGCTCGCCTTCGCCGCCACCTTCGCGGTCGGCGGCTACTGGCTCGCGAACGGCCCGCCGGGCCCGTTCTCCACGGAGCTGACCGTCGGGACGTTCGTTACCTTCGTCCTCCTCACGCAGCAGTTCGTCGCCCCGCTCGCCGAGGTCTCGAACATCATCGACCAGTACGAGAACGCGAAGGCCTCCTGCGAGCGCGTGTTCGGGCTGCGCGACATCCCGGTCCGCATCGAGGACGCCGACGACGCGGTCGAACTCGGCGGCGGTGCCGAAAGCGACGGCGGGGCCCGAAACGACGGCGGCGTGACGCCGGCCGGCGACACCGACCGCGGCGGCGTCGCGGGCGCGGTCGAGTACGACGACGTCTCCTTCGCGTACCCCGAGAACGCCCTCGTCGACCCCGCGGACGCCGAGGAGGAGGTCCTCAGCGGCGTCTCCTTCGCCGCCGACCCGGGCGACACCGTCGCCCTCGTCGGCCCGACCGGCGCCGGGAAGTCGACGCTGCTCAAGCTCCTCCTCCGGCTGTACGACGTGACCGACGGCGCGATCCGCGTCGACGGCCACGACGTGCGCGACGTGACCGTCGAGAGCCTCCGCTCGTCCGTGGGCTACGTCGCGCAGGACACCACGCTGTTCGACGGCACCATCGCCGAGAACATCCGCTACGGCCGGTTCACGCGGATCGAGGAGGCGGGCGCCGAGGGCCTCGACGAGGACGAGGTCCGAGAGCGCGTGGTCGAGGCCGCGAAGGCCGCGGAGGCCCACGAGTTCATCTCGTCGCTGCCGAACGGCTACGAGACGCGGATCGGCGAGCGCGGCGTGAAGCTCTCCGGCGGCCAGCGCCAGCGACTCGCCATCGCGCGGGTCGTCCTCCAAGACCCCGCGATACTCATCCTCGACGAGGCGACCTCCGCCGTCGACACCGAGACCGAGATGCTGATCCAGCGCTCGCTCGACCGGCTCGCCGCCGACCGCACCACCTTCGTCATCGCGCACCGCCTCTCGACGGTCACCGACGCCGACACCGCGCTCGTGTTGGAGGACGGCGGGGTCGTCGAGCGCGGCACCCACGAGGAACTGCTCGCCGCGGACGGGCTCTACGCGAAGCTCTGGGGCGTTCAGGCCGGCGAGATAGACGAACTGCCGGAGGAGTTCGTCGAGCGCGCCCGCGAGCGCCACGTCGACCGCGCGGTCGAGCGGGCGACCGAGAGCGAGGTCGACCCGGAGACGCTGGAGTAGCGGGCGGCGCTCGTTTCGCGGCTCAGTCGTCGCTCGACACCTGGCCGGTCGCGTCGGCGTCGGCGCCCGGCACGGCGGCGGCGGGCGCGGGCGGCTCGTCGCGCACGTCGACGCCCGTGCCCTCCGCGATGACCTCCGCGTACGCGTCGGGGAAGACGCGGACGAAGTCGTCGAGCGCGGCCTCCCAGTCGTCGAGGAGGTCGGCCGCGCGCTCGCTGTCGGTGTACGCGCGGTGGTTCTCGACGAGCCGGCGGAGCATACGCTCGTCCGACCCCTCCAGCGTCTCGGAGACCGACACCATCCCGCGGTTGACGCGGTCGTCGAGGCGGTCGTCGGGGTCGTACACGTAGGCGATGCCGCCGGACATCCCGGCCGCGAAGTTGCGGCCCGTGTCGCCGAGGACGGCGACGACGCCGCCGGTCATGTACTCGCAGCCGTGGTCGCCCACGCCCTCGACGACCGCTTTCACGCCCGAGTTGCGGACGCCGAAGCGCTCGCCGGCGACGCCGTTGACGTACATCTCGCCGTCGGTGGCGCCGTACAGACAGACGTTGCCGGCGACGACGTTCTCGGTCGGGTCGTACGCCGCCTCGGCGGGCGTGTCGATCACGAGCCGCCCGCCGGAGAGCCCCTTGCCGACGTAGTCGTTGGCGGCGCCCGACAGCTCCATCGTGATCCCCGGCGCGAGGAACGCGCCGAAGCTCTGCCCGGCCTCGCCGTCGAACCGGCAGGAGATGGTGTCGTCCGGGAGCCCCTCGCCGCCGTGTTCGGAGACGACGCGGTTCGAGAGCGTGGCGCCGACCGCGCGGTCGACGTTGCGCACGTCGCGGGTGAGCGCGACCGGCGCGCCGTCCTCGATGGCGGGTGCGGCCTCCTCGATGAGGTCCCAGTCGAGCAGGTCGTCGATACCGCCGTGGGCCTGCTCGCGGACCTTGGTGCGGGACTCGCCCGCGGGCTCGGCGATGACCGCCGAGAGGTCGAGGTGCTTCGCCTTCTCGTGGTCGGTGTCGCGCTGGGCGAGCAGCTCGGGGCGGCCGATGAACTCCTCAAGCTCCGTGTACCCCTGCTCGGCCATGATCTCGCGCAGCTCCTGCGCGATGAACGTCATGTAGTTGATGACGTGGTCCGGCTGGCCGGGGAACCGCTGGCGGAGGTCCTCCCGCTGGGTGGCGACCCCGACCGGGCAGGTGTTCTCGTGGCACTGCCGGGCCATCACGCAGCCCGCGGTGACGAGCGACGCGGTGCCGAAGACGTACTCCTCGGCGCCGAGGGCGGCCGCGACCGCGACGTCGCGGCCGGTCCGCAGCCCGCCGTCCGCGGAGACGCGAATGCGGTCACGGAGCCCGGTGGCGCGGAGCATCTGGTTCGCCTCCGCGAGCCCGAGCTCCCACGGCAGGCCGGCGTTCTTGATCGAGGTCTTCGGCGAGGCGCCGGTGCCGCCGTCGTGGCCGGAGACGTGGACCACGTCGGCGTTCGCCTTCGCGACGCCGGCCGCGATGGTCCCGATGCCGGCCTCCGAGACCAGCTTCACGTTGACGTCGGCCTCGGGGCTCGCGGCCTTCAGGTCGAAGATGAGCTGCTTGAGGTCCTCGATCGAGTAGATGTCGTGCTGGGGCGGCGGCGAGATGAGCCCGACGCCCGGCGTGGAACACCGGACGTGCGCGATCATCTCGTTTACCTTCTTGCCCGGGAGGTGGCCGCCCTCGCCGGGCTTCGAGCCCTGCGCCATCTTGATCTGGAGCTCATCGGCGCTCGCGAGGTACTCGGAGGTGACGCCGAAGCGGCCGGAGGCGACCTGCTTGACGGTACACTCCTTCTCGGTGTCGAACCGCTCGGGCGGCTCGCCGCCCTCGCCGGTGTTCGACTTCGCGCCCAGCCGGTTCATCGCGATGGCGTTGTTCTCGTGGGCCTCCGGCGAGATGCTCCCGAGGCTCATCGCGGCCGTCGAGAAGCGCTCGACGATCGACTCGACGGGCTCGACCTCCTCGACCGGGACGGGGTCGCGGTCGGAGTCGAACTCCAAGAGCCCGCGCAGCGACTGGAGCTCCTCGGTCTGGTCGTTCACCAGCTCCGCGAACTCTTGGTACTGCTCGTAGTCGCCGCCGCGGACGGCCTGCTGGAGGGTGCCGACCGTCTGGGGGTTCCAGCCGTGTTTCACGCCGGACGAGCGGTGCTCGTACTCGCCGATCGTCTCCAGTTCGGGGTCGGCGCCGAACGCCATCGCGTGGCGCGTGCGCAGGTCGTCTTCGATCTGCTCGATCCCGATCCCCTCGGTGCGGATCTCGGTCCCCTCGAAGTACTCGGCGACGAACTCGGAGTCGAGCCCGACCGCCTCGAAGATCTGGGCGCCCTGGTACGACTCCATCGTCGAGATGCCCATCTTCGCCATCGTCTTGAGGAGGCCGTCCTCCAGCGCGTGGCGGTACGCGGCGAGCGCCTCGTCCTCGTCGGCGCCGTCCGGCCCGGCGACCACGTCGGCGATGGAGGCGTACGCGAGGTACGGGTCGACGGCGTCGGCGCCGTAGCCGACGAGCGTCGCGAGGTGGTGGACCTCGTGGGGCTCGGCGGACTCGACGACCACGCCCGCGCGGTTGCGGAGCCCCTTGCGGACGAGGTGGTGATGGACCGCGCCGGTCGCGAGCAGGCTCGGCACCGCCAGGCGGTCCGGGCCCACCGCGCGGTCCGAGAGGACGACCACGTCGGCGCCGTCCTCGATGGCGGCCGCGGCGTCCTCGCGGACCCGGTTGACGGCGTCGACGAGCGACCCGTCGCGGTCGTAGGTGACGTCGACGACGACGGAAGTGAACTCGGGGCCGTCGGCGGCCACGTCCGCGTCGCCCGGGCTCCGCTCGCCCGGCCCCGGCAGGTCGCGGAGGGCGGTCGTCTCGGCGTCGGTCAGGACCGGTGACTCGGCGACGATCTGCTCGGCGTGCTCCGGCGTCTCGTCGAGGAGGTTGCGCTGATTGCCGATGCGCGTCTCGAGCGAGGTGACGAGCTCCTCCCGGATGTAGTCGATCGGCGGGTTCGACACCTGCGCGAACAGCTGCTTGAAGTAGGTGAACAGCGGGCGGTCAACGTCGGCGAGGACCGAGAGCGGGGTGTCGTCGCCCATGGAACCGACCGGGTCCTTCCCGTCCTTCGCCATCGGCTCGACGAGGTGGTTCAGCGAGTCGGTCGTGTAGCCGAACGCGGCCTGGTGGGCGCGGACGGTGGGTTCCGCGTCCACGTCGTCGGCGTCGTCGCCCTCGTCGACCGAGTCCGCGCCGATCCCGGCCGCGGCGTCGTCCTCCTCGGTGAGCGCGTCGAGGTCGACTTGGCCGTCCTCGACCCACTCGCCGTACTTCTCGTCGGTGAGCGCCTCGAACACCTCGTCGTCGGGGACGATCCGGCCCGCCTCGGGGTCGGCGACGAAGATTTCACCGGGCTGGAGGCGGCCCCGACGGCGCACGTCCGCGGGCTCGGTCGGGAGCGCGCCGACCTCGCTGCCGACGACGAGGCGGTCGTCCGTCGTCACCTCGTAGCGACACGGGCGGAGCCCGTTGCGGTCCAAGACGCCGGCGACGCGTTCGCCGTCGAAGCCGATGACGAGGGCGGGACCGTCCCACGGCTCGACGAGGGAGGCGTGGTAGTCGTAGAAGTCCGCGCGGTCGTCGTCCATCAGGTCGTCGCCGCGGAACGCCTCCGGGATCAGCATCCGGAGCGCGTGCGGAAGGTCGCGGTCGGTATGGAGGAGTAGTTCGAGCGCGTTGTCGACGCTCGCGGTGTCCGACTGGTTCGGGTCGTCGATCACCGGCTTGATCGTGTCGAGTTCGGCCCCGAACGCCGGGTGTTCGAGGTCGTTCTCGCGGGCCCGCATCCAGTTGACGTTGCCGCGGATCGTGTTGAACTCGCCGTTGTGGACGATGTTGCGGTACGGGTGCGCGAGGTGCCACGCGCCGAGCGTGTTCGTCGAGAACCGCGCGTGGACCAAGGCGACGTGGCTCGCGAAGCGCTCGTCCGCCAAGTCGGGGTAGTAGTCAGCGAGCTGCGAGCCCTTCAGCAGGCCCTTGTAGACGACGCGCTGGCGGTCGAGCGAGCAGACGTAGAAGCGCCCCGCGCCGTCGACCTCCGAGACGGCGTTCTCGATCTCGCGGCGGGCCGCGTACAGCGCGCGGTCGAACCCGAGCAAGTCCGGGTCGGCGTCGTCGGGGCGGTTCCCCTCGCTAGTGAACCGCTGGGCGAGCCCCGCGCCCTCGACGGGCGCGACGAACACCTGCGACACCTCGGGCTCGGAGTCGAGCGCCGTGGCGCCGAGGTCGGCGTTGTCGGTGGGCACCGAGCGCCACGCGAGCACCTCCAGCCCGTAGACGGCGCACACCTCGGCGATGACGTCGTGGATCTCCGCCTGGACGCCCGGCTCCGGCGGCATGAACACGGAGCCGACAGCGTACTCCTCGGGGAGGTCGGCGTCGACGACGTCGCGGAAGAACTCGTCCGGCCGCGCGACCATGATCCCCGCGCCGTCGCCGGTGTTCTCCTCGGCGCCGGTCGTCCCGCGGTGTTCGAGGTTTTCGAGCAGTTCGACCGCGTCCGCGACGGTGTCGTGCGACGGCGCACCGTCGAGGTCGACGACCCCGCCGATGCCGCAGTTCGACCGGTCGTCCGTCGGCGCCGCGAGCCCCCCCTCGTGACCCGAGGGCTCCGAGTCGCGTACGCCCCGGGTGGTACTACGTGACTTGGTCATACGTCTCCCTACGGATGAATAGTTAAAGGTATGACCCTGATAGGGGTAGGATCCATCGTACACACATTAGGGAATATAAGGTAATTATTCATCACGGGTGGTGAACAGATGACACACCACCAGAACCAGACAGAACCATCGGGTTTTCAGTCCGATAATTGACGGAATACCCCATAACACACCGCGAACGTTTCACTCTATCCGAGCAGAGTGGTGAAACGTCCAGCTCGAAATTACTCTCGAAGAGGGACGAACGAGCCGTTGATGTCCCACTCGTGGATACAGTAGACGTTACCGGGGTCGTCCGCGATCCGCCACCCCTCCACCTCGTCGTCCCATCGCTCCTCGCGCCCGCAGAGTTCGCACGCGCGCTCCTTCGGCGGTGTGATGGTCACGCCCATGACCGAACGGAAGACATCAGCGAGCAAAAACGTACCGACGGTCGGCCACCACGGAACTGTATCGCGACGCGATCCGACGGGCCATCCGAACGACGGTTACACCCGCACTCACCCCACGCCCCCGCGGCGCCGAGCGAGCAGCGACGCCCCGGCCACCGCCGCGAGCGACGCGGCGGGCCCGAACCCGGGGAGGTCGTACGCGGTCGATCGGATCGGCGCGTCGTCGTAGCCCAGATCGCTCGCATCGGCCTCGTCCGAAGGCGGTTCGCCCGACACAGACGATTCCCGGAACTCGCCCGAGTCGCCGGGGGCGGCCGATGTCGCGCCGCCGCCATCACCGGTCTCGGTGTCGCTCGACGGTCCGTTCTCGCCGTCGCCCGGCCGTCCGTTCTCGGGGCGGGAGTTCGCCGCCGCGGAACCGGCTGGCCCGGGTTCGAGCCCGCCAGGTCCGGAAAGCTCCGCCGGTCCCGCGGCCGGCGGGATCTCGGACGCTCCGGGGGCGATCGAGACGCCGACGCCCGGCGGCCGCGACGGCCGGCCGAGATCCGAGCCGGTCGGTCCGTCGGGTCCGTTGTTACCGCCGGCATCGGTGGCGGCAGCGTCGTCGGACCCGACGGAGCCGCCCGGACCGTCAGCCGAACCAGTGCCGGGGGACCCACCGGTGATCGAACTGCTACCGGCCGAGCCGCCACCGGTTGAGCCACCATCGGCCGAACCGCTACCTGCCGAACCGCCGCCGGCCGAGCCACCATCGGTCGAGGCGCCGCTCGTGTCTGAGGTGGTCGGCGCACCGGGCTGACCCGACGACCCCGTCGCGACCGACGCGGTCGTCTGGGTGGAATCGGCGGTCGATTCGGCGCTCGTTTCCTCCGCAGCCGGATCTGCGACGTAGGTCAGCCCGGTCGTCACGCGGTGCCTGTCGTCCGCCGCGGTCCGGCGGAGTCGATCGTCGTCCACCCGAAAGGCGGCCTCGAACGTCTCCCCGGGGTCGGGGATCGTCTCGGTTCCGAACGCGCGGTCGCCGGCGACGACGAGGTACAGGCCGTTCCGGCCGAGGTGGACTGCGGACTCGTTCGGCGTGTGACCGATCCCGCCCCCGTCAGACCCGTTACTTGCGTCCGTGGCCGTCGGTTGGACCCCGAATTCGAGGCCGTCGAGTCGGTCGAGATCCGCGCCACGCTCCAGTGATCCGTTCGCGGTCGTCGCGAGGCCCGTGAGCCCCGTCGCGTTCACCGCGTACACGACGGTGTCGTTCGCAGTTGCGGTCGTCGCCTCGGTGAGCGTTCCGTCGGCGATCGCCTCCCGGACCGCGGTCGCGTTCTCGAAGTCGCCGCGGTCGACCGCCTGCGTCGTGTACGCCGTTAGGTTGTTCGTCGATCGGGGTTCCACGGTGACCGTGGCGGTGTCGTTGGCGACCTCGGTGCCGTGTTCCGACCGGAGTGTGAGGTCGTACGTCCCGGGAGTGAGCGACCCGGAGTCCCCGTTGACCGACTCGACGCCGATACCGGTGCCTGCCGTGACGAAGTCCGACCGGGATTCAGTCGACGCGTATGTGTTAATCGTGACGGGTGTCGGGCCTGTCTTGTTGGTTGTCAGGTTGAGTGTTGTAGAAGAATTACCATCCGTACTAGAAAATGTCATATCTAATTTTGGTACACTATGAGACAGAGAGATCCGCATTGGACTTCCATAGTTTGACTCTTCAGTAATATTCTTCAGAGTAACGCGTTTTCTGTCCTCTCCAATAATTTCAAACTTCTCTGAATTCCCTCTATCTGAGTGGACGTAGTATGTGCCAGTAGAGAGCGTTGACGTATTATATCCGACTTGTTGGGAATTGTTCAACTGTGTTCCTATGGATACAATCCGAGAGTTTCCGTCCTTCCCTACTTTATGAAGCTCAACAGACCTCGGATTTGATGTGGAATTAAACAGAACTGTTTGTCCGGAGTATACGGGCGTGTTTATAGACTGATTGCGGTTGATTTGGACGGTATCTGTATTTGACCCAGTTGTGTGAACAGACTCAATGATAATTACTCCCCCATCGGCGACGCCATCAGAGACAAACTGTTGATTAAGATCAGAGTTCCGAAGCGGTTCCGCCTTTTTTACAGATACCCAGTTACCAGCACTATGTCCTAGTGCTAATTGAATGGACGCAGCATATCGGTTGCTACGGAAAATTCCACTTTGTGAGGCTGTGGTATTGAAATTGAGAGGGATATCCTCACTCCATCCCGTTAGAACTCTTGAGCGAGCAATAACTTGATCATGAAGGATATGACCAGTTGAATTGACAGGGTGTAGTGAAATTATGTATGGAGTCTCATCGTTGATCGTGTCTGAGACCTTAGCTCTGGAGATAACGATGGTCTCTGTTTGTGGTTCATTATATGATGAATTATTGAAATTTATATAGGAATTAACTACTCGACCACTAGCGGATGAAAGAGCTAATTCGGTTACCTTAGTGGGTAAATAATCTCCAATGTCATAATCTGAAGTATCAATCGAAGAGTTAGCTATGAGATATCCAGTGACATTTCCACCAGGGTTGGACAGATCAACAGAAATAGAATCTTCGCTCATAAGAACCTCTTTACGAAGATCTTGAACACCGATTATTTCGTTATGTTCTCGTTTTGTGATGAATAGGGTTGAATTTGTGTTCCCGCTGAGATTATCAACAGTTACACCGACAGCCGTCCGGAAGTCCCGATGGAGTTGTGTTGACCCGGTCGCTTGATTGTGAATTCGGATATTACCATCTATTATTTGAAATGAGCTTGTACTCTTTTGTTCGGTAAGGTTGGTAGATGAGAAATCAGTCTTGTTAGTGACTGTGATTGGATATCTTATGTTTCTCGAAAGTTGTGCCTCATCTGTGTTAATTCCAGATATTTGGACAGAGTCAATATGTATTGAGCGACTCGATCTATTCGGCCGTATCGTAGCGGCTAGGAGAGTCGTATCTTCAGTATTTAATTGTGAGGTATTAATTACGGATCCGTTTTGGATACCATTGATTGACATTGAGACTGAAGAAGTGTCTACTCCATTTGACTCAATACTAGCTAAATCCACATACAGTCTTATTTTTTCGGGAGTGTTTGATGTATTCAAAACTAGAATTTCAACATTATTTATTTTTTGCCCAGACTGACCTATTCGGATAGATTCCGGGTCACCAGTGCTGTTTAAAGTGGGTTTATGATTATTTGCTTGAGCATCAACGATGCTCGTTCCCAGTAGTACGATAACAGAACCGATCACGAAGCAAACGACAATACCGGTCCACAGCCATCGAAGCGATCGCGTCCGGATCATAGCCAACGAACCGCGGATGCCAGAGCGGTCGCTCCCGGGGCAGCACGGCGTCAGTGGTCGCCCAGCCTCCGCAAAGCGGCTCTTGTCGCACCGCGGGATCTCTTACTCGAACCGATCGCTTATAAGTGGCTTACGAAGGTGAAAGCTTCCGCTCGAAGAAATAATCGAAAGACAGCGGCGTCGCGAGAGGGCTGCTTCGTAGAAATTCACGGGCGATGTATCCAAGGCCAGACAGAACGGGAAACGAGGACTGGGCGGTCGCCGAAGCGGGTCAGTGTTCGACCGCCTCCATCATCGCGAGCAGCTGTTCGGACTGCTCGACCTCGACCGGGTGGAGTCCCACCAGCGCGATCACGTCCTCGCTGTCCGCGTCGGCCGCCTGGTGTTGGATCGTCGTGAGGTAGAGGAGGACGGGGATGTCCTCGACCGACCCGCTCTGGCCGTTCGAGCCCTCGACGTCCGCGCTAACGGTCGTTTCGAAGACGGAGATGGTCGCCTCCTGATCGAGGATCGTCCGCGTCTCCTCGCCCCGCGCCTCGATGTCGTCCGTCTGGATGTCGGCGTTGCCGCCGCCGACGTCCTGCTGGTTGACCTGGTTGAGGAGCCGGCGGATGAGCTCGGCGCCCTCCACTCGGACGAGCGGATTGACCGACTGGCCGGCGACCGACGCGTTCGGGGTGCTCGCCACGAACAACGCCGACTGGGTCGTCGGGTTGACGTACCGGGCGACCCACGTCGTCGCCGTCACCCGCGCGTTCACGCCCGTGACGTTGAACTCGCGGTCGATGCTGAACGACTCCGGCTCCTGACCGTTGTATCCGGAGTCACTGTACGCGCTCTCCGGGACGCGCGCCGGTTCCGCGTCGAACTCGTAGCTCCCGTCCTCGCCGGCGCATCCCGCGACCGCGACCGACGCCGAGGCAGCCATCGCGGCGAGCAGTCCACGTCGTTTCATATATACGGGTAGGTCCACAAAGTTCTTTAACACTATCGGCGAGGGTATCGGCCGCGAGAACGTCGGGGTCGAAGGCACAAAGTTCACGTCGGGGCGTGCGCGACGTGAGGCAAATGGAACGCCGAGGACAAACCGGGCTGGTGGAAGCGCTCTTCTTAGACGTTGTTCGCCTCCACGAGACGTGGATGGAGGTGGTCTTTCCCCGACAGCTCGACCCGAGCGCCGTCCTGGGAAAGTGGAAGCCCGAGACGACGGTTCAGTCGGTCGGCTACTACCTCTGGGCGGTGCTCGGCGCGCCGCTCGTCGCGGTCGCGTACCCGCTGTTGCTCGTCGGGTTCGCCACGCGCTACTACGCGGCGAAGCTCGACTCGGCGGTCACCCGGATCGGCGTCGCCGGTGCGGTGCTCGTCGCCGCCGTCGTCTGGGGGACGCTGACCGTCATCACCCACCTCCAACTCCCGTTCGACGCGGTGATCGCGGTCGGCGCCGCGAGCGCGGTAGCGGTCGTCTCGGCCGCGCTCGCCGCCGGCTTCTCGAAGCTGGGCGGACGGTTCGTCAGCGTCCTACTTGCGTACCCGTTCGCCATGACGGCGCTGTTCCTGCCGCCGGTCGTCGCCGCGCTCGTCACGCCGACGCTGGAGGAACTGATCTTACCGCCGAGCTACGACCTCGCGCGGTGGATCCTCGACACGTTCCTCTCGGTGGGCGGCATAAACGAGATGCTTCGAGGCGCGTTCGACCTGGAGACGTTCGGCGAGCAGTGGGGGCTCCCCGGGCTGGGCTACGTGCTGATGTGGATCGGGATCTCGGTGCCGCTCGGGTGGTTCCTCGGCCTGCTCGTCGCGCTGGCGAACCTGATCCGGCCGGCCGACGACGCCTGATCGGGTCGGGGGTCGCCTGAATCGGAGCGACCGTCAGTCGGCTGAACCGGATCGGTCGTCGATCGATCAGTTCTCGGGTTCGTATCCCTCGCTGGCCGCCTCGAACGACGACGCCGAGCGCTCGGTCTCCCGGCGTCGCTCGCGCTCGGCGATCGCCTCGGGGTCCGGGCTCGCGTCGTCGTCGATCCGAGCGATCGAGTTGTGGACCTTGGCGTGACACCAGCGACACAGGCCGACCGTGATCTCGTGGGAGCCGTCGCCGCCGTACGAGAGGTGGTGTTCCTCGACGAGCGGCCGGGAGTCGTCGTGGGCCAGGCGCACGTCCGCCAGCCCGCACCGGGCGCAGGTCTTCGCGTCGGTCGTCGACCGGTAGTGCGGGCACGCGCGCCACGCGCCGTCGGCGCCGACGTGGCAGTCGTAGCCGTCGGCGCGGCGGGCCGCCGCGAACTCGGGGTCGTCTCCGGACCGCGTCAGCGCGAAGCGACACCGACCGTCGTCGGTGAGGTGGTCGCAGACGCCGGCGACCGCGTAGGGGTCGTCGACGCCGACGGGAGTCCCGTCGGGGGTGCGCTCCATACCGGCAGGTAGGGGCGGACTCACTTCAATTCGGTCGCCTGAAGGCGGGAACGGAGCAGCGAGGGAGACGCGGCGGCCGGGGTGCCGACGGCTCAGACGAGGCTGGCGCCGTCGAAGTCGGTGCGGCCGTATTCCACGTCGAGGAGTCGGAGGAGGGTCGGGGCGACGTCGAGGAGGTCCGCGTCCTCGACCGTCGCGTCCGGGTGGTCGACGAACAGCGCGGCGTCGTCGAAGGCGTGCATCCCGGACCGTGGACCGTCGGGATCGAACACCTCGTCGTGCGGGCGGAACCCGGACTTGAGGTCGAACCCGTCGTTCGGGAGGACGACGAGGTCGGGCGCGATGGCGGCGTGATCGCCGCGGAACACCGTCTCGCGGTCGACGACGCGGTCGGCGACGGGGTCGCCGTCGGGGCCGGTCCACGACTCCAGCGCCTCGCGCAGTTCGGCGCGCGTCTCCTCGTACTCGGACTCGGGGACGACGCCGTTCGGCTCGCGGCCCTCCACGTTGAGGTAGAAGCGGCCGGGGACGAGCGAGTACGCGCGGGCGTCGTCGGTGACGTCGGCGAGCGCCTCGTGGTCGTCGCCGTCGTAGGAGAGCCACCCCTCGCGTTCGAGCCACTCGTTACAGTAGACGTCGTACCGGAGGCGGCGGAACCCGTGCGTGGAGCCGACGACGAGGGTGACGTCGTCCGGGAGCGCCTCGCGGATCGAGCCGACGTGCTCGTCGAGCGCGGCGTGGAAGGCAAGCAGCTCCTCGCGGTACGTCCCGCCGTCCTCGTAGTCGCCCCAGAGGAAGTGGTTGACGCGGTCGGGGGCGGTGAAGACGCCGACGAAGAGGTCCCAGTCGTCCCGCTCGACGTAGCGCTCGAAGGCCGCGGCGCGCGCGTCGAGGGTCTGGCGGGCGTGCTCTATGAACGCCGTCTTGTCCGGCTTGTGGCCGAGCTTCGCGTTGACCGACAGCCGATAGTCGCTGCCGGTCAGGTACTCGCGGAGCTCCTCGGGGGTGGCCGCCGCGTCGAGGTCGGGCGAGAGGTAGCCGGAGACCATCCGCTGGACGGTCCGCTGCGGCGGGAACGTGACGGGGACGTTCATCACGGTCGCGTCGAGGTCCGCCTCGGTCGCTCGGTCCCACACCCGGGGTGCCTGGACGTCGCGCCCCATCGGCACGTAGGTGTCGTAGGACCCCACCTCGCGGTCCTGAAAGCCGTACACACCCGTCTCGCCAGGGTTTTTCCCCGTCGTCAGGCTCGGCCAGCACGCGCTCGACTCCGCCGGCACGATGCTGTCGATCCGTCCCCCACCGCCCTCGTCCGCGATCGCCGACAGCGCCGGGAACGTCTCCGGGTTGTCGGCGACGAGCCGGTACGAGAGGCCGTCGATCCCGATGAACGCCACCCGCGGCGTGTCGCTCCCTCGCAGCCGGTCGAAGAGACCCATACACACTCATCCGCGGTCGAGGGCAAAAGGATTGACATCGGACGCGCCGCGAACCGCGGTTCGACGCCCCCGAGACGCGGGGGTCGTCGGCGCCCGAAGGGCGGCTCGTCTGTTCGTGAGGCCCGGACCGCCGACCGGCTCGGGTGGGTTTTTGTCCGTGACTCGCGGAGGACCCGGCATGGAACACAGACGCGCGATGCTCGTCGACGCGTTCGCCGCGGAGCCGCTGGCCGGGAACGCCGCCGGCGTCGTCCCCGACGCCGAGGGGCTGAGCGACGGCCAGCTGGCCGCGGTCGCCGCCGAGCTCGGCGCCTCGGAGACCGCGTTCCTGACCGACGGCGACGGCGCGGCCGACGACCGGCTCCGCTACTTCTCGCCGACCACGGAGGTCGACCTCTGCGGCCACGCCACGATAGCGACCTACGGCGCCCTGTTCGCCGAGGGGGCGATCGACGGCGGCGAGCGTACGCTCCGCACGAACGTCGGCGACCTCACCGTCTCGGTCGACGACGACGGCACCGTCTGGATGCGACAGCAGGCGCCGAGCGTCGAGGTCGTCGACGTCGACCTCGACCGGGTGGCGGCCGCGCTCGGCGTCGACCCCGCCGCGCTGCGCGACGTCGGCGCGGACCTCCCCGTCGCGGTCGCGTCGACCGGCCTGCCGTTCCTCGTCGTCCCGGTGAACTTCTTGGAGCGGCTGGGCGAGGCGGATCCGGACGACGACGCGGTCGAAGCGCTCTCGGAGGCGTTCGACGTCGCGGGCGTGTACGCGTTCTCCTTCGACGCGCTCGACGCGGACTCGACGCTCCACGGCCGGGCGTTCGTCCCGTCGCTCGGCATCCCGGAGGACCCGGTCACGGGGACCGCGAGCGGCGCGGTCGGGGGATACCTCCGCCACGTCGACGCCTTCGACGGGGACGAGCCCGACGAGCTCCGGTTCGAACAGGGGCACTTCCTCGACCGGCCCGGGCACGTCCGCGTTCGCGTGGAGGCGGACGGGGTCCGCGTCGGCGGGCGGGCGACGGTCGCGCTCGACGGGGAGATCCGGATCCCCGACGACGAGGACGACGAGATCATCGAGGCCTGATGCGCCGGAACGCGGGCGTCCGAGACAGAACGTTTAGGATCGCTCGCGACGTACGGCGGGTATGAAGTTCGACCTTCCACGCGCGGCAGCGGTCCTCGTACTGATCGTCGCGGTCGGCGCCGGCGGCCTCATCGGCGCGAACATGATGCCGCTCCGGACGACGCTGATGATGGTCGTCCCGTCGATGCTCGTCTTCGGGGCGCTCGCGTTCGCGATCGGCGTGAAACACGGCGAGTTCCGGGCCGGACACGCCTGACCCGGGGCGGGCGGCGAACGGCGATCGACCGGTGACGACGCCCCCGAGCGACCGGGGATCACGACCCTTTTGAAACGCCGTTGCGAACCGGGAGCCGTGCTGCCCGGGTCGCCACTCCTCGAACTGCTGTTGATCGTCGGCGGCGTCGCCCTCCTGTACGCCGGCGCCGAACTGCTCGTCACCGGCGCGCGGGACCTCGCGCTCGCCGTTGGGCTGAAGGCGTCGACCGTCGGCGTCACGGTCGTGGCGTTCGCGACGACCGCCCCGGAGCTGTTCGTCTCGCTGCTCGGCGCCGTCACGGTGTCGACCGACATCGGGCTCGGCGCCATCGTCGGCTCGAACATCGCGAACATCGGGCTCGTACTGGGCGTCTCCGCGCTCATCCGCCCGCTCGACGTCTCCGACACCGTGTTCCGCCGAGACGTTCCGTTCATGGTGTTGGCAGCGCTGCTACTCGTCGCGCTCGGCTGGGACGGCCGGATCGGCCTGGTCGACGGCTCGGTGCTGCTCGCAACGCTCGCCGCGTTCACGGCCGCGGTCCTGCGGCGCGTTCAGGCGAACCAGTCGGCGATCTCCGACAGCGAGCGCGACGGCATGCCGGACGCGGAGGTGCGCGACGCCGCGGCGGTCGTCGGAGGGATCACCGCGCTCGTCCTCGGCTCTCGGTGGCTGATCGACGGCAGCGAGTCGCTGCTGGCGGCCGCCGGGTTCTCCGACATCTTCATCGGGCTCACGGTGCTGGCGCTGGGGACGTCGCTGCCGGAGCTGGCCGCCAGCGTCGTGGCCGCGGTGCGCGGACAGGCAGAGTTCAGCGTCGGCAACGTCGTCGGGTCGAACATCTACAACATCCTCGCGGTCATCGGGATCGTCGCGGTGGTGACGCCCGTCGGCGTCGCCCCCGGCGTCCGCGGCTTCGAGTTCCCCGCGCTGCTCGCGTTCACGGCCGGAATCGTCGCGATAATGGCGTACCGCGAGCGGATCACCCGACTCGACGGCGCCGTGCTCACCGTCGGGTACGGGGTCTTCGTGTACCTGTTACTTCCGTAGCACGGCGTGCCCGGTTCCGGTCGGGGCGTCCGCGGCGGGGCGGCTTCCGAGGTCGGAACCGACGGGTATTCGGTCGCGGGCGGCCGAGCCGGTGCCGTGATAGCGATCGTCGTCAGCCGGGCCGACAGCGCCTCGGCGCACATCGGGGAGCGGCTGCTGGAGGTCGGCGACTGGACGGCGCGCGAGGACGGCTCGCGCCCCGACGCCGACGGGGGCGGGACCTACTACCGGACGGAGGGGTTCGAGCTCCGCGAGTTCGACGACCTCCACATCCGGCTGTCCGACCCGACCGCGGCCTTCGACTGTGACCCCGCGTTCCTCGCGTTCGTCTCCAGGCACTCGGGCGAGACCGGGCGACTCCTCACCGCGCACGTCACCGGGAACTTCGGCGGCGCCGAGTACGGCGGCGAGCCGGAGTCGCTGGCGCGGGCCGCGCCGGGCGCCGAGAAGCGCGTCGTGGAGGCGCTCGCCCGGCGCGCGCCCGACGGGTACGAGGTCGGCATCGAGTGTACCCACCACGGCCCGACCGACGTCGCCGTCCCGTCGCTGTTCGTCGAACTGGGGTCCGACGGACCGCAGTGGGAGGACCCGGACGCGGCCCGGGCGGTCGCGCGGGCGGTCCTCGACCTGCGGGGGACCGGCGCGGACCTGACTGCGGACGGCGACCCCGCGGCGACCGACGCGGGCGACGCCGGGAACTGGCCCCGCCACGTCGTCGGCTTCGGCGGGGGCCACTACGCGCCGCGGTTCACCCGGATCGTTCGCGAGACCGAGTGGGCCGTGGGGCACGTCGGCGCCGACTGGGCGCTCGGAGAGCTCGGCGCGCCCGACGCCAACCGCCGCGTGATCGAGGCCGCGTTCGAGCGGAGCCGCGCCGAGCGGGCCGTGATCGACGGCGACCGCCCCGCCCTCGCGGCGGTGATCGAGGACCTCGGGTACGGGGTGGTGAGCGAGACGTGGGTCCGCGAGGTCGGCGACGCGCCGCTCGCGCTCGTCGAACGGCTGGAGGCCGAGATGGGGTCCGTCGACGACGGCCTGCGGTTCGGCGCGGTCGGCGGCGACGCGCTCGACCCCGACTCGGAAGCGGTCGACGGCGATGCCGACGCGGTCGGCGACGCGGTCCGCGTCCGGGACCTCCCGGCGGACCTGCTCGCGCGGGCCCAGGGGCTCGACGCGGACGCGGCGCGCGCGACGGTCGAGCGCGTCGCCGTCGCGTTCGACACGGAGCAGGGCGGCACGCGGGCGGCCGGGCGCGTCGCGTTCGCGACGGCCCCGGAGGCGCCGGGCTACGCGGACCTGATCGAGGGGCTGGTCGACGTGCTTGAAACGGGGTACGACGCGGTCGAGGTGTCGCCGGAGGGGGGCGCGGTGGTCGCCCGGGAGACGGCGTTCGACCCGGCGCTGGCAGCCGAGCGAGGCGTCCCGGAGGGGCCGGCGTTCGGGCGGTTGGCCGACGGAGAGGCCGTCGAGGTCGACGGGGAGACCGTCGGGCCGGACGAGGTGTCGCGGACGCGCGCGGACCGGTTCCCGATCGACGGCGACGCGCTCGACTGATTTATAAGAATCGTCGCGTTCGGCGAGCGCGGGCACGGCGCCCATACTTTCGCCGGTCGACGGCGGACGCCGGTGATTTCGGCGTCCGACTCGCGTCAGACGAACGGGCAAAAATAAATACGTCCGGGTCGCAACCTCACCACATAATGGACTCCATCGTTGAGGACGCCATCGACGAAGCCGAAGAGGCCCCCGCAGACGACGCCGGGGGAGCCGGCGAGAGCGCCGCCGGGGGGAGCGCCGGCGCGCCGCCGCAGACGGGGACGATGACCGACGACGAGCTACAGGACGTCCTCCAGGATCTCCAGACGAACATCACGGTCGTCGGCTGCGGGGGGGCCGGCGGCAACACGGTCAACCGCATGACCGAGGAGGGGATCCACGGCGCGAAGCTGGTCGCCGCCAACACCGACGTCCAGCACCTCGTCAACATCGAGGCCGACACGAAGATCCTGATGGGCCAGCAGAAGACGCAGGGCCGCGGCGCCGGCTCCCTCCCGCAGGTGGGCGAGGAGGCGGCCATCGAGTCCCAAGAGGAGATCCAGGACGCCATCGACGGCTCCGACATGGTGTTCGTCACCGCCGGGCTCGGCGGCGGCACCGGGACCGGCTCGGCGCCGGTCGTCGCGAAGGCGGCCCGCGAGTCCGGGGCGCTCACCATCGCCATCGTCACGACGCCGTTCACCGCCGAGGGCGAGGTCCGCCGGACGAACGCCGAGGCCGGCCTCGAACGCCTCCGCGACGTGAGCGACACGGTCATCGTCGTCCCCAACGACCGCCTGCTCGACGCGGTCGGGAAGCTCCCCGTCCGGCAGGCGTTCAAGGTGTCCGACGAGGTGCTGATGCGCTCGGTGAAGGGGATCACGGAGCTCATCACGATGCCCGGGCTCGTCAACCTCGACTTCGCCGACGTCCGCACCGTGATGGAGAAGGGCGGCGTCGCGATGATCGGCCTCGGCGAGTCCGACTCCGACTCGAAGGCGCAGGACTCGGTGAAGTCCGCGCTGCGCTCGCCGCTCTTGGACGTGGACATCTCCGGCGCGAACTCCGCGCTCGTGAACGTCACCGGGGGCACCGACATGTCCATCGAGGAGGCCGAGGGGGTCGTCGAGGAGATCTACGACCGGATCGACCCCGACGCGCGGATCATCTGGGGGACCTCGGTCGACGACGAGCTTGAGGGCGAGATGCGGACGATGATCGTCGTCACCGGCGTCGAGTCGCCGCAGATCTACGGCAGCAACGGCGAGCCGCCGGAGGGCGGCGCGCCGAGCGACGTCGAGGACATCGACTACGTGGAGTGACGGACGCCGAGCGGGCGGGTCGGTGGCCGCGCGCCGGGACGGCGCCGTCGCCGCTTCGGGGGCGCATCAAAAGGTAAAAACCGTCTCGTCTCGAATCCGCAGGTAACATGGACGTTCCGTACGACCTCAACAGCTACATTCGGGTGCTGAAGCTGGCGAGCACGCCGAGCACCGACGAGTTCCTCCAGGTGTCGAAGATCGCCGGCGCCGGGATCCTGCTCATCGGGTTCATCGGCTTCCTGATGTTCGCGATCATGAGCCTCCTCCCGGGGGTCGGCGCGTAATGCCGATCTACTCGGTCAAGACCACGGCGAGCCAAGAGCGGACGGTCGCCGACATGATCGCCGAGAAGGAGGCGCCGGAGATCCAGGCCGTCATCGCCCCCGACCAGCTCACGAGCTACGTGATGGTCGAGGCGACCGACGGGACCGCCTTCGGGCGGATCCTCGACGAGATCCCGCACGCCCGCGGCGTCATTCAGGGCGGCGACGGCCCCGCCGAGAGCCCCTTCTCCGAGGTCGAGCACTTCCTCTCGCCGACCCCGGACGTGGAGGGGATCGGCGAGGGCGACATCGTCGAGCTGATCGCGGGCCCGTTCAAGGGCGAGAAGGCGCGCGTCCAGCGGATCGACGAGGGGAAAGACCAGGTGACCGTCGAGCTGTACGAGGCGACCGTGCCGATTCCGGTGACGGTCCGCGGCGACCAGATCCGCGTGCTCGACAGCGAGGAGCGGTAGCTCCCTCCTCGCGCCGGCGGCGCGGAAACGGGGCGACGCGGTACGCGTGACGGCGTCGGTCTGACGGCGATCTCGCGCGCAACGACAAGGGCTTTATTCGACGACGACCGACCGGACGGATATGCTCGGCCACGGCGTGCCGGCGGTGTTGAGCGTGATCCCCGACACGTTCACGTTCGCGTGGGTCGTCGCGATCCTCTTCGCGACCTCGTGGGCGCTCGACAGCCGCGGACTCGCCGCGGGGCGCGTCCTCGCGGCCGCGACGTGGGCGCTGTTCGGGCTCTTCTGGCTGTCGACGGTGCCGTACTTCGCGTTCGAGCACCAGAGCTACGTCGAGTCGATCCTCGCCCTGGTCGGCTTCCCCGCCAGCGTGTACGCGGGGTACCTCCTCTACGACGGGCGGGCATCGCTTTTCACCCTCACCCGGGCCATCGCGATCATGTTGTTCATCTACCTGCCGTTCGAGACCATTCCGGCGTTCACCGTCGCCGGGGTCGCGGTCCCGGAGCCCCGTCGGGTCCTCATCGAGGTCGTGGCGTCACAGACCGGCGCGCTCATCGACCTCCTCGGCTACGCGCCGGAGGCGGTGGCGAGCAACGAGGGGTACGACGCGGCGTACTCGTGGACGCTCGACGACGGCCACACGGTCGTCATCCACATCGTGCTGGCGTGTACGGGGCTCGGGAGCATGGCCATCTTCGGCGGGCTCGTGGCCGCCGTCGAGGCGCCGCTCACGAGGAAGCTCCGCGCGCTCGCGGTGTCTATCCCGCTCATCTACGGGCTGAACATCCTCCGGACGACGTTCATCTCGGTCGTGTCCGGCAACCAGTACATGCACTGGTACCCGGACCTCGTGATGACGATGTTCGGCGCGACCGACCCGTACCGGGTCTCCTTCCTCATCTCCGACCGGATCATGAGCCAGCTGTTGGCGGTCGTGGCGCTCATCGCGATCACCTTCCTCGCGGTGCGCGAGCTGCCCGAGCTGGCGGTCATCCTAGAGGACGTGCTCTACCTCATCACCGGCGAGGAACACGACCTGACGGAGGCGCTCGACCTCCCGCGAGAGCCGACGAACCGGTAGCCCGGCGGCCTCTCGACGGTTCCGGCGGGGCGGTCGGGTCCCGGAGAACTGCCGGGGATAAATAGAACTATATAGCAAGCTATAGACGTTGGCGACGGGTACGGGCGAGCATGACTGCGGCGACGCGCGGCGGATCCCCCGGTCCGCGTCGAGGGACGCGGTCGCCACGGGGTGAGCGGCGGTGATCGGCGGCGTCGACCCGTTCGTCTACCTGGAGACGAACGTCGCGAAGCTGGTGTTGGCGACCGCGCTCGGCATGTTCCTCGGGTTGGAGCGGGAGTGGTCACAGAAGTCGGCGGGGATCCGGACGTTCGCGCTGATCAGCCTCGCGGCGGCGGTGTTCTCGCTCGTCGGCGAACCGGGGCTCCTCGCCGTCGGCGGGGTGCTGGTGGTTGCCAGCGCGGTGCTGCTGGCGGTGCGAAGCTTCGTCGAGGCCGACGTCGACGGGCTCTCGCTGACCACGTCGGCGTCGATGCTCGTCGCGTACGGCGTCGGCGTCCTCGTCGCGGCGGGGCTGTTCATCGAGTCGGTGACGGTAGCGGTGCTGTCGTCGCTACTCCTGGTGTTGAAACGCGAACTCCACGCGTTCGCGTGGGGACTCTCCAGAGAGGAGGTGCGCAGCGCCGTGGAGTTCACCATCCTCGCGTTCGTCGTCTTCCCGCTCCTCCCCGCGGAGACGGTCGACCCGTGGGGGGCGGTCCAGCCGCGGCTGGTCTGGTCGCTGGTGGTCGCGGTCAGCGCCATCGGGTTCGTCAACTACGTCCTCGTCAAGCGGTACCAGGGCCGCGGCTACGCGGTGACGGGCTTCTTCGGCGGGCTCGTCAACTCGACGGCGGTCGTCGCCGAGATGGCCGAGCGGGCTAAGGGGCGCGCGGCCATCGGCGACGTCGCGGTGGGCTCCATCCTCCTCGCGAACGCGGCGATGGCGTTCCGGAACGCCGCCGTAGTGGCAGTCTTCGTCCCCGAGGCGGCGCTCGTCGTCGGCGTCCCGCTCGGCGCGATCACCGTCGCGGGGGTCGGCGTCGCCGTGCGGCGGAGCGACTGGCGGACGACGATTGAGGCCGAGCTGGCCTCGCCGTTCAGCCTCGGGAACGCGCTCACGTTCGGCGCGCTCTTCCTGATCGTGCTGCTCGTCTCCGCTGTCGCCGAGGAGTCGTTCGGCGCGAGCGGCTTCATCGTCACCTCCTTCCTCGCCGGCCTGGTGTCGTCGGGGACCTCGACGGCCACGGCGGTCTCGCTGCTCGGGACCGGACAGATCGGGGTCGAGACCGCGGTCGCGGGCGTGATCGCCGGCACCGCCGCCAGCGTCCTCATCAAGACCGTCTTCGCGGCGAGCATCGCTCGGGAACTCGTCCGTCCGGTGTTCTTCTGGAACCTCCTGCTGATCGCCGTGGGGGTACTCGCCGGAATCCCGGTGTTGCTGTTTTAAAACGCCTCGGCGGACCCGCTCCGGCGCGGGTCGGGGCGCGCCTCACGAGAGGTGTTCGGCGATGTCCGTCGACGAGACCATGCCGACGTAGTCGTCGTCGACGACCGGGAGGTGTTTGACGCCGTACATCGTCATCATCGCGGCCACCTCCTGCATCATGAGGTCGGGCGTCACCGTCTCGACGTCCTCGGTCATCACGTCGCGGACCGTCGTCGCCTCGGGGTCGCGCCCGTCGGCGACCGCCCCGACGACGTCGCTCTGCGTGACGATACAACCGCCGCCGGTGGTCACGACGAGGGCGCTGATGCCGCCGTCGCGCATCCGCTGAGCCGCCTCTCGAATCGGAACGTTCGCTCCGATCGTCTCCAGGGGCGTCGACATCACGTCCGCGACGCGGGTTCTGTCGTCGAGATCCATGCCACGACGTGTGATACCGCGTGTCATTACTCTTCCGGAACCCACAACGCGGGGCGGGCGCGACCCCGTTCGGGACGGCAGAAGAGCGGCGGAACGCGACGCTCGGAGGGGGCCGTCAGCGCGCCTTCGAGAGGTGTGCCGTGAGGTCCGTCGTCGACACCATCCCTATCGGTCTGCCGTCCCCGTCGGTCACCGGGAGGTGGGTGTATCCGTGCGCGGTCGGCGCCGCCAGCTCCGCGACGGTGTCCTCGCGGCCCACCGTGACGACGTCGGTCGTCATGAACGCTTCGACCGGCGTCCGGTCTTTCGGGTCGTTGTCGCGGACGAGCCCCACGAAGTCCGTCGCGGTGATCAGCCCGGCCAGCCGTCCGTCGGGCTCCACGACGAGGATCGAACTGACGCCGGTGTCGCGCATCCGCTTCGCCGCGTCGGCCGCTGGGGCGCCGCGTTCGATCGTGGTGAGGTCGGTCGACATGAGCCGATCGACGAGTACGTCGTTCATGTCTCGTGGTAACGCTGGGCACGGTTATCAATTATCCGGTCGGAGGGCCTGTTCGCGTCGAGCGACACGGGTTCGGGCCCGGCGAGGGACGGAGACGTCCCGGACCGCCCGACGGCTCACTCCTCGACGAGGGCGTCCGGAGCGTCCGCGAGGCCGACCAGCGCGTCCGCTTCGACGTGGTGGAGGTCGCCCGGGATCACGAGCAGGTGGAGCGGGTCGCCGAACTGGCGGTCGGCGAGCGCGCTCAGGCGGTCGGCGGCGACGACCGCGTCTGGCGACCCGGCGCGGGCGACGGCGACAGCGAGCTCGTCGGCCCACCCCTCGGCGAGCAGTTCCGCGGCCGCGTCGGCCGTCATGTACTCCTCGTGGTCCGGGTCGGGGCCGCTCGGGCCGGTCCCGACCTTGATGTCGAGGTAGACGACGGTGTGGAGCCCGCGCTCGCGGTTCGCCTCGACGGTCTCGACCACGCTCGCGGGCACGTCGTCGCCGCCGTGCGCGTACGGGAACGGCAGCGTCGTCGCCTTCCCGAACCGGTAGTTCTGGAGCCCCGTCAGGCTCGACGCCGCGGACTGGGCGGTGACGCCGTGGACCACCCGCGTGTCGATGCCGCGCTCCTCGGCGCGGAGCCGGAGGTCGGTGTGGGTGGTCGAGATCATCGTGTCGCCGGCCGTGAGGAAGGCGGCGTCGCCGTCCGCGGCCGCCTCCAGGATCGGCTCCGGATCCCGTTCCACGCCGGCGCGGTCGCGGACGGCGATGTCGACGTCGTGGTACGCCTCCAGGTCGGCGACGTCGGCGCCGATCAGCCGACTGGTGTAGAACTCCGCGAAGACCCGGTCAGCCGCCCGCAGCGCCTCGCGCCCCTCGACGGTGACGGAGCGCTCGTCGTAGAGGCCGAGCCCGATGAAGGTGAGCATGGGTGCGTTCGGCGCGCGGCGGCCTAAAAAGACGCGGAAGGGTCGGCAGCGACGAAACCGAGGGCGGGCGCTCGGATCGGCCCGGCGGACGGGCGACGAGCGCCCGAGCGCCCCTTATAGACCTTCATGATAGTCCCTTGGGATTCCATAGCAAGCCCTAAGAGGGAACCAGCACAACGTTCCGCTACGAGGCCCAATCGGGCTCACATACCACTATGACTGACGACGAACTCATCTGGCGGATATCGGGGGGATCCGGTGACGGGATCGCTTCCACCAGCCAGAACTTCGCGAAGGCCTTGATGCGATCGGGGCTCAACGTCTTCACGCATCGGCACTACCCGTCGCGGATCCGCGGCGGCCACACCTATACCGAGGTCCGCGCGTCGGCGGACCCCGTCGAATCCCGGGGCGACGGCTACAACTTCCTGCTGGCACTCGGCGACTCCTTCGCCCGTAACCCGCAGGAGGAGGCCGTCTACGGCAACGAGGAGATCAAGCCGCTCTCGGAGAACCTAGACGAACTCCGCGAGGGTGGGGTCATCGTCTACGACGAGGGACTCCTCGACGCCTCCGAGATCCCGAACTTCGAGGAGCGCGCCGAGGAGAACGACTGGCACGTGTACCCGCTCGACCTCCGCGGGCTCGCCCGCGACATGGGTCGCGAGGTCATGCGCAACACCGCCGGCGTCGGCGCGACCTGCGCGCTGACCGGCATGGAACTCGACCACGTCGAGGACCTGATGCGCGACGCGATGCCGGAGAAGATCCTCGAACCGAACCTGGAGATCCTCGAGACCGCGTACGACCAGGTCCGCGAGGAGTACGACGTGGACGCCCCGGACGTGTCGGTGCCGACGGGCGAACACGACGAGACCCAGCTGCTCATGTCCGGGTCGGACGCCATCTCCTACGGCGCCATCGACGAGGGCTGCCGGTTCATCGCCGGCTACCCGATGACGCCGTGGACCGAGGTGTTCACCATCATGACGCAGAACCTGCCGAAGCTCGGCGGGATCTCCGAGCAGGTGGAAGACGAGATCGCCGCGGCCGCGCTCGCGGTCGGGGCCTCGCACGCCGGCGTCAAGGCGATGTCCGGCTCCTCCGGCGGCGGGTTCGCGCTGATGTCCGAGCCGCTCGGGCTAGCGGAGATGACGGAGACGCCCGTCGTCCTCGTCGAGGCCATGCGCGCCGGCCCCTCGACCGGGATGCCGACGAAGCCGGAGCAGTCCGACCTCGAACACGTCCTCTACACCTCGCAGGGCGACTCCCAGCGCGTCGTCCTGGCCCCAGGGACCGTCGAGGAGGCGTACGAGCAGTCGCGCATCGCCTTCCGGCTCGCCTACGAGTACCAGATCCCGACGATCCTGCTGTACGACCAGAAGCTCGGCGGCGAGCTGACGAACGTCCCCAAGAGCCACTTCGACCGCGATCCGAACCCGGACCTCGGGAAGACGCTCTCGGAGGACGCGCTCGCGGACGAGCCGCACTCCGGCGACGGGAAGTTCCACCGCTTCCAGCACGACGTCGACGACGGCGTCTCGCCGCGGTCGGTGCCCGGGCAGAAGGGCGGTCGCTTCCTCGCGACCGGCAACGAGCACGACCCGACCGGCCACATCAGCGAGTCCCCGGACAACCGGGTCGCGCAGATCGACCGGCGGACCCAGAAGCTGGAGGCGATCCGCGCCGACCTCGACGGGGAGGACACCGGCTCGTACGCCGGGCCCGAGGACGCCGAGTACGGCATCCTCACGTTCGGCAGCCAGCAGGGCACCGTCGAGGAGGCCGTCGGTCGGCTCAACGAGGCCGGCCACTCGGTGAAGTCGTACGGGGTCTCCGACATGCTCCCGTTCCCGACCGAGCAGGTCGAGGCGTTCGTCGAGAGCGTCGACGAGGTCCTCGTCGTCGAGATGACGGCGTCCGGACAGTTCCGCGGGCTCGTCCAGAAGAACCTCGGCCGCTACGGCGAGAAGCTGTCGAGCCTGTTGAAGTACAACGGGAACCCGTTCGAGCCGGCGGAGGTCGTCGACGGGTTCGAGGCCGCGATCGTCGAGGGCGACGGCGACGCGTCCGGCCACCAGACCACGTTCGTCCCAGCCGCAGGTGACTAACCAATGAGCACGTTTTCAGCGATCGGAGAGGAGCGGGAGATCGACCGCGACGAGTACACCCCCGGCGTGGAGCCGCAGCCGACGTGGTGTCCGGGCTGCGGTGACTTCAGCGTCCTGAAGGCGCTCAAGCAGGCGCTGCCGGAGGTCGGGCGCACGCCCGAGGAGACCCTGCTGTGTACCGGGATCGGCTGTTCGGGCAAGCTGAACAGCTACCTCGACACGTACGGGTTCCACACGATCCACGGGCGCTCGCTGCCCGTGGCCCGCGCCGCGAAGCTCGCGAACCCCGACCTCGAAGTGATCGCCGCCGGCGGCGACGGCGACGGCTACGGGATCGGCGGGAACCACTTCGTCCACACGGCCCGGGAGAACCACGACATGACGTACATCGTGTTCAACAACGAGATCTTCGGGCTCACGAAGGGGCAGACCTCCCCGACCAGCCCGAAGGGCCACAAGTCGAAGACGCAGCCCCACGGGAGCGCCAAGGAACCGATCAAGCCGCTCTCGATGTCGCTCAACGCCGGCGCCTCCTACGTCGCCCGGACGGCCGCGGTCAACCCGAACCAGGCGAAGGAGATCCTCATCGAGGCGATCGAACACGACGGGTTCGCGCACGTCGACTTCCTCACCCAGTGTCCGACCTGGAACAAGGACGCGCGCCAGTACGTCCCGTACATCGACGTCAACGACTCCGACGACTACGAGTTCGACAAGACGGACCGCGTCGAGGCCCAGGAGATGATGCGCACGACCGAGGAGGCCCTCTACGACGGCGAGGTCCTCACCGGCCGCTTCTACGTCGACGAGGACCGTCCGTCCTACGGCCAGGAGAAGCGCGAAATCGGCGAGATGCCCGAGGAGCCGCTCGCCGAGCGCTACTGGGACGACGACTACGAGTGGGAGCGCTCCCACGACATGTTCCTCGACAAACACGCCTGAGCGGGGCCGTCGGTCGTTGACGGCGCGGTGAATCCGTTTTTTGATTCGCAAGGTATTTTTTCATTGGTGACAAACGGAGTGGTATGAGTACGGTATCGACGGAAGAGCGAATCCTCTCCGTGTTAGAGGAGGACGCGCAGGCGTCCTGCGGAGAGATCGCCGAACGGGCCGACGTCTCGAAGCCGACGGTGCGGAAGTACATCGACCGCCTCGAAGAGCGGGGCGTGATCGTCGGCTACTCCGCGGAGGTCGACCCGAAGAAGCTCTCGTCGCAGTCGATCGCCATGGTCGGGATGGACGTCGACTCCGGACAGTACGTGGAGGCGACGCGCGAACTGAAGTCGCTCGACGAGGTCCAGGCGCTGTACACCTCCTCGGGCGACCACATGCTGATGGCCGAGGTCCGCGCCGGCGACGGCGACGAGCTCGGCGAGGTCATCTCCGAGAAGCTGCTCGGCGTCGAGGGCGTCACCGCGGCCCACCCCTCCTTCCTGCAGGAGCGACTGAAGTAGGCCGGCGGCCTCAGACGAGCGTCCGCGGGGCCGCGACCACCACGTCCTCGTCGCCGACGGGGCTCCGGCGGGTCCCGCGCGCCTCGAAGCCGTGTGCGACGAAGAACTCCGTCGCGCTCGGTCTGTCCGCCGGCACCGTCGCCCGGAGCGTCTCGACGCCGCGGTCGGCGAGCGCGCCGCCGACGCGCGACAGCAGCTCCCCGGCGATCCCCTCCCCCGCGCGGTTCGGGTGGACCCACAGCGCCAGTAGCTCCGCTTCGGCGCCGTCCGGGTCCGGGTGCGCGATGGCGAGGCCGACGGGGCCCTCCTCATCGTGTTCCATCAGGAACGACCACTCGGCCTCGGCGGCGGCCTCGCGGACGCCGGCGGCGGAGACGTCGAGCAGCGGTGCGCCGATGTCGTCGAACACCGTCTCCTCCCGGGCCCGCGAGACCGCGGTGCGAAGGGCCTCGGCGTCGTCGGCCCGAGCCGCCCGAACATCCATGTTCAACCGTGAGTAAAGAACGCACCTATAGGTTTCGGGGTGCGAATTGTTCCCACAGTAATTCGCGTCGCGGAGGCGACGCCCCGGCGGTGCCGTTGTCGTCGGTTCGAGCCAGCGAGCGCGGGCGCCGAGGGCTTCGAAACCGAGCACTCGGACGCTCGAAGCGGCGTCTTCGGTCGGGGAGGCCTACGCGACCGGGTCGACGCCGATGGTGAGCGTGACGTCCTCGACCTCCCACTCCTCGACGAGGCCGTCCTCGGCGTCCGCCGCGTCGGTCGGGTCGTCGAACCAAGCGTCGGCGCGCACTTCGCCGGCGATGAGGTCGGCGTGGTCGTCCACGAAGCCGGCCACGCGGTCGTCGTCGACGCCGACGCCGACGCGGATCCGCGCCTCCACGTCCAGGTCGAGCTCCTTGCGCATCTCCTGGATCCGGCGGATCACGTCGCGGGCGTACCCCTCGGACTCGATGTCGGGGGTCAGCGAGGTGTCGACGTAGACGGTGCCGCCCTCGAAGTCGGCGCCGGAGACGTGCTCCGGGGGCTCAGCGACGTACTCAACCATCTCGTCGTCGAGGTCGACGGGCTGGCCGTCGACGGTCACCTCGCCGCTCTCGACCGCCGCGCGGTCGGCGCCCTGGACCGCCTCCATCACCTTCTGGGCGTCGCCGCCGAACGCGGGTCCGATGGCCGCCATCTGCGGCTCCGCGGTCTCGACGAGCTCGTCGAAGGCGTCCGTGACGAGCACCTCGCGGGCGTTGACGCGGTCGGCGATCAGCGCTTCGAGCCGGTCGACCGCGGCCGCGACGGTCTCGTCGGCCGTCTCGACGACGACGCGCGGGACGGGCCAGCGGAGCTTCCGGCCGGCCTGCTGGCGCGCGTTCGCTGCCGCCTCCTCCACGTCGCGGAAGACCGCCACGTCGCGTTCGAGGTCCGGGTCGCGCAGGTCGGCGTCCGGCTCGGGATACGACAGCGCGTGGACGGTCGTCGCCGCGCCGTCGAGCCGCTGGTACATCCGCTCGGTCAGGTACGGCGCGATCGGCGCGAGCAGGCGGATCACCTCGTCGAGGACGGTCGCGAGCGTGGCGTAGGCGCCGCGCTTCGAGGCGGAGTCGGCCTCCTCCCACATGCGGTCGCGGACCGCCTTCACGTAGAACCGCGACACGTCCTGCGTGACGAACTCGATGACGGCGTTGACCGCGTCGCTGATCTGGTAGTCGTCCCAGGCCTCGGCGACCTCGGCCTCCACGGACTGGAGCCGCGAGAGCACCCACTCGTCGACGAGCTCGAGCTCGCCGTCGGAGAGGTCCGCGTCGGCGGGGTCGTAGCCGTCGAGCTCCATGTACTCCAGCGGGAACCGGAACACGTTCCAGAGGATGTTGAGCTTGCCCTGAATCTCGCCGAGCCCGTCCCACTCGAACGCGAGGTCGACCCCCTGCTGGTCGTGGCTGAGCAGGTAGGTCCGGAGCGGGTCGCGTCCGGCCCGGTCGATCGCCTCCTCCGGCGTGACGATGTTGCCGACCGACTTCGACATCTTCCGGCCGTCCTCGTCGTTGGCGAAGCCGTGCATCAGCACCTCGTCGTACGGGATCTCGCCGACCGCGGCGGTGCCCATGCCGAGCTGCGACCAGAACCAGCCGCGGGTCTGGTCGTGCGCCTCGATGATGAGGTCGGCGGGCCACAGCTCGTCGTGCGCGGCCTCGTCGCTCGGGTAGCCCAGCGTCCCCCACGAAGCGACGGAGGAGTCGAGCCACACGTCGAACACGTCCTCGACGCGGCGGTACGTCGTCCCGTCCTCGACGATAGTGAGGTCGTCGACGGAGGGGCGGTGGAGGTCGATCGACTCGGGGTCGATGTCCTCCTCGACGCGCTCGGCGAGCTCCTCGCGGGTGCCGATCACGATCATGTCCTCGTCGAGGTCGCCGGCGTCGGCGTCCTCCGGCACCCAGATGGGGATCGGGATCCCCCAGTAGCGCTGGCGGGAGACGTTCCAGTCGGGCGCGTCCTCGATGAAGTCGCGGAACCGGTTGTCGCGGGCCCAGTCGGGGTGCCACTCCGAGTCCTCCATGTTGTCGAGGAGGTCGTCTTTGACGTCCGTGATCGAGATGAACCACTGGTCGGTGACCAGCTGAACGATCCCGGTGTCACACCGCCAGCAGTGGCCGTAGCTGTGGTCGACGGTGCCGTGCGCGAGCATATGTCCGTCGGCGACGAGGTCGTCGACGATGTCGTCGTTGGCGTCGCGCACGAACTGGCCGGCGTACTCGCCGGCCGCCTCGGTGAACTCGCCGTTCGGCTTCACGGGGCAGTGGATGTCGAGCCCGAGCTCCGTGCCGCGCTGGAAGTCCTCCTCCCCGTGGCCGGGCGCGGAGTGGACCAGTCCGGTCCGGTCGGCCTCCACGTAGTCGGCGGCGTACACCCGACCGGCGCCCTCGAAGTCGGGGTACTCGGCGACGCGGTCGGCGAGCGGGTGGTCGTACGCCCAGCCGACGAGCTCGTCGCCCGTCAGCTCGGCCTCGATCTCGTAGTCCTCGTAGCGCCCCTCGCCGAGCACGTCCTCGACGCAGTCGGCGGCGACGTAGATGAGCTCGCTCTCGCCGCCCTTCTCCGCGCGGACGGCGTTGTAGGTGAGATCCTCGTCGACGGCGACGAAGGTGTTCGCGGGGATGGTCCACGGCGTCGTCGTCCAGATGACGAGGCTCCCCTCGCGGTCGGCGAGCGGGAACTTCACGTAGACGGAGGGGTCCTCGACGTCCTCGTACTCCACCTCGTTGTTTGCGAGGCCGGTCTCGCAGCGCGGGCACTGCGAGATGGACCGCTTCCCCTGCTCGACGAGGCCGTTGTCGGCGACCTCGGAGAACGCCCACCAGGCGGCCTCCATGTACTCCGGCGAGATGGTCTCGTACGGGTCGTCCCAGTCCATCCACGCGCCGATGGATTTGAAGTCCTCGTCCATCGCCGCCCGGTTCTCCAGGGCGAACTCCTTACACTTCTCGATGAACGCCTCCATCCCGTACTCCTCGATGTCCCGCTTGTTCTCGAAGCCGAGCTCCTCCTCGACTTTGACCTCGATCGGGAGCCCGTGCATGTCGTAGCCGGGGCGGTCGGTGACGCGGTGGCCGGTCATCCGCTTGTACCGGATGACGGCGTCCTTCAGCGTCTTGTTCCAGGCCGTCCCGAGGTGCATCTGCCCGGAGGTGTACGGCGGGCCGTCCACGAAGAAGAACGGCGGGTCGTCGGCGTGCGCCTCCTTCGCCGCCTCGTAGGCGTCGTGGTCGTCCCAGTACTCGTCGACCGCGGACTCGACGTCCGCGGGCGCGTACTGGTCGTCGATCTGCTCCATACGCGTTGGTCTGCGCGCGCGTATTTGAATACGGCGGAGTCGTGGGAACGGTTCAGCGGCGGCGAGGCGGGACAAGACACTTCTCCCGGGAGGCGGACGCAGCGAACATGGAGACGCCGCGACTCGTCCGCGAGGACCTCGGGTACGCGCTCCTCGGCGGCCCGGCACTGGCCGCCGCCGCGTACTTGGCCGGCGCGTGGCTCGCCGGCACCGGCGCCGGCGTCGCCGCCGCAGTCGCGGCGTACGCCCTCGGCTGGGCGCTCGCGGCGCGGGGGTCCGGGTCGGCGTCGGAGCGGTCGGCGTCCGAGCGATCGACCGCGAACGCGGACGACGGCTCGGACCGGCGCGAGCGGGAGGCCGAGGCGGGGAAGAGCGGCTACGGCGGCGGTGGCGGCGGCGGGTAGCGGAGGCGGTTTTCCGGCCCCACTGACCGTCAGATCGGCCGGGAATGCGGGATTCAGGCCCGCTTACGGCAAGTAATCGGGTCATACCTATACTGACCGACCGCGTACGCCGCGTATGAACGTCGCACGTTCGACGCTGGTCACCGCGGCAGTACTGTTCGTCGCGGTGACCGCGACCGGCGGCGCGTTCGCCGTCGACCCGGTGACGCTCACCGTCTCCGTGACCGATCGGGACGGCGACGCCGTCGCCGGTGCGACGGTCGAGGCGACGTGGGAGACCGACGCCGGTGAGACGGGGACCGCGTCCGGGACGACGGCGAGCAACGGGAACGTCCTCCTCGACGTCCCGGAGGGCGCCGGCGTCGAGTTGGACGTCGACGACGACGCTTACGTCCGGAACCGTCCGCTCCGGGTCGAGAACGCCAGCGAGACGACCGTGGACCTCGGGGTCTCACGGAGCGGCACCGCGACCGTGACCGTCGTCGACGGGGAGAACCGGTCGCAGCCGGACGCGACCGTCCGGGTCCGCGAAGGCGGGCGGACGATCGACCGGGGCGAGACCGAGGCGGACGGGCGGTACGAGACGGCGCGCCTCGAACGCGGCGACTACGAGGTCGTCGTCGTGAAGCCCGGGTACCTAGAGGCGTCCGTCCCCGTGACCGTGGGGGACGGCGGCGAGGCCCGGGTCGCCGTCGAGCGAGGCGCCACGACGCTCGACGTGCGGGTCTTCGACGACCACTTCGACCCGCCGGTCCCGATCGAGACGGGGGCGGTGCGGGCCTCCTCCTCGGTGTTCGACGGGCGGGTGAGCGTGACCGACGGGACCGCATCGCTCACCGTACCGGTGAACGCCGTCTACACGGTCGCGGTCGTCAAGAACGGATACGACGCCACGTCCGAGCGGGTCAGGGTGGAGGAGTCGGCGGTGAGCGTGAACGCCACCGCGCAGCGCAGCGCCGCACTCGTCGCCGAGCCCGCGAACGACCGCGTCCTCGTCGGGGAGACGACGCGCGTGACCGTGCGGAACGCCTACGACGAGCCGGTCGGTGGTGCGACCGTCGAACTCGACGGCGAGGCCGTCGGGGAGACCGACGACCGCGGCGAGTTCGAAGTGACGATCCGGACCGCCGGTGACCGGACGCTCGTCGCGCGGGACGGCGACACCGTCTCCGAACCGGTGACGGTCGTGGGCGTCGACGAGTCGGCGACGGACCGCGACGACGGGAGCGCCGACGACGCGGACGGCGACGCGTCCGACGGCGACTCGTCGAGCGGCGACGGGACCACCGACGACGAGAACCCCGGATTCGGCGTCGTCGCGGCCGCGGTCGCTCTCCTCGCGCTGTCCGTCGCGGGCCGGACCCGCGGCCGGTGAGGGCGTCGCGGCGGCCGTCGGGAGCGACCGGCTGACGAGCGCCCGCCGGCCCGCCGGGGTTCCTCAGCGGGAGTCCGGGGCCCCGTCCGCGAAGTAGTCCGCGAGCCGCTCGGCCGCCTCGGTCGCGCGCGGCGTCACCAGCGCGAACCGGATCCACTCGTCGCGGGCGGTGCCGAACGCCTCGCCCGGCATGCCGGCGACGCCCGCCTCGTCGACCAGGCGCTTGACGTTCGCCATCGTGCCGGGGAACCCCTCGAAGCGCGCGAGGACGTAGAAGGCACCCTCCGGGCGGCTGTACTCGGCGCCGGCCGCGTCGAGGGCGTCGGTGAAGGCCGCGACACGGTCGGCGAGCAGCTCGCGCGACTCGGCGTAGTAGTCGTCCGGGGTCTCGGCGAGCGCGTGGTAGACCGCGTACTGGGAGGGACGGGCCCCGGTGACGTTCACGAGCATGTGACGGGTCTTCGCGTCGCCGACGTGCGCCTCGGGGAACACGCCGTAGCCGACCCGGAGCCCCGTGATCGCCATCGACTTCGAGAAGCCGCTGGTGACGATCACGCGCTCGGAGTCGAGGGTTAGGGCCGACTCGAAGGAGCCGGCGAGGTCGAACTGACCGTACACCTCGTCGGCGACGACCACGGCGTCGACCGCCTCGGCGACCGCGACGACCTCGCGGACCGCGTCGAGGTCGTAGACGGCGCCGGTCGGGTTGTTCGGGGTGTTCAAGACGATCAGCGCGGTGTCCTCGCTCGCGGCTTCGCGGACCGCGTCGACGTCGAGGCGCCCGTCGCGGGCGGTGGGCACGAGCGTCGGCTCGCCGCCGAGCAGGTGGGTCTTCCCCGGGTAGTACGGGTACACCGGGTCCATCAGGAGCGCCTCGTCGCCGGCGCCGCGGTCGAGCGCGCGCGCCATCGCGAGGTAGTTCGCCTCGCCGGTGCCGTTGGTGACGACCACGCGCTCGGGGTCCACGTCGCGGCGCTCGGCGATCGCCTCGCGGAGCTCGCGGAGCCCGTCGCTCGGCGGGTACTGGAAGTCGGCGGGCGGCAGGTCGGCGTACTCGCGGAGCGCCTCCCGGAGCGCGGCGGGCGGCTCCCAGTCGGGGTTACCGCTCACCATGTCGATGACGTCGCCGTCGGCGCCCGCGGCGTACCGCATCACGTGGAAGAACTTCGGCTCCTCGTACTCCATACGGTCGGGTCGGACGCGGTCGCCGTGGCTCTTTCGACCCGAACGCCGGGGCCGCCGACGGGGGAGGCGCGGCGTCCCACCGAGTCACCGCGATCCGGTGGTTTGACCTGCCGACCCGCACACGGGGAGACATGAACAAACGTGGCCACGTGCTCAACGGCCTGCTGCTCGCCCTCGGGCTCGGCTTCATCCTCGAACCGGGGCTCGACGCGGCGACCGCGACGACCGTCGCCGAGATCACCGTTCCCGTCGTGTTGGGGGCGCTGTTCCCCGACGTCGACACCGCCTTCGGGCGCCACCGGAAGACGCTCCACAGCCTCCCCGTGCTGGCGGTGTTCCTCGCGTACCCGATCTTCTTCGGGAACCTCCAGTACGTCTGGATCGGCGTGTTGACTCACTACGTCCTCGACGTGGTCGGGAGCCGCCGGGGTATCGCGCTGTTCCACCCCCTCTCGGACCGGGAGTTCGGATTCCCGAGCGGCGTGACGACGAGCAGCAAGTACGCCGACCTCGTCACGGTGGTCATCACCGCGATCGAGCTGGCGGGCTTCTGGGCGATCCACACCTACGTCGTCAGCCTCGATCTGGACCTGTCCGCCGCGTCGGAGGCCGCGGCCGGATTCGGACTGTGAGCGCGACGCGCTACTCGTAGACGCTCACGTCGTCGAACCGCCCCTCGTAGGCGACGTTCGACGGCAGGGTAGGCTCGTTTCCGGAGAGGAACATCCGGTCGAGCTTCGCCCACGTGTTCTCGTAGCCGAGGTGTGCGAACTCGACGAGCCCCCGGAGCCGGTGGCCGACGCCGCCGCGGTGGATCACCGTCCGCGGGCGGCGCTCGCGGAACGCCTCGGCGACCGCCGCGGCGTCGTCGAGGTCGCCCCCGAAGGCGGTCCACGCCTCGCCGACCGTGCCGGGGAGGTGGGCGTACGACGAGCCGAAGCCGGCGCAGCCGGTCTCCGACGCGGTCCGGCGGGCGCGGGCGTTCTGGTGGGGGAGGAGCTTCGTGTTGTACGTCTCGACGGCGTCGATCCGGGCGGCGTGCGCGTCCACCTCGGGCCGCGTGAGCGAGATGGTGGCGAACCCGGGGTGCGGGACGAGGACGGCCGCGTCCTGGCGCTCGAACTCGGCCATGGCGCCCTCGAAGGTGATGTAGTCGGGGACCGGGTCGGAGAGCCCGAGCGCGAGGAGGTGCCGCCGGTTCCCCCAGTCGCCGGTGAACACCTCGCGGGCGGGGACGACGGTCAGCTCGTCGTCGCTGTAACGGGCCGCGCGCTCGCGGACCGTCGGGAGCCGCGTGAAGTGCGGCGCGTACACGAGCGCGTCGATCCCGCGGGCCTTCGCGCGGGCGACGACCTCGTCGTCGAGCACCTTGACGTGGGCGTCGACGCGCGTTTGCGATCGGGTCACGGTCGCACGGTCGTCGCGCCCGCGCAAAGGCGTATCGTTCGACGACGACGGTGCCGCGGCCGCGGGTCGGACCGCGCGGCGGCGGCCCGTCCCGGCGTCTCGCCGAGTTGGGAAACCGTTAATCCCCCTCGGGCGAGTGTTCCCGGTATGGCTCCTCGCTGGACGTGCGGCATCGGCGACTGCGACGCCGCCTTCGACGACGTGGAGGCGGCGATCGTCCACCAGACGAACGACCACCAGCGCCACGAGTGCAAGGTGTGCGGCACGATCGTTCCGGACGGCTACTTCGCGATCCGCCACGCGTTCGACGAGCACACCCGCGCCGAGTTCGTCCGCGCGTACGACGCCGACTCCGCGGCGGTCCGGCGCCGCGAGGAGATCAAAGGCGAGATCGAGGCCGCCGCGGACCTCCAGCGCGTCGTCGAGGAACTCGACCGGAACGTCTGAGGCGGATCTGTCGTCCCCGAGCTACAGCACCCGCTTCCCGAACGCGCTCGCCGCGAGCTCCGTCGCCAGCTCCGCCGTCTCGTTGTGCTGGTCCAGCGTCGGGTTCACCTCGACGATCTCCATCGAGCGGAGCGCGTCCGTCTCGTCGACGATCTCCATCGCGCTGTGCGCCTCGCGGTAGGTGACGCCCCCGCGGACGGGCGTCCCGACGCCGGGCGCGGCGTTCGGGTCGAGCCAGTCGAGATCGAGGCTGACGTGGATCCCGTCGACGCCGGCCGAGGCGACGTCGAGCGCCTCCTCCGTGACCTCGGTTATCCCCCGCTCGTCGATGTCGGACATCGTGTACGCGGCGAAGTCGCGCTCGCGGATGAGCTCCGCCTCCGCGCCGTCGACCGACCGCAGCCCGACGAGGGCGACGTTCTCCGGCGAGAGCCCCGGCGCGGTCGCCCACTCGGCGTCCGCGAACTCGCCGATCCCGAGGGCGGCCGCCAGCGGCATCCCGTGGACGTTGCCCGACGGCGTCGTCGCGGGCGTGTTGAGGTCGGCGTGCGCGTCGAACCACACGGCGCCGATGTCCGCGTCGCGCGCGGAGCCGGCGAGGCTCCCGATGGCGATCGAGTGGTCGCCGCCGAGCGCGAGCGGCACGTCGCCGGCGTCGAGCGTCGCGGCGACCTCGTCGCCGAGCTCCCGGCACACGTCGGCGGTCTCGCGGAGGAACTTCGCCTCCCCGACGCTGGGCGCGTCCGCGTCCGGGTCGCGCTCCTCCGCCCGCGGGACGGGGAGGTCGCCCGCGTCGACCGCCTCGACGCCGGCGCCGGCGAGCTGGTCCGCGAGCCCGCCGTACCGGATCGCCGACGGTCCCATGTCGACCCCGCGTCGGTTCGCCCCGTAGTCGGTCGGCGCGCCGATAATCCTGACCGTGGTCATACCGGGTACGCGACGCCGCGGCGCTTGAATGGTGGGGATCGACGCGGCTGCGGCCCGCGAGGGCGGCGGAGAGCGCCCGGTTCGCCTCGCCGGATCGGACACCGTTTTGCGCCCGGGCCGCCACGGGGCGGTCATGGGCAGTTCCGATCCCTACTCGGTCGAGCCCGGCGACATCGAGCCGATCGGCGCGACCATCGCGGTCGCGTTCACCGGCGCGGCGATCGGGCTCGTCGGCGCCGCGGTGTCGTTCGTCGCCGTCGACTTCGGGCTCGCGCTGATCGGCGTCGGCGTGGTCGTCGCGCTGTCGAGCCCGCTCGCGTACGTGCGCATGAAGCGGCTGCGCGGGGAGTAGCCCCGGAACGCGCAGCGCCGGCTGTACCCGGCCGTCGAGGCGGTTTCACACGATCATTTATAAGCGAATTCCATCGCATTTAAGCGGGGGCGTCGTGTATTCGAGACCATGTCATCGATCGAGCTCACGTCGAGCCAGAAGAGCATCCTCACGGCCCTCATCAACCTGTACGGGGAACAGGAAGACGCCGTCAAAGGCGAGGCGATCGCCGAGGAAGTCGACCGCAATCCCGGGACGATCCGGAACCAGATGCAGAGCCTCAAGGCCCTCCAACTCGTCGAGGGCGTCCCCGGTCCGAAGGGCGGCTACAAGCCCACCTCGAACGCCTACGAGGCGCTCGACATCCAGCGCATGGACGAGCCGGCCGACGTCCCGATCTCCCACGAGGGCGAGCAGGTCGAGGGGACCAACGTCGACGGGATCGACCTCTCCAGCGTCCACCACCCCGAGCTGTGCCGCGCCGAGATCCACGTCCAGGGCTCGGTCCGCGACTTCCACGAGGGGGACAGCGTCACCGTCGGCCCGACGCCGCTCTCGAAGCTCGTCATCGACGGCACCGTCGACGGCAAAGACGACACCGCGAACATTCTCATCCTGCGGATCGACGACATGCGGGCGCCCGACGAGCCGGCCGAACACTGATCTAGAAGCGGGACTCGTCTACCGGTTCGAAAAATCCTCGGAGAGCGCGGACTGATTTGCCGACGAAAGGCGTCGCCCGCGCTTACATGTCGCCGAACGCGCTGACGCCGCGGCTCGCGGAGGAGACCTTGGCGATCCAGCGCGTGGCGATGGCCTTCTTCAGCAGCTTCGCGGGCTTGCCGCCGAACGTCTTGATCGGCATGCCCACCACGTCGTGGGCGACCGCCTCCTCGCCGACGGAGACGACGGTGCCCTTGTCCTCGTGGGTCCACGAGCGGAGCGGCGCGCCCCGGGCGGCGCGCGCGAGGTTGGCGCCGGCGACCTCGGCGGCCTGCCAGGCGGCCTGCGCGGTCGGCGGGGCCACGTCGTCCTCGCCCTGCTCGACGAGGGCGGTGTCGCCGATGGCGAACACGCGGTCGTCGCTGGTGGCGAAGTCGGAACCGGCGTGGACGCGGTTCGAGCGGTCGTCCTTGTCGACCTCGACGTGCTCCAACTCGGGCTGGCCCGTAATTCCGCCGGTCCAGATCAGCACGTCGTAGCCCAGCTCCTCGGGCTCTTCGTCCTCGCCGCCGCCGAGGTAGACAGCCTCCTCGTCGGCCTCCGAGATGAAGTCGCCGGTGAGGATGTTGATGTCGGCGTCCTCGAGCCGCTGGCGGAGCGCGCCCTGGATCTGCGGGTCGTTACCGGGGAAGACCTCGTCGAGCCCCTCGACGAGCTTGATATCGAGCGGCGCGCGGTGCTTGTCGCGGTACTCGGCGATCTCGCCGGCCGTCTGGATGCCGGAGAGGCCGGCGCCGCCGACGATGACCTGCGCGGGGTCGGAGCGGGTCGCGTCCGCGGCCGCCTCGCGCACGTCCTCGTGGATCGCCTTCGCGTCGTCGAGTCCCTTCAGCTGGCGGGCGTTCTCCTTCAAGCCCTCGATGCCGAAGAACGCGGTCGTGGAGCCGACCGCGAGGAGGAGGTAGTCGTAGTCGACGGTCGTGCCGTCGTCGGTCTCGACGACGCGCTCGTCGGTGTCGACGTCGACGACCCGGCCCTGAACGAAGTCGGACTCGGGCGACTTGATCTCGTCGACGGGGATCGTGATCTTGTCCTCGACGGCGGGGTTGCGGATCGCGCGGTGGACCTCGTGTAAAACGAGGTGGTAGTCGTGTTCCGAGATCCACGTGAGATCGGCCTCGCCCTCGCCGACCTCGTCTTCGAACGCCTTGACCGCCCCTGCGCCGGCGTATCCCGAGCCGACGACCACGACCTGTGTACTCATGCCTGCCGCTCCGCGGCGCGCGGGTAAAGTCGCTTTGGAACGGTCGCGATCGGCGGTCCGGCCCGCGGCGGGACGGCGCGTTACAGCGAGAGCCCGGCGTGCCAGCGGTCGGCGCCCGCCTCCCGCTTGACCTCGTCCATGCGCGCGAGCAACTTCACCGCGAGGCTCGCCGTCTCGGCCGCGCGCGACTCGCCCTCCGTCCGGAACTCGCCGGTGACGCGGTTGGCGTAGACGGAGCAGACCGCGCCCGCACGGAGCCCGTACACGTTCGCGATCGTCAGGATCGCCGACGCCTCCATCTCGATGTTCTTCACGTTCGCGTCCCGGAGCTCCGCGACGAGTTCGTCCGAGCCGGCGGCCTCGAACCCGTCGAATCCGGGGCGCCCCTGCCCGGCGTAGAAGGAGTCGGCGCTCATCGTCACGCCGGTGTGGTAGTCGTGGCCCAGCCGCTCGGCGGCCGCGACGAGCGCGGAGACGACCTCGCCGTCCGCGGCAGCGGGGTAGTCCTCGCGCACGTACTCGTCGCTCGTCCCCTCCTGTCGGACGGCCCCGGTCGTGATGACGAGGTCGCCCACGTCCATCTCCGGCTGGATCGCGCCGCAGGAGCCGACCCGGATGAACGTGTCGACGCCGACGCGCGCCAGCTCCTCGACGGCGATGGCGGCCGACGGCGAGCCGATGCCGGTGGAGGTCACCGAGATGGGCGCGCCGTCGTAGGTGCCGGTCGCGGTGCGGTACTCGCGGTGGCGCGCGACCTCCTCGTGGCCGTCCCACAGCCCGGTGATCTTGTCGACTCGCTCGGGGTTGCCGGGGAGGAGGACGGCGTCCGCGACGTCCTCGGGCGCGGCCTCGACGTGGTAACCGGCCTCGTCGTTCGGGTCCTCGCTGTCGTCGGTCATGTCTCCGCCCTTCGTCGAGCCGTTTAAAAGTAGTTCCGTCTCGGTCGGTCGCGTTAAGTTAGAGGATGAGGCGCTCGACTTCAGAGTGCTTATGGCCGAAATCGAACGCCTCAGCGAACGTATCACGTGGATCGACTTTTCGTTTGTGGAGCGAGATCGAACGCCACGCTGGGCGATTGAAGTAGGGATCCGCAGTCACTTGGCCGGTATATCACTGCGCGAGGTAAGTAAGCATCTTGAACTGTTTGGAATCAGTCGAAGTCACGTCGCGATCCACAACTGGGTTCATAAGGCCGATCTACAGCCGATCTCGACCGTCTCCGAGGATCAACTCGCGGTTGACGAAAAGATGATCCGCCTCCACGGCCAGAAGTTCTGGCTGTACGCCGCGGTTGATCCACAGACGAACGAGATCCTTCACTTGAGCCTCTATCCGACCGCAAATAAACAGACAACGCGATGGTTTCTCACCGAGCTACACCGGCGCTATCAGCTGAATAACGTCGAGTTCCTCGTCGATGACGCAGACTATCTTGGATCAGTTCTTGCTGAAGACGGGTATCGATTTCAAATCATTCGACATGGAAATCGGAATGCTATCGAACGTGTCTTTTGGGAGATAGAACGACGAACATCATCATTTGCGAATAGTTTCAGCAATGTCGCGCTAGAGACAGCTCGAAACTGGCTCGAAACCTTCGCAGTCTACCACAATTCACGCCAAACTTAACGCGAGCTCTCGGTCGCCCGCCGGCGTCACTCCCGGCTGGCGTCGTCGAGCGTCCCCTCGCTGATCGTGTTCGGGAGGAGTTCGCCCAGCGTGTACTCGGTCACGGCGTCGCCGCCCTCGTCGCAGGCGACGACGAGGTCGTCGGCCGCGAACTCGGCGAGCGTCTGCCGGCACATCCCGCAGGGCGTGACGCCGTCGCGGACGCCCGACGAGACCGCGATCCGGTCGAACTCGCGGTGGCCGTTCTTCACCGCCTCCGCGAGCGCGACCTCCTCGGCGTGGAGGCTGTTGGAGTAGTTGGCGTTCTCGATGTTACAGCCGGTGAACACGGTGCCGTCAGCGGTCCGCAGCGCGGCGCCGACGCGGTACTCGGAGTACGGGACGTGGGCGGCGTCCAAGGCCTCGCGCGCCGCGGCGATCAGGTCGTCCATACCGGCGCGTGACGCGGCGGGCCGATAACTGTACTGTGTCGCGGTCGGGGGCGGGCCCGCGGTCCGGTCAGGCGCGGTCCACCCACGCCGAGAAGCCGCCGTCGATGAGCGTGTCGGCCTGCTGGCGGATGTACTCGCGCTGGGTGTCGACCACGGCCGTCTCGAAGTCGTCGCCGTCGTCGAGGCGGGCGCGGACGCGGTCGCGCTTCCAGCTGGCCGGGGTCGTCCGGTTGGCCACGCGCCACCGGAGCGGCGCGACCCACTCGGCGGCCTCGTCGGCGGCGCAGCCGGCGGTCCGGAGCCCGGCCTCCGCGTGGTCGAGGAGGTCCTCGTACAGCGCGTCCGTGTCCGTGGTGTGCTGGCCGTCCGGACCGATCCACTCCATCTCGGCGTCGAGCCCGTCGGCGACCGCCGCGTAGAAGTTGTCGCGGGCGGTCTCCCAGTCGAGCCCGATGACCGGGTGTTCGCGCTGGGCGAGCGACTGCAGCAGGCCCGCGAACGCCCCCTGGAACGCGATGGAGTCGCGGACCGTGGGCTGGCCGGGGATCGGGCGGAACTCGATGCGCGCGTTCGCCGCCGAGCGGCTCGCCCCCTCGAAGACGGGCCGCACCCACCGCCAGTAGCTGCCGTGTTTGGTCCGGAACGTCGCGAAGTCGTCGTCGAACCGGTCGCTGCCGCCCGGGTCGGGCATCGGGATCAGCGTCTCGTCGGCCGCGATGCGGTCGACCGCGGTCTCGACGTCGCGGAAGTCCCGCGGGAACCGCACCTTGTCCGCGTCGGTGCGGGCGTTGAGGACGGACTCGAACACGTGGACGCGGTTCTCGGTCGCCCCCTCCGCGAGGATCCGCTCGCCGTCCCAGCCGTCGTCGTACAGGTCCGGCGGGAAGAACGGGGAGTTGACGCCGAGCGCGAGCAGGGGGCCGGCGATCCGGAGCGCGTACCGGAAGTGCCGCGGTAGCGTCTCTGCGTGCGCCACCTGGTAGTGCGGCTGGATCGACGTGATGAGGCTCTCGGGCATCACCGTGTCCGCCGCCAGCGACACGCCGGGGGCGGAGAGCTCGACGCGGCTGCCCGCCGACCGCGCGTCGTCGGGTCCGTCCCCGTCCGCCGCGTCGGGGTCCGCGTTCGCCATCGCGTGGTAGCGGACCGCGTCGCTCATGTTGACCGCGACGACGACGCCGTCGACCTCGACGCTGTCGGTGAGGTACCCCTCCGCGGTCTCGCCCGCGGGCGGGATGGTCCAGAGGCCGTCGGAGACGAGCCGCATCCCCTCGACGCCGGCGGTGTTCTCCGCGGCCTCCAGGCGCGCGCGGACCTCGGCGAGCTGCGCTCGGAGCCCGTGGTCGGAGAGCGGCTGCGGGCTCGTACACATCTCGGCGTTGTGGAGCCCGAGCTCCTTCTCGAAGCCCATCAGCTCCAGCAGGCGGCGCGGCACGCGCATCAGCGCGTACTCGCCCGCCCGCGACTCCTCGCTCCACCGCCCGTCGCCGACCGCGTAGAACTCGTACTCGAAGCCGACGATCGACTGGTGGTTGTCGAAGGAGCCGTCGCGGAGCTCCTGTTTGACGATCTCGGCCTCCTCGGCCGCGCGCTCGGCGAACGCCTCGGCGTCGACCGAAAGCGCCTCCCGGACCCCGTCGGCGAGCGCGGACTCGGTGGTCATGCGACCGGGGAAGGAGTCGGCGAGGTAAAAAGGTCACCGGCCGCGAGAGCGTTCGGGTCGAGTTCCCACGACGGCTCCGCCCGGCCCGCGCGCCTACTGGTTCGCCGAGCGCGCGTCGAGCGCGACGGGGATCGAGCGGCTCGCCACGTCGCTCGCGAACGCCTCGCCGTCCGCTTCCAGCAGGTCGAAGGTGTCGTAGTGGACCGGGACGACGAGGTCCGGGGCCATCGCCTCGGCGAGGTCGGCCGCCGCGCGCCGGTCGGCGACGATGCCGCCCCCGCCGATGTTCGCGAGGAAGACGGAGACGTCCAGCTCGGCGAACCCGTCGAGCGCGTCCGAGTCGCCGGGCCAGAAGACGGTGCGGCCCCCGAGCGACAGCAGGTAGCCGCAGCCGAAGCCGGGCGGGTGCGCGACCGAGCCGTCGGCGTCGGCGTTCGGTCCCTCGGGGTCGTTGTGGGCGGGCACGGACCACACCGTGACCTCGCCGACCGGCGTGTCGACGTCGACGCGGTCCTCCTCGCCGACGCGGACCACGTCGTAGTCGGCCGCGAGCGCGTCGATCGGCTCCACGTCGCGGTCGATGCCCGCGGGGTCGACCGCCTCGTAGATGACCACCGTCGCGTCCTCGCTCGCGACCGACCGGATGCCGTCGCTGTCGTAGTGGTGGTCGTGGGTGACGACGACGAGGTCGCCGTCGCGCGCCCAGTAGTCGTCGAGGACGCCGTACCGACCGGGGTCGGTGTAGGCGACCGGCCCCCCGTCCGTCTCCAGCCGCGCCGTCGCGTAGCCGAGCCACTCCACGGTGAGCTCCTCGAATCGGACCGTCATGTCACGGGGTCCGGCCGCGGGCGCCTTGAGGGTGGCTATCGGTCGCGGTCGCCGGCGTCGTCGCCCGCGCCGCGCGTCCCGCCGGCCGCGTCGGGCCCGTCGTCGATCACGACCAGGTCCCACGCCGCGGCGAGCGCGTCGTCCCCGAGCGAGCGCCCCAGCGCGTGCTCGGGGACGAGCGGCATCGGGACCGGGACGTATCCGGCGTCGCGCATCGCCCCGAAGCCGCCGAGCGTCTCGACGACGGCCCCGTCGTCGCCCCGCCGGACCCGGAACCGCTTGTCGTCCGGGTCGCGGCGGTACGCGAACGGGAACGCCTCGTCCGGCGGCGTCCGGAGGCTCTCGACGCCGGCGAGGACCGCGACGGGAGTCCCGTCGACCTCGCAGACGAGCCGCGGGACGACCGGACGGCCCGCCTCGTCGACCGCGGCGGCGTCGACCCCCGAGTCCGCCGTCACCGGGCCGACCGGGGTGTCCGTCTCGCGCCACGCGAACGTCGGGTCGCCGAGCCCCTCGGCGCGAACGCAGGCGTAGCCGCCGCCGGCGACCGGGATCCGGTCCGGACCGAGGTGGAAGGTCCGCCGGCCGTCGCGGCGCGCGGCCAGCAGCGGCGGGTCAGCGAGGAGGTCGCGCACGGCGGCCGCGGTGGCGTCGTCGCGAGCGACGAACAGGACGCTGCGGTTGCGGTCGAGCGCGTGGCCGAGCCGCGAGACGATCACGGTCGGCGTCGCGTCGTCGGGCGCGAGCGGCTCGACCGCGATCCGCTCGTCGCCGCGGGTCGCGACCGCCGGGGGCTCGACGCCGCTCTCCGGGCGGTCGACCGCGAACCCGTCGCCGGCGAGCCGGGCGGCGGCCGCGTCGGTGAGGTCGCGCCGCGTCGCGTCCCCGAACGGGCCTGGCATGGGCGTCACTACGCGCCGAGGGGTCAAGGGGTTTCGCGTGGCGGAACGCCGGGCGCGGTCGCGTCGCCGCCGGCCCGCCGACCGCGGCTCACTCGTCGCCGGCGAGCCGGCGGACCCGCGCGAGCGAATCGGCGTCGCCGACCCCCTTGTCCTCGCGCACGCCGACGAACCGCGGGAACCGGAGGGCGTAGCCGGCCGAGTACGTCGGCGATGTCTGGATCTCCTCGTAGCCGACCTCGACTACCAGTTCGGGGTCGAACGCGACCGTCGTCCCCGTCTCCTCGACGACGTGCGGCGCCAGCCGCTCGGTGAGGTCCGCCAGCGCCTCGTCGGTGATCCCCGTGGCCACCTTGCCGACCGTCGCGTACCCCGCGGGCACGGGGGCGTCGGCGTCGCGGTCGGCCGCGTCACGAGCCGCTGTGTCACGGCCCGCTGCGTCGCTCGCGTCCCCCTCGTCGTCGCGGACGGCGAGGAGGAACGTGCCGAACAGCTCCGCTCGGCGCCCCTCGCCCCACTCGGCGCCGACGACGACGGCGTCGAGCGTCTCCACGTCGGGCTTGCGCTTCAGCCAGTCGCGGCCGCGGTCACCGGGCGTGTACGCCGCCTCCGGGTTCTTCAGCATCACGCCCTCGTGGCCCGCGTCGAGGGCGGTCCGCTCCGCGGCCGCGATCGCGTCGGGGTCGTCCGCGAGCGTGAGCTCCGCGGCCGCGTCCGGCAGGACCCCCCGGAGCCGGTCGTGCCGCTCGCGGAGCGGGCGGTCGAGCAGGTCGTCGCCGGCGGCGTGGAGGCAGTCGAACGCGTGGAGCCGCAGCGAGACCGCCTCGCGCATGCGGTCGACGTCGTGTTTCCGACGGAAGCGGCGCAGCACCTCCTGGAACGGGAGCGGGTCGCCGTCGTCGTCGACCGCGACGACTTCACCGTCGAGGATGACCGGGACGTCGACGCGCTCGGCGACGTGCTCGACGATCTCGGGGAGCGCCTCGGTCACGTCGTCCATGTTCCGCGAGTAGAGCCTCGGGCCGAGCGCCTCGTCGCCGCCGGCCGCGGCGTCGCCGCCGCCCGCTCCGTCGTCGCCTCCGGGGTCGTAGTGGACCTGAACGCGGGCGCCGTCGAACTTCGTCTCGACGGCGACCTCGCCGAAGGCGTCGAGCGCGTCGGTCGCGGTGCCCGCCTGCGCGAGCATCGCCTGGACCGGTCGGCCGACGCGCAGCGACTCCTCGCGGAGCCCCGCGACCCCCTCGTCGCGGGCGCGGACCGCGACCCGGCCGTAGTCGTTCGTCACCTGGAGCGCCCGCTCGACGGCCGCGACCGCGTCGTCGGGCGCGGCGAGTTCCGAACCCGCCTCGTTCGACGACTCCTCGGCGGTCGCGGGCGACGCGAGAAACGCCTCGGCGACCGCGTCGCGGACTGTCCCCTCGCCGACGCCGAGCCGCATCTCGCCGAGGACGAGGCGCGCGAGGAACGCCGCCTCGCTCGGCGAGCAACGCGTGAACAGGCCGAACAGGGCGTCCCGCTTGCGCGACTCGCTTCCCTCCCCGCTCGCGGCCGCGAGGTCGCGCAGCTCCTCGTCGAGCGCGGCCACCGTGAGCGCGTCGCGGCCGCTCCCGAACGCGGCGAGCCCCCGCTGGCCGCCGAGGTCGTACTCGGCCGCGACGGCGCCGATCTCGCCGCGCTCCGCGAGCCGGCCCTCCACGTCGGCGGCCGAGACGTTCTGCCCCGCGGCGCGGGCGATCGCCTCGCGACAGAGCGCGGGCCCGACGTCGAGGGTCCGCGTGTCGTGGGCGGGGAAGACGCGACCGAGGAGGAAGCGGACGACGACCGGGAGGTCGTCGGTCGAGCCGTCGTCCGCGGCGCCGTCGGCGTCCGCGAGCAGGTCGGCGACCGCGAGCGTGGTCTCGATGTCGCCGTCGTTCGCGGCCACCCGTTCCGCCCGTTCGGCCAGCGCGGCGAACTCCATACGCGTCCGGTCGGTGGTCGGGGGGCAAAAGCGGCCCGATGCGCCGTGCGCGGCGGGGCGCGGTGGGCGAGCGGATCCGCGTCGCGGCGGGGGACGCCGGCGGACGGGAGCGGCGGGGAACCGCTTTTCACCTCCGGTCTCGTACGGGCGTTCATGTACGTCCGCGACGCCAAAAACCGTGACGAGGCGTGGTTGTTGGACGCCATCGAGCAGCTGGGGCTCGACGACGTCGCCTTCCGGTCGCGGGACTACGTGATCGCGGTCGACGAGGAGTCCGGCGACCGGGCGGGGTTCGGCCGCCTCCGCCTCCACCGCGGCGACGAGGACGAGGCCAACCGGATCGAGCTCACCGGCATCGGCGTCCTCCCGGAGTGGCGCCGGCGCGGCGTCGGGGCGCACGTCGTCGAGCGCCTCGTCGACACCGCGGCCGCGGACGGGTTCGAGACGGTGTACGTCCTCACCGACCAGCCCGACTACCTCGCGCAGTTCGGGTTCGAGCGCGTCGACACCGACGACCTCCCGCCCGCGCTCTCGGACCGCCTGACGGAGAAGCGGGAGTTCCTCGGGGGCGGGGTCGTCGGCCTCGAACTGGCCGTCGACGCCTTCGAGATGCCGAGTGCCCTCCGGAAGGCGTTCAAAGACGCCGAGCCGACCGGCGACGACGAGCCCGAGGAGTCCGCCGAGGACTTCGGCATCGACCCGGACTCGGCGACGTACAAGTACGACACCGGTCGCTGAGTCGCGATACAACTGCTTTTGAGGTCGCGGTGGCGCGTGCCGGCGAGCGGCCGCCCTCGGCGACCGCGAGGAGCACGCGCGAGGGACGCGGCGACCGTAGGGAGCCGCGAGGCTGGGGAGGCGTGAGGTGCCGTGCGGTGCGGGGGCGGGACTCGAAGCCCCAGTCGCGAGGCCGGCGCACGCGACGCAAGCACCGCAAGGAGTGAGCGAAGCGAACGACTGAGGAGCACAGCGAGCGTGCGCCGGCCTCGCGACCGGGGCTTCGGAGTGGTTCGGTCCGGTAGTGTCGGGTCCGCATCGCCGAGCGACTGGGGCTTCGGCGGTGTTCGCGGTCGTGGTATCGGCGCTCACACCGACGAACGGAACGCCGCAGCGTCGCCACTCCTCGAACGAAACGAAGTATGAATGGCGGACAGGCGGGGTAGCCCGACGTTCCGTCACGGGGTATCCCGATTGCCTCCTCCACCCCGCGACCCGACGAGCGACGGGCGTCCGGCGGTGGGCTGCTCGCTTCCGCGCCTGACCCGGTGTCGCCGACGAACCGCGACGGACCGCTCCTGCGAGCGGGCGCCACGGACCGCTGTCCCCGGCGGACGAGGCTTCCACGTTGGCTCTCGGGGCCCGCGCCGGTCTGACCGGACGTGCCCGCTGTTCGGTCCCCGCTGAAGACTGCCTCACGGGTTACGAGCGGGGCCTAACCGCCCGACCTAGTCCGTTCGACGATATTCGGGTGCGGCATAAGGGCCTTTCGTTCGGCGGGCGCCGTCGAGGCGGGTCAGGGCGGGGCGGGGCGAGCCGTCGCGGAGCCGGGGGCGCGACTACGTCAGCAGGCCACGAGCGTACGCCGCGGCGGCGAGCGGGACGGGGACGGAGAGCGCGACGACGGCGCGCGCGTGCCACACGAGCCAGAGGTGGTCGCGGAACACCGGGCTCGGCTCGACGGCCAGCGCCCAGCTCGCGGCGCTCGCGGTCGTGGCGACGCCGAGGACGACCGCCACGCCCGCGAGCGTTCCGGGGTCGACGTTCCCGCGTTCGACGGAGGCGATGACGACCGCGGACAGCAGCGCGAACAGCGCGATCCCGCCCCAGCCGACGACGCCGGAGGCGTAGTACGTCGCCAGCTGCGACGTGTACTCCGGCCCCGTGATGAGCGCGTACGGCGCGACGAGCGCGACGACGGTGACCACGGCGGCGGCGATCCCGACCCGACGCGAGACGGCGCGGAGGTCCATACCGACCCTCGGGACGGCGCCGCGGTAAAAGGACCGGATCGGTCGCGGCGGGCCGGCGGGGCGGGCCGACGCGACGCGCGATAGAGGAGGGCGGCTCGGTGCGCCCCGTTCCCGTAGGGTTTTGGCTCATCGGCGCCCATCGTATGGCATGACACTCGACGTCGAGCCGCCGGACCCCCCCGAACTCGCCGCCGTCGACCCGAACGAGTACGAGGACGCCGAGGTGGCGGGCGGCGAGTACCGCCGCGACGAGCTCGAGGCGTTCCTGCGCGAGGGCGCGTGGGAGGAGGCGTTCGGGGAGTGGGCCGCCGGCAGCGACATGGACGAAGACGACTGGCGGATCGCCGTCGACCTCGGTCTAGTCTCCCGGTTCGACTTCTTCTGGGACGACTTCGCCGACCGCGTCGGCTACCACGCGCCGGGACTCCCCGAGGACTGGAAGGAGCGCGACCTCCATCCCGACCTCGACTCGTGGGGCACCGTCTCCGCAATCAACGCCGGGCTCACGGAGCTGGGACAGATCGTCTGTGAGACGCTCAAAGAGGAGTACATCGACTGGGAGGCCGACTTCGAGGCGCCGGACGACCTGCCCGACTTCGAGACGTAGCCGGCGGCTCGCGCGGGGTGGCTAAAGCGCGGCAGCACCGGCGGGGAGCGTACGCGGGAGGGCGCCGTCCGGGCAGCCGCGACTACCCGAAGTTCTCGACCTTCGCGGCGTCGGCGTCGCCGCCGGCCGCGTCGACCGCGGTCTCCGCGTCCGCGACGAGGTCGGCGAACCCGTAGACGAACACCGTCTCCCCGGTCGTCCCGGTGAGCACGTCGGCGACGGCGTCGGTCAGGGGCTCGTCCGCGTCGAGGAGGCGGACCGCGGCGCCGCGCTCGCGGAGCGTGTCGATCCGGTCGGCGTGGGCGACGTCGTCGTCGCGGTAGACGACCGCGGCCTCGGCGCCCTCGTCGAGCGCGCGCTCCGCGATGGCGACCGCGGGGCCGACCCCGGGACCCCCCGCGATCACGACGGCGCGGGGCTCGCCGTCGTAGTGCTGGTCGCCGAACGGGCCGGAGAGGGTCATCTCGGTGCCGGCCTCGGCGTCCGAGAGGAACGCCGAGAAGTCGCCGCCCTCGTCGGGGTCGATCCCGACCGTGACCTCGAACGCCTCGCCGACGCGGGGCGACGAGAGGGTGTAGAAGCGGGCGACCGACTCGCCGTCGATCTCGGTGCCGAGCTTCACGAACTGTCCGGGTTCGGCCGTGAACCCCTCGGGCGCGGTGAAGCGGAGGGCGTACGTGTCGGGCCCGACCGACTCGACCGACTCGACCGTCGCTGTCGTGTCCATACTTCGGATCGGCGGGGGAGACACAAACGCCTTCCCGTCGGCGTCGGTCCTGCCCGTGTCGAAACCGGTTCCGGCGGGGCGCCTCAACCGACGCGTCCGGGGCAGCGCGGACGCGCTCGTCCGTCCGAGTCGACGTTCTCGCCGCGCCGACGCGACGCACTCACCTCGCTGACGCGACGGCCCGTCGCGGCGTCGCGGGGGCCGGCCCCGACCGAGAGTATTCGACGGTCGTCGAAAACCGGTCCGACGCGAAGGGTCGATCGTGAGGAATATGGTGAACGTATGTTTGATTATACTCCATTTAAATCCGATATAGCAGCTTAGAGGCGACAATATTCGCGAGAGCGGCCACGTTCGTCCAGAAACGCCTCGGTGGCTCCTTCCAGAAGCCTTTTGATGAGTCCGCCGGAACCTTGCTCATAGCACATGGCTGCGGATTTCAACTGGGCTGTCGGCGGGGAGGCCGGCGACGGCATCGACTCGACGGGGAAGATCTTCGCACAGGCGCTTTCCCGCGCGGGTCGGCACGTGTTCACGTCGAAGGACTTCGCATCGCGGATCCGAGGCGGGTACACCGCCTACAAGGTGCGGACCTCCGTCGACAAGGTACAGAGCGTCGTTGACCGACTCGACGTGCTCATCGCGTTGACGCCCCGGACGATCGAGGAGAACCTCGACGAGCTCCACGAGGGGTCGGTGATCATCTACGACGGCGAGCGGACGACGATGCAGGACGTCGAGATTCCCGAGGGGATGATCGGCCTCGACGTGCCGCTCAAGAGCCTGGCCGAGGAGGCCGGCGGGGCGATCATGCGGAACGTCGTCGCGCTCGGCGCCGCCTGCGAGGTTGCGGAGTTCCCCATCGAGAACCTCGACTCGGCGCTGGAGAAGCGGTTCAAGGACAAGGGACAGAAGCTCGTCGACAACAACAAGGAGGCCGCCCGCGCGGGGCAGTCGTACGTCGCCGAGGAGTACGACCACGAGTTCGACTACTCGCTGGAGACCACCGACGAGGACTACGTCCTCCTCAACGGCGACGAGGCGATCGGCATGGGCGCCATCGCGGCCGGCTGCCGCTTCTACGCCGGCTACCCGATCACGCCCGCGACCGACGTGATGACGTACCTCACCGGCCGCATCGAGCGGTACGGCGGCCACGTCGTCCAGGCGGAAGACGAGCTGTCGGCGATCAACATGGCGCTCGGCGCGGCCCGCGGCGGCGCCCGCGCGATGACGGCGACCTCCGGGCCGGGGATCGACCTGATGACCGAGACGTTCGGGCTCATCGCCACCTCGGAGACGCCGCTCGTCATCTGTAACGTGATGCGCTCGGGCCCCTCGACGGGGATGCCGACGAAACAGGAGCAGGGCGACCTGAACCAGATGCTGTACGGCGGCCACGGCGAGGTGCCGCGGTTCGTCCTCGCGCCGACCACCATCGACGAGTGCTTCTGGAAGACGGTCGAGGCGTTCAACCTCGCCGAGAAGTACCAGGTCCCCGTCTACCTCACCGCCGACCTCTCGATGGCGGTCACCGAGCAGACGTTCTCCCCGGACACCTTCGACATGGACGAGGTGGAGGTCGACCGCGGGAACGTCGTCGACGAGACGACGATCGACGACCACATGAGCGACTCGGGCGGCTTCCAGCCCCACGAGATCACCGACGACGGGATCTCGCCGCGGGCGTTCCCCGGCACGGCCGACGGCGCGCACATGTCCACCGGCCTCGAACACGACGAGCAGGGCCGCCGGACCGAGGACACCGAGATGCGAGTCGCGCAGGTCGACAAGCGCAACCGGAAGGTGGAGACGGCCCGCGAGCGCGAGGACTGGAGCCCGCGCGAGTTCGGCGACGCGGACGCCGACGACCTCGTCATCACCTGGGGGTCGAACGAAGGCGCGCTCGCCGAGGCGGTCGACATCCTCGACGAGGAGGGCCAGGACGTGCGGGTCCTCTCGGTCCCGTACATCTTCCCGCGACCGGACCTCTCTGAGGACGTGGCGGCGGCCGAGACGACGGTCGTCGTCGAGTGTAACGAGCAGGGGCAGTTCGCGGACCTCGTCGAGCACGACGTGCTCGAACGGGTCGACCGCGTGAACAAGTACAACGGCGTGCGGTTCAAGGCCGACGAACTCGCAGCGGAGATCAAGTCGACCCTCGAAGCGGGGGTGGAGGCGTAACCAATGAGCTCAGACATTCGATTCACCGACTTCAAGTCCGACAAGCAGCCGACGTGGTGCCCGGGATGCGGCGACTTCGGGACGATGAACGGGATGATGAAGGCGCTCGCGGAGACGGGGAACGACCCCGACAACACCTTCGTCGTCGCCGGCATCGGCTGTTCCGGGAAGATCGGCACGTACATGCACAGCTACGCGCTCCACGGCGTTCACGGGCGCGCGCTCCCCGTCGGGACCGGCGTCAAGATGGCCCGGCCCGACATCGAAGTGATGGTCGCCGGCGGCGACGGCGACGGCTACTCCATCGGCGCGGGCCACTTCGTCCACGCCGTCCGGCGCAACGTCGACATGACGTACGTCGTGATGGACAACCGCATCTACGGGCTGACGAAGGGGCAGGCCTCCCCGACCTCCCGCGAGGACTTCGAGACGTCGACGAGCCCCGAGGGCCCGAAACAGCCCCCGGTCAACCCGCACGCGCTGGCGCTCGCCTCGGGCGCCACGTTCATCGCGCAGTCGTTCTCCTCGGACGCGCTCCGCCACCAGGAGATCATCCAGGAGGCCATCGAGCACGACGGGTTCGGCTTCGTCAACGTCTACTCGCCGTGCGTCACCTTCAACGACGTCGACACCTACGACTACTTCCGCGACTCGCTGGTCGACCTGAAGGAGGCGGACCACGACCCGACCGACCGCGAGGCGGCGAAGGACGTCATCCTCGACAACGAGAAGGAACACCAGGGCGTCATCTACAGGGACGAGTCGTCGGTGCCGTACCACGAGCAGCACGGCGTCGACGAGGACATGTCCGTGCTCCCGGACGGCGCCCCCGAGGGCGCGACCGACCTCGTCCGCGAGTTCTACTGAGCCGGGTCGCGGGCCCGCCGCCGGGCCACGGACCGACCCTCGCGAACGGGTCCGCCTCCCCCCGCGATCGGAGGGTCGGAGCCGACTTCGAACGCCCGTCGAACCCGCCCGCATTCCGACCTCTCTCGACGGCCAAAACCGGGCGAACGAGCGGGTTCGCACGTATTTTCCGTCGGGTTTCAGCAAGCCTAATTAGGAGGGTCCGCAACTGGCGTGTATGGTTGATCGCTACGACGTCGCTATCGCCGGCGCCGGGCCGGCGGGCGCGCAGTGCGCCCGCGACCTGGCGACGCGCGACTACGACGTCGTCGTCTTAGAGACGGAGTCGGAAGACGAGTTCCCGCGACAGAGCAACAAGTCGACCGCCGGCACGTTCCCGTCGATGATGTCCTCGTTCGGGATCCCCGACGACGTCGTGATGTCCTACACCGACGACGTGGTGCTGGAGTCGCCAAACGAGTACTACGAGAGCTACCAGCCCGGAGCGGTGTTGGAGTTCGCGGAGTTCAAGCGGTTCCTCGTCGAGGACGGCCGCGAGAACGGCGCCGAGTACCGATTCGACGCGCGCGTCTCCCGACCGATCCTCGACGACGACGGCGTCATCGAGGGGGTGCGGTACAACGGCGACGAGGAGCTGTACGCCGACGTGGTGATCGACGCGACCGGCCCGGCCGCGCCCCTCGCGAGCGCGCTCGACGTCGTCGACCTCGAACGCGAGAACCAGGCGATCGGCATCGAGTACGAGATGGAGGGCGTCGAGATGAACCACCCGGAGTACGCGGATCTCCGACGGGCGATGATGCTCCGCCTGGACCACGACATCGCGCCGGGCGGCTACTCGTGGATCTTCGCGACCGGCGAGGACACCGCGAAGGTGGGCATCTGTTACATCCAGAACGACCGCCACCGCGAGTTCGCCGAGGCGGGCAAGACCGTCGACGGCTACCTCGACGACTGGGTGAGCCGCGACCCGCGGTTCGCCGACGCCGAGCGCATCGACGGGAAGGTCCACCGCGGCTCCGCACACATCCAGATGCCCGACGAGATGCACACGGACCGCTTCCTCGCGATCGGCGACACCGTGCCGACCATCGACCCGCTGTGGGGCGAGGGGATCCACAAGGGCATGAAGTCCGCCCGCGCCGCGGCGGCCACCGTCGACCGATGCCTCACGGACTCGGAGCGTCGCCTCGACGCCGAGAGCCTCGCGGTGTACGAGCGGCTGTGGCACCGCGACGTGGCCCCGCGGATGAAGGCGCGGCTGATGCTCACGCGGCTGCTGTACCTGGCGCCCAACGAGCGCTACGACCGGTTCATGCGCGACCTCAAGGAGGCGGAGGAGAACACCCTCGAACGGGCGAACCAGGGCGACAAGCGCGCGATGGCAAAGCTGCTTCACCTCGACGACATCCCGCTGCTCACGAAGTTCGCCCGCGAGCGACTCGACGTCTGAGACGCGTCGGAGAGTCCGCGACGCCGAAGGCGAAAAGTGCGTCGGGCGACGGACCGCGTCGGGCGCGGTCGCTATCGCTCGTCGACGGGGACGAACTCGGCGTCCTCGGGGCCGGTGTACCGCGCGCGCGGGCGAATGAGGCGGTTGTCCTCCTGGTACTCGGCGACATGAGCGATCCACCCGCCGACGCGGCTCATCGCGAAGATGGGCGTGTACATGTCGAGCGGGATGCCGAGCGAGTCGTAGACGGAGCCGGAGTAGAAGTCGACGTTCGGGGCGATCCCCTTCTCGACGAGCCCCTGGTCGGTGAGGTACTCCTCGATGGCGGTGGTGTAGTCGAGCCACTTCGTGTCGCCGGACGACTCGGCGAGGTCGCGGAGCTTCTCTTCGAGGATCTTCGCGCGCGGGTCTTTCACCTTGTAGACGCGGTGCCCGAACCCGGGGATACGGCCGCCGTCGTCCTGCCGGTCTTTCACCCACTGGACGGGGTCCTTCGCGGAGGCGTCGATCTCGTGGAGCACCTCCATCACGTCCTGATTGGCCCCGCCGTGGAGGGGGCCGGAGAGCGCGCCGATGCCGCCGGTGACGCCAGAGTAGACGTCGGCCATCGTCGAGCCGATCACCATCGCGGTGAACGTGGAGGCGTTGAGCCCGTGGTCGGCGTGGAGCGTGAGCGCCATGTCGAACGTCTCCTCGCTCACGGCGTCGGGCTCGGTCCCGGTGAGCATGTAGAGGAAGTTCCCGGCGTGCGAGAGGTCGGGGTCGGGGGCGACCGGCTCCTCGCCCTGACGGACGCGCTCGAACGCGGCGAGGACCGTCGGGATCTTCGCCGTGATCCGGCGGCCCTGACGGAGGGTGGCCTCGCCGCCGTCGCCCTCGGCGTCGGGGTCGTACGCCGACAGCATCGACGTCGCGGTCCGGAGCGCGGCCATCGGCCGCTCGCCGGCGTCCGCGAGCGCGCGGACCGTCTCGATGACGTCGTCGTTCACCTCGCGCTCCGCCGCGAGGTCGGCGGCGAACGAGTCGAGCTCCGCGGCGCCGGGGAGCGAACCGTGCCACAGCAGGTACAGCACCTCCTCGTAGCTCGCGCCGCGCGCGAGGTCCTCGATGTCGTACCCCCGATACACGAGCTTTCCGACCTCGCCGTCGACGTAGCTCAGATCCGACTCCGCGACGAGGACGCCCTCGAGCCCGCGTTTTAACTCATCTGCCATACCCCGAGTTGTCAAGGCCGTCAAAAAAGCGTTATCTTTCAGGAGGGATACGATACGACGATCGTGGTACCCCGCCGCGTCGTCCGACGACGTGACAGCGTTCGGAAACGTTCGGCTCGCGGCGCGACCGACCGGGGACGGCCTCGCTTACCGCGCCGGAACGACCGTCACCGTGCGGTTCCGATCGATCGCGTCCTCCAGTTCCTCGGCGATGGCGGAGCCGCGGGAGACCTGGACCTCGCCGCCGCGGCCGACGGTGGCGGTGAAGAGGTACTCGCCGTCGGCGCGCACCTCCACCGTCTCGCCGACGCCGTCGTCGACGTCGATGACGACGTGACGCGAGGTGATCTCCGGCGCGACCACCGTGCCGCGCTCGGCGCCGACCTGCCCGTCGCCGCGACCGTTGTCGGCGGCGCCGCCCGGGCCCGACCCGCCGGGCTTCTCGTCGTGCGTCCGGACGTCGATGTCGATCCCGAGGCGGTTCTCGATGTCGGCGATGCGGCCGCCGCCCTTCCCGATCACCGTGCCGATGTCGCCCTCGGTGACGTAGACGACCGCCTCGTCGTCACCGTTGAGCTCCACGTCGACGTGGCCGTGCGCGACCGACTTGATCTCGCGTTCGATCTCCTTTTTCGCGATGCGGCCGACGCCGGAGTCCCCGTTCGCCTCGCCGCCGTCCTCGTTCAGCGGCACCGTGACGACCTGGCGGTTGAACGTGTAGATCTCGTACTCGGGCCGGCCCGTCTCGAAGTTCGACACCTGGATGACCGGGCGGGCGAGGTCCTCGGCCGTGAGTCCGGCCGGCACCTTCACCTCGGTGGTCACGTCGTAGACGGTGTGGACCTCGCCGGCCTCGATGTAGACGACGGTGTCGACGATCTGAGGTATCATCCCGAGCTCGACGCGGCCGACGAGCCGCTGGAGCGCGTCGATGGCGCGGGAGGCGTGGACGACGCCGACCATCCCGACGCCGGCCATCCGCATGTCCGAGAACACCTCGAAGTCGTTCGTCTTCCGGACCTCGTCGTAGATGGTGTAGTCGGGGCGGACCAAGAGGAGCGAGTCGGCGGTGTTCTCCATCGCGCCGCCGAGCGCGCCGTACTGCGTGATCTCCGGACCGACCTGGAGGTCTCGCGGCTTCTCCATCGTCTTCACCGCGTAGTCGCTGTCGTTCAGGAACTCGGCGACCGCCTGCGCGAACGTCGACTTCCCGGCCCCGGGCGACCCGGAGATGAGCACGCCGCGCTTGCGCTCTTTGAGCCGCTCGCGGAGCTCATCGGCGAACTCGTAGTCGTCGAGGCTCGTCTTCGCGATCGGTCTGACCGCCGTGATCTCGATGCCGTCCGCGAACGGCGGCCGGGCGACCGCGATCCGGTAGTTGCGGAACTGGACGATGTCCATCCCGTCGTCCGAGAGCTCGATGAAGCCCTCGTTCGACTGGCGGGCCAGGTCGACGATCGAGTTGGCCCACTCGCGCATCTGGGCCTCCTCGCTCGGCTCGTCGGCGATCTCGACGTAGCGCATCTCGCCGAGGCTCCCGCGCTTCGCCTTCGGGACGGTCCCCGTCTTGAGGTGTACCGACATCGTCTCGTCGGTGAAGAAGTCCTGTATCGGGAGCTCGTCGACGACGCCGCGGGCGACCGGCTCGACGTACTCGACGTCGAGCCCCTTCGCGCGGGCGACCTCGGCCTGGACCACGTCGCTCGACAGCAGCGTCGCGTCGTGGTCGGCGGCCAGGTCGCGGATCAGCGCGTCCACGTCGCCCTCGTGGGCGTTCGAGCGGGCGTCGCCGCTCGCGCGCTCGCCGACGTACCGCAGCTCGATCCGCCCGTCGTCGGCGTAGTCGGCGAGCCGCTTCAGCTCGCTCAGCCCGTCCCAGCCCGATTCGAGCCCGTCGTTCGCCTGCGACTCGAGCTCGCCGACGACCGCCTCCGGGACGAACACGGCGACCGACTCGTAGGTCCCGTCCGCGACGCGTTCGGACACGCGGCCGTCGACGACCGCGCTCGTGTCCGGTACTACGTTCATACCGAGGTTCGGGACGGGAACCGTATAAGCGTGTTCGACCGGGGGCCGCGTCGGCGACGGGGAGGAAGAGACCGACCGCGGCCGCCCGTCCCGGTCAGTCGTCCGCGGCGGCGGCGTCCGCGCGCTCGGCCGCCAGCCGCTCGGCGGAGGCGGTGAAGTTCTCGAACAGCGCCTTCGCCTCGCAGGCGGCGTCGTACGCCTCGGGGGTGATCGCTTCCAGGACGGCGTCCACGCGGGCGTCGCCGATCTGGTCCCGCTTGCCGTCCGTCACGTCGCGGGCGGTCTCGACGTCGTACTCGGGGTGGAACTGGACGCCCCAGCAGTGCCCGTCGCGGAACGCGTGGACGCCGCGGTCGTTCTCGGCCAGCAGCGTGGCGGACGGCGGCAGTTCGACCACCGCGTCGCCGTGGGTCGTGAAGGCCGTGAACGACTCGCCGATCCCCTCGAACAGCGGGTCGTCGCGCACCTGCCGGATCTCGTTGTAGCCGATCTCGAAGCCGTCCATCCCGGCGACGCGGCCGCCGAGCGCCTCCGCGAGCACCTGATGGCCGTAGCAGACGCCGAGGACCGGGACGCCGGCGTCGGCCGCCTCGGCGACGTAGTCGACGAGCGGGGGGATCCACGCCTCGTCCCAGTAGACCGACGAGCGCGATCCGGTCACGACGACGCCGTCGAACTCGGTGTGGTCGGGGAGGTCGCCGTCGACGGCGTCGAACTCGACGAGGTCGGCGTCGATCTCGCGGCGGAAGTTCCGACGGGTGTTCGCGCCGTCGTGGGCGGCGTTCAACAGGGCGAACCGGAGGCGGGTCATCGACCGAACGGAGAGCCGAGAGTCACAAAACGGTTGCGGCGCCGGACGTGCCGGCCGCCGACGCGGACGCCGCGCTCGCTCGCCGACGCGCGGCCCTACGCGAACGGGTCGCCCGCGTGTTCGGCGAGCCACCCGACGAGCAGGTCGTTGACCGCGGCCGACGCCTCGACGCCGACGAGGTGTCGGGCGCCCTCGATCGAGTGGAACTCCCCGCGCGGGAGCCCCTCGGCGAGCGTCTCGCCGGCCGTGACCGGGCAGGCGGTGTCGTCGGTCCCGTGGACGACCAAGGCCGGGGTCGTGACCTCGAAGAGGTCGTCGGTCAGGTCGAACCCCTCGACCGCGGCGCGGTGGGCCGCGTACGTCTCGCGGTCGGCGTCCTCGGCGAGGCGCCACTCCGCGATCCGCGAGAGCGCGTCCGGGTGCGCCTCCCGGAAGTCGGGCGAGAGCAGCCCGGAGAGCGACCCCTCGACCGCGGCCGGGTCGCTCGGGTCGGCCCAGACGCCGGCGGGGTTGTACGCGTCGCCCGCGGGCGGCGTCCCGATCAGGGCGAGGCTCGCCGGCCGCGAGGAGGCCAGCGCCGCCGTCAGCGCGACCATCCCGCCGAGGCCGTAACCGACGAGGTGGGCGTTGCGGATCCCCTCGGCCGCACAGACCGCGTCGAGGTCGGCCGCGAGCGCCTCGACCCCGTAGGGGGCGGGCGGGGCGTCCGACCGGCCGACGCCGCGCGTCTCCGGCGTGACGACCGTGTGCGGGCCCGTCAGCGCGGCGTGTTGCCAGCCGAACTGCCACGCGCCGAGGCCGACGTCGCCGCAGAACACGACCGCCTCGCCGGAGTCGCCCGCGTCGGGCGCGTCGACCTCGTAGCGGATCTCGACGCCGGCGTTGGTCGCGTGGGGCATGGTGGAGTCCGTGTGGGGCCGTCAGGCCTCTTGGAGGTTGCGAAGGACGTCCGGCGCCGCGTCGAGCGCGTCGTCCAGCGCGTCCGCGTCCGGACCGCCGCCCTGCGCGAAGTCCGGCGGGCCGCCGCCCCCGCCGCCCACGCGGCCGGCGAGCTCCGAGACGACCTGTCCGGCGTTCACGTCGACGCCGTCCGGGACGCCGACGACGAAGCTCGCGGAGCCGTCGGCGCCGCTGCCGATCACCGCGACCTTCCCGCCGTCGACGTGGGCGTTCGCGGTCGCGCGCAGCTCGTCGGCGTCGCCGTCGAGCCGCTGGATCACCGCCGTCGTCCCGGCGACCTCGACCTCCTCGGCGTCGGCGCCGCCCGACGCGCGCGCGGTCGCCAGCTCCTCTTTGAGCGACTCGATCTCCTTCCCCCGCGCCTTCCACTCCTCGAAGAAGCGCTCGGCGGTGTCGGGCACGTCGAGGGGGTCGACGTCCAACACCTCGGCCGCGTCGTACAGCGCGTCCTCGGTGCGCTGGGTCGCCTCGACCGCCGCGGCGCCGGCCGCGAAGGCGATCCGCTCGACGCCGTCCTGGACGGGCTCCGTCTTCAGCACCTTCACGGCGCCGATCTCGCCGGTCCGGTCGACGTGGGTGCCGGCGCAGGCCTGGACGTCCGCGTCGCCGACGTGGATCAGGCGGACGTTCGTTCCCGGCGGGACGCCGCCTTGGTACAGGTCGAAGCCGTGCTCGGCCTCCGCCTCGTTGCGGTCGGGCCACTCCTGCCGGACGGGCACGTCGTCCCGGATCAGCTCGTTCGCGACGCGCTCGATCGCCTTCACGTCCTCGCGGGTGACGCGCTCGAAGTGGCGCACGTCGAGCCGCGCGGAGTCCGTGCCCTTCTGGGCGCCCGCCTGTCGGACGTGGTCGCCGAGCACCTGCCGGGCGGCGTGGCCGATGAGGTGCGTCGCGGTGTGGTGCGCGCGGAGCCGCTCGCGGCGGTCGCCGTCGACCTGCCCCGTGACGAACTCGCCCTTGCCGGGGTCCGCGTCCGCGCGGTGGAGGACGACCCCGTCGACCTCCTGGACGTCGGTGACGTCGACGGTGGTCTCGCCGACCGTCAGCTGGCCCCTGTCGGCCGGCTGGCCGCCGCCCTCGGGGTAGAACATCGTCTGGTCCAAGACCACGTCGTACCCGTCCTCGGCGTCGAGCACGTCGAGGACGACCGCCTCGAACTCGGTGCGGCCCTGGTCGTCGTAGAACAGCTTTTCCGTCTCGGGGAGGTCGGCGAGCCGCTCGTCGCGCTCGTCGGCCGCCGCCGCGGCGTCGCCCTCCTCGTGCCGGTCGGCGACGAGCGCGTAGAAGTCGTCGGGCACGTCGACGGTCGCGCCGCGCTCGTCGGCGATGTCGGCGACCATGTCGGGCTGGATCCCGTGGGAGTCGTACAGCTCCAGCAGCTCCTCGGTCGGGATCGGCTCGCCGGTGCCGGCGTACTCGTCGGCGAGCTGCTCGACCTTCCGGGCGCCGCGCTCCAAGGTCCGCTCGTACTTCCGCTCCTCGCTGCGGACGATCTCGCGGATGGTGTCGCGGTTCTCGTAGCCGAGGCGGTCGGCCTGCATGTCGACCAGCTCGTCGAGGGGCGCGTCGACGCCCACCTCGTCGACGAGCCGCTTCATCCGCCGCAACACCATGCGGGCGAGGTAGCCAGTGCCGACGTTCGAGGGGACGATCTCGTCGCCGAACATGTACGCGAGCGTCCGCGAGTGGTCGGCGATGGCGTAGATCGATTCGAGCGGCTCCACCAGCTCGCGCAGCCGGTCGACGTCGACGTCGAGCCGGTCGGCGATCTCGCCGCGGGCGGCCTCCACGTCGTCGACGTCGTCGATGTCGAGCCGCCCGGAGAGCTTCGCGGCGCGGTGGACGATCTCGCGTTCCGCCTCGGTGTGTTCGATCCCGGCGTTGTCCTTCAGGAACTCGATGGCGTCGGGGTAGATCGCCTCGTACACCGTCGCGGTCCCCTGGCTCATCCAGGTCCACCGCTCTAACCCGTACCCGGTGTCGACGATGTAGGTGTCCATGAACGAGTACGAGTTCCCGTCTTTCATCTCGTAGTCGCCCTCGGGGTCCTGTTCCATACACATGAAGACGAGCGTCGCCAGCTCGGCGCCCTTGTAGATGACCTCGATGGCGGGGCCGGCGTTGCCGCCGCCGACCCACGGGTCCTCGATGTAGGTGATCTCCGAGAGGTCGGCGCCGAGGCTCTCGAACAGCTCGTCGCAGTACCGGACCGTCTCGTCTTTCCAGTACACCTCGCCGTGGTAGGCGTACTCGTCCTCCTCGACCTCCTCGCGCGTGTTGAACGCGTGGTGGGCCATCATCTCGAACGCCATCGTGTGCCGGCCCGTCTTGCCGACGTTGTCGATGTCCTGCATCCGGATACAGGGCTGTGAGATGGTGAGGGGGTTCGCCGGCGGCGGCGTCTGCCCGGAGGTGACGAGCGGCTGGAAGTCGTAGATGGACGCCTGGGTCAGGAGGACGTCGTCGCGCCAGCGGTTGGCGGCGACCGGGTACGGGTCGATCCGCTCGTGGCCGTGCTCCTCGAAGAAGGAGAGGAACGCCTCGCGCATCTCCGACAGCGACCGGGCCTCCGGGAAGCCGGGATCGTCGATGAAGCTGTAGTCCTCACAGGGCGGCTCGCCGCAGAGTTCTCGCTCCGCGTCGCGGGTCCAGAAGTGCGCGCCACAGGAGGGACACTCCTTGCGCTCGAACCCCTCCTCCTCGAAGTAATCGAGACGGTACTCCGCTTCGAGATCGCTCATTACACGATCGTGGCCCGTGTTGCTCCAAAAGGGTTCCGGGGTCGCTCGTCGGCCGCGACGCGCCGTTCGCCGCCGCGAGCCGGCGCCGACCGACGGTCCTCAGGGGGAACGCCGCTGACCGGTCGGAAATGGCCGACCGCGTCGGGATTCGTCGATCGGTAAGAAGATTTATACTCTCGGCGGTGCGTATCACGTACAATTGTGACTTCTGCGCTGGGCGAGCGCGCGTCGGTTCTCGTCCTCGGCGGTGCGTCTGGACTCGCCGACGACCTCGAGGCCCGACTCGGCGCCGACGCCCCCGGCGGCGAGGACGGTGAGGCGGTCGAGACGCACGCCGCCGACGCGGCCGCCACCGACGGTTCGCGCCTCGCCGGGGCCGACGTGACGGTCGTCGCCGACGAGGCGGGGCTCGGACGGGTCCGGTCCGCCGACCGCGTCGGTTCCGTGGTCGCCTTCGTCGACGACCCGGCCGACCGAGTCGCGACCGACCCGCTCGTGGACGCGGTCGCGCGGACGCCGGAGTCGCTCTCGGAGACGGTGTCGTGGCTGCTCGCCCGGGAGCGGCGGTCCGTCGTCCGGACGGACCCGACGCGGACCCCGTCACGGATCGAACAGCTCAACGCCGGGATGACGGAGCTCGCGGCCGTCAGGTCGGTCGACGAGGCGTACCGGGCCGCCATCGCCGTCGCCGAGCTGGTGTTCCCGGAGTACCGGGCCGTGGTCGCGGTTCGCGACGGCGAGTGGGTCGAGCCCGTGGTCACCTCCAGCGGGACGCCCGTCGAGGACTGTAACCGGGTCCGGGTGGGGACCGGCGTGGCGGGGCAGGCGGTCCAGACCGGCGACGTCTCCGTCGCGCCGAACCCGACCCCCGAGAGCCGGTACGACACGCTGCTCACCGTCCCCGTTGGCGAGGACGTGGTCTTCCAGCTCGCGGCCGACGCGAGCGACGGCGCCGACGCGTTCGACGACGCCGACCGCCGGCTGGCGGAGCTGCTCGGCTCCCACCTCGAAGAGACCCTCGACCGGATCGACGTCACCGAGACGCTCAGGGCCGAGCGAGACCGCCTGCTCGCGCTGTTCACGAACGTGCCTGACCCCGCCATCGCTTACGACTACACCGACGGCGACCCGGTCGTCCGACAGGTGAACGAGGCGTTCGAGGCGACGTTCGGGTACGACCCGGAGACGGTGATGGGCGAGTCCATCGACGACTACATCGTTCCCCCGGAGGCCGACGCGGAGGCGGAAGAGCTCAACGAGCAGCTCCAGCGCGGCGAGAACGTCCGACGGGAGGTCACGCGGGTCACCGCCGACGGGCCGCGACACTTCATCCTCCACGTCATCCCGATCCACCTCGACGCCGCGAACGCGGCCGGGTACGCCATCTACACCGACGTCACCGACCGGCGCGAGCGCGAGGAGACGCTGCGGCGACAGAACGAGCGGCTCGACGAGTTCGCCTCCATCGTCTCCCACGACCTCCGGAACCCGCTGTCGGTCGCGGACGGGTACGTCGACCTCGCCCGCGAGACGGGCGACGTTGACCACCTCGACAGGGTCGCCGACGCCATCGGGCGCATGGACGAGCTCGTCGAGGACCTCCTGTCGCTGGCCAGGGAGGGGCGGTCGGTGGGCGAGACGGAGCCGGTCTCGCTGGCCGCGGTCGCGCGCGAGGCGTGGGAGGGCGTCGACACGGACGTCGCGACGCTGACGGTCGAGTCCGACGCGACCCTGAAGGCGAACCGCACGCGGCTGCGCGAACTGTTCGAGAACGTCTTCCGGAACAGTGTGGAACACGGGTCCGCGAGCAGTCGGGCAGAGCCCGACGACAGCGTCGAACACGGTCGCGACGCCCCCGACGAGCCGCTCTCGGTCCGGGTCGGGGCGGGTACCTTCGAGGGGGGCGACGGGAGCTCCGCGAGCGGCTTCTACGTCGAGGACGACGGCGTCGGGCTCCCGGAGGCGGACCGCGAGCGCGTGTTCGAGAGCGGGTTCACGACCGACGAGTCGGGCACGGGACTCGGGCTCGCAATCAGCGAGCGCATCGCCGAGGCGCACGGCTGGACCGTCGAGGCGACGACCGGCGAGGACGGCGGGGCCCGGTTCGAGTTCCGAACCGACTGAGCGGCGCCGAGCGCGCGGCGGTCCGAAACGACCTTACGCCGCGCGCGAGGGGATCCGGTATGGTCGAGAACGTCGTCTACCCCGCCTACTTCGACGCCGAGCTGTCCCGCTCGGAGGGGCGCCGCGTCCCGACGGATCTGGCGGTCGAAGCGCCGACCGTCGACGAGATAGCGAAGGCCGTCCAGCAGGTCGGCTACGACGCGGTCGTCGAGCGCGACGCGACGTACTCCCGGGAGTTCGAGGCCCGCGGGTACGTGGCGGTCCAGGGCACCGACGACACCGCGAAGAACGACCTCGTCCAGGCGATCGCCGCCTACCTCGGCGTGCTCCGGGAGTAACCGTGCGGCGCGTCGGTACCGTCGTCCGCACCGCCGGCGGGCTCGCGATCGCCCGCGGCGATCCGGGCGCCGAGCCTCCGCGGATCGGCGCGAGCGTCGTCGACGAGTCGCTCTCGACGGTCGGCCGCGTCGTCGACGTGTTCGGGCCGATCGATCGCCCCTACGTGGCCGTCACGCCCGGCGACGGCGTCGGGCTCGCGGACCTCGTCGGCGGCAAGCTGTACGCGCGGTAGCGCCCCGAGCGGCGCTACGCCTCCGTCGCGTCGGTCACGTCGAAGTCCGCGAGCGTCTTGTCCGTGCGAGCGATCCGCTCCGCGACCAGCAGCTTCTCCCGGCGTTCCAGCCGGTCCCAGTCGAACTCCGACGGCGGCGACGCCTCGAGCGACTCGAACTGCTCGATCACCGCCTCGTTCGCGAACCGCTCGAACGACTCGCAGTTCGGACAGGTCATCGAGAGGTGAGAGGTGTCGAACGAGCGCGTGACGGTCTCGTCGAGGCAGTTCAGACACCGGTAGGTGCGAGTCCGGGACACGACCGTACCGAGGGGCCGAACGGACGAATATCTGTGGGCGCCGGCGCGCGGGTCGCCGACCGAAAGCCGCCGCGTCGGTCCGACGCCGCGACGGTCGGCGCCGTCGCTGGGGGCGTGAGACGTGTGGAAAGAAGAGCGGTTCCGCGGCCGCTCTAAAACAGCGCGGAGGCCGCCGCCTCGGCCGTCTCGATGACGGGGCCGAAGCCGGGCAGGAGCAGCACCGTCGCGACCGCCGCGAAGACGACCGCGGCGTACAGCGCCGTCGGTCGCACGTCGATCGCGTCGAGCGCGCTCGGCGACTCGGGGTCGTCGAGGAACAGCGCCTTCACGACCCGGCTGTAGTAGTACAGCGACACGACGCTGTTCACCGCGCCGAGGCCGGCCAGCCACAGGAAGCCGTTGTCGATGGCCGCCTGAAACAGGAAGTACTTCGAGAAGAACCCGGCGAACGGCGGGAGCCCGGCCAGCGAGAACATGAACACGGCCATCGCGACGGAGGCGACCGGCGCGCGCCGCCAGAGCCCCGCGTAGTCAGCGAAGGTCCGGCCGACGCCCCACCGCTCCGCCATCGCGACGAAGAGGAACGCGCCGGTGTTCATGAACCCGTAGACGAGCAGGTGCGCCATCGCGGCGCCCATGACCGTGCCGTTGGCGGGGCCGTCGACCGTGAGCGCGGCGACGCCGATGAGCGCGTACCCGGCGTGCCCGATGGAGGAGTACGCGAGCATCCGCTTGACCTCTTCCTGGACCGCGGCCGCGAAGTTGCCGAGCGTCATCGTGACGGCCGCGAGGACCGCGAAGGCGAGCATCCAGTCCACGTTCGCGGACACCGCCATCTCCAGCGGGAACGCCTCGGTGAACACGCGGAACGCGACGACGAACCCGGCGGCCTTCGAGGCCGACGAGAGGAACGCGCTCACCGGCGCGGGCGCGCCCTCGTACGCCTCCGGCGCCCAGAAGTGGAACGGGACGGAGGCGGTCTTGAAGGCGACGCCGCCGATCATCATCACGACGCCGACGCCGAGCACGCCGGCCAGGCCCTCGATCGACGCCGACGCGATGTCGGCGAGGATGAGCGACCCGGTCGCGGCGTACACGAGCGAGATGCCGAACAGGAAGACCGCGGACGAGAGCGCTCCGACGAGGAAGTACTTCATCCCCGCCTCGACGCTGCCCCGGTCCTCCTTGAGGTACGCGACGAGCACGTACGACGGCAGCGACACCATCTCCAGGGCGACGAACACGACCGCGAGCGAGTTCGCGACCGCGAGCAGCGCCATCCCGGTCGCCGCGAACGTCACGAGCGAGTAGAACGCCGCCGGGTTGGCGTGGTCGTGGAAGTAGTCGTGCGCGGCGACTAACACCAGCGCGGTCACCGACGCGAAGATGGCGGTGAAGAACAGCGCCAGGGTGTCAACCTTCACCGCGTCGGCGAACAGCAGCACCGCGCCGCCGTCGGGGCTCACGCCGCCGCTGGCGGTGAGCCAGACGGTGGCCGTCAGCGCGGCGAGCGACCCGACCGCACCGACGACCGCCATCGACGTGTTCGAGCGCGCGTCCGGCCGCACCGTGTCGATCAACAGCAGCGCGAGTCCGGTGACGGCCAACAGCAGCGCCGGCAGCAGCGCCGTCACGGCGGGCAGTCCGTTAACCATCGATCGTCACCCCCTCGACGACCGGCAGGGCAGCGTCACGGATCATCTCGAAGAAGATGTCGGGCGCGACGCCCAGCACGATGATCGCCACCAGAAGCACCGCGAGCGGGGCGACGTCGTGGAACGCCGCGGGCCCGACGTCGTAGTCGGTCTCCAGTTCGAAGGGACCGAACAGCGTGCTCTGCATCGCCGACAGCAGGTAGCCGGCGACGATGACGATACCGAACATCGCCAGCGCCGTGAACACCGGTGCGTACGGGAGCGCCGGCGCGGACAGGGAGCCGACGAAGATGAAGAACTCGCCGGCGAAGCCGGCCATCAGCGGCAGCCCCATGTAGCCGAAGGCGCCGGCGACGAGGATGCCGACGGTGACCGGCATCCGGTCGGCCATGCCGGCCATGTCGCCGACCATCCGGGTGTGGGTCGCGTTGTAGATGACGCCGACCGCCATGAACATGAGCCCCGAGATGAGGCCGTGCGCGACCATCTGGAACGTCGCCCCGCCGATCCCGTACTCGGTGAACACGATGAGCCCGAGGATGACATAGCCCATCGACGAGACGGACGAGTAGGCGACGATCCGCTTGAGGTCCTTCTGTGCGAGCGCCAGCATCGCGCCGTAGATGACGCTGATGACGGCAATGGCCGCGATCGGGACCGCGAGCATCGACGCCTGCTCGGGGAGCATCGTGAAGTTGAACCGGAGCAGCGCGTACGTTCCCATCTTCAGGAGGACGCCCGCCAGGAGCACCGACGCCGGGGTCGGCGCCTGAACGTGGGCGTCCGGCAGCCACGTGTGGAACGGCACGATCGGGACCTTCACCGCGAACCCGAGGAACATCGCGAGGAACGCGGCCATCGCGATGCGGTCCGCCGGGATGCCGAACCACGCGCTCAGGTCGCCCGCGGCGATCGCCTGCGCGATCTCCGGCAGGGCGAACGACGACACCGAGTCGCCGAGCGCGAACACGAGGCTCATGAAGCCGATGAACATCAGCAGCGACGCCGCGTTCGTGTAGACGAAGAACTTGATCGCGGCGTACTTGCGGCGCGGACCGCCCCAGATCCCGATGAGGAAGTACATCGGGACCAGCACAGCCTCCCAGAAGACGAACCACAGGAAGAAGTCGAGCGCGGCGAACACGCCGAGCAGGTTCGCCTCCATGAACAGCATGAGCCCGTAGAACTGGCTCTGTCGCGTGTCGACGGGCGTCCACGCGCTGAGGATCGCCAGCGGTACGAGGAACGTCGTGAGCACGAACAGCGGGAGGCTGATCCCGTCGAGCCCGACGAACCACGAGACGCTCCGGCCGCCCACTTCGAGCCATTCCATCCGGGTCGCGTACGCTATCTCGCCGCCGAGCAGCGCGTTGCCGCCGGCTTCGAAGCCGGACCAGAGGTAGAGGCTGCCGACGAACGGGATCAGGCTGATCGCGAACGCCAGCCGACCGGCCCACTCGTCGGGCGCGAGGAACACCGTCAGTGCGCCGACGAACGCGGCCGCCATGAGCGCTTCGAGTATCACAGGAACCACCCCCCGGTCGCGCCGAGCACGAGCAACAGCGCGACGAGTCCGAAGGTGAGCAGCGCGGCGTACTGCGAGACAACTCCCGACTGGAGCTTGCGGATCCGGCCGCCGCCGGTCAGGCTCACCGAGGAGACGCCGTTCACGACGCCGTCGATGATTCCCTGGTCGAAGGTGTTCGCGCCGCCCGCGACGTCTTCCGTCCGATACGCGAGCCAGACCTGCAGTTCGTCGAGGTAGTAGTTGTTGTACAGCACGTCTTTGATCCCGCCGAGTTTGGCGGTGTGTTCCGTCGGCGACGGCACGTTGTACAGCCGCCAGGCGAGTCCGAGTCCGAGCAGCGCGAGGCCGAGCGAGACGGCCGCGCCGACGAGGACGGTCCCGGCCTCACCGCCGACGAGGTACGCGCTGCTGTACGGACCGATGTCGGCGTAGTGGTGCGAGGAGAGCCCCTCGATGCCGCCCCACTCGTTGTCGAGCCAGCGGTGAAGCACGTCGATCCCCTTGATTCCGAGCACCTTCTTCACGGGGACCATGTTGATGAAGCCGGTGACGACCGCGAGCGAGCCGAGGACCGTCAGCGGGCCCTTCACGTTCCAGCGGACGGACTCGGGGTCGCGGGCGGTGTCGCTGCGGGGCTCGCCGTGGAACGTCAGGAACACCATCCGGAAGGTGTAGAACGCGGTGACCGGCACCGCGAGCAGCCCCATCAGGTAGCCGCCGAGCAGCAGCGGGTCGTTGAGCCCGTGGACGAGCGCCTCGTAGAGGATCTCGTCTTTCGACCAGAAGCCGGCGAACGGGAAGATTCCCGCCAGCGCCAGCGAGCCGGCGAGGAACGTGTAGTAGGTGACGGGGAGCTTCGACTTCAGCCCGCCCATGTCCCACATGTCCTCGTTGTGGTGCATCGCGATGATTACCGACCCGGCGCCGAGGAACAGCAACGCCTTGAAGAAGGCGTGGGTGGTCAGGTGGAAGACGGCGGCCACGTACCCGCCCGCGCCGAGCGCGAGCATCATGTAGCCGTACTGCGAGATGGTCGAGTACGCGAGCACCTGCTTCAGCTCGTCTTTCACGAGCCCCATCGTCGCCGCGAACAGGGCCGTGAAGCCGCCGACGAAGGCGATGACCGCCATCGTCGTCGGCGTCAGCACGTAGAACCCGTACATCCGCGCGACGAGGTAGACGCCGGCCGCGACCATCGTCGCGGCGTGGATGAGCGCGGAGACGGGCGTCGGGCCCTCCATCGCGTCGGGGAGCCACGTGTGGAGCGGGAACTGCGCGGACTTGCCGACGACGCCGCCCAGGACGAGCAGGCCGACGACGGTCAGCCACGTGCCGAGGTCGAGGCCGCCGGGAGTCCACGCGGCCGACCCGGAGCCGTTGAGCGCCGCGTCGGCCAGCGCCGGGAACGAGTCGGGACCGGCGAACTGCGCCGTGCCGAAAGTGGCGAACACCGCGACGACGCCGACGAGGAAGAAGTAGTCACCGAAGCGGGTGACGAGGAACGCCTTCTTCGCGGCCGACGGCGGACCCGGCTCCCGGAAGTGGAAGCCGATGAGCAGGTACGAGCAGAGCCCGACCAGCTCGAAGAACATGAACGCCATCAACAAATTGTCGGCGACGACGAAGCCGAGCATCGACGCCGTGAAGAGGCCGAGCCCGGCGTAGTAGCGCGGCAGCCCGGTCTCGCCCTCGTCGTTCATGTAGCCGAGCGAGAACACGTGGACGAGCAGCGCCACGAGGGTCACGATGACCAGCATGAGCGCCGACAGCGGGTCGATCAGGACGCCGAACGTGAGTTCGATGTCCGTCGGACCGATGCCCGCGCCGCCCTCGCTCGCCCAGTGGTACAGCGTCTCGTTGTACGCCCGTCCGCCCGCGACGGTCGCGGCGACCCAGATCGACAGCAGGAACGAGCCGGCCGTCGCCGCGATGCCGCCGAAGGCGCCGCCCTTCGGGAGGTACCTGCCCGCGCCGAGCGCGACCAGGAACGAGAAGAACGGGAGGAGTACGATCGCCGGAACGTATGCGAATGCGTTCACCATCTTACCACCTCATCTCCGCGGGAACAGTCACGTCGGTCGTGCCGAAGTTGCGGTATAACACGAGTATGATGCCGATACCGATCGCGACCTCGGCGGCGGCGAGCGCGATGACGAACAGCGCGAACACCTGCCCCGTGAGGTCGCCGTAGTACAGCGCGAACGCGACGAAGTTGATGTTGGCCGCGTTCATCATGAGCTCGACGCTCATGAGGAAGTACAGCGCGCTCCGCCGCGTCAACACGCCGAACAGGCCGATACAGAAGATGGCCGACGCCAACAGCAGGTACCACGACGGCGGGATCGAGGACGCGAGCGCCGTCATCGACGGTCACCCCCGTCGCGTCCGCCGTCGGTGAACGCCTGTCCGACCGCCGCGACGACGGAGCCGTCCTCCTCGCGTTTGGCCAGGTAGACGGCGCCGTCGACCGCCACGTCGAGCGCGACCGCGGCGATCAGGAACGCCGCGAGGAACCCCTCGGACGGAACCGCGCCGAGGTCGTACTCGGCGAGGTTGAAGAGGGCGTACCCGATGTTGTGGACGACCGAGGCGTCGGCCGGGAAGCCGACCTCCTCGAAGCCGAACGTCGCCCCGTTGACGGTCGCGGCCAACACCGCGAACAGTCCGCCCACGGCGATCGCGGGCGCGATCCGGGAGCCGCGGCTCTCGTCGCTGCTCACGCGCTACTCACCTCCGTTTCCGAATCCGATCGCGTGAGCATCACGGCGAACGTGACCAAGATGAGGACCCCGCCGACGTAGACGAGGATCTGCATGGCGGCGATGAACTCCGCCCGCAGCATCACGTAGTGCACCGCGACGCTCGTGAGGGCTCCGCCCAGAAGCAGCGCGGCGTGGAACACGTCGCGCGCCAGGACGACCCCGAGGGCGAACGCCAGCGTGACCGCGGCGAACAGCCCGAACGCGATGGTAGCATAAACCATTGTGTTTGTCTCCTATGAGAACCCCTTTGAAGATTTCGAGACGTGCCCGCTACTGGTAGTCGACCTCGCCGTCGCCCTCCCCGATCCACGCGCCGCGATCGGGGTTGCGGGACTCCAGCGGGTCGATGCCCTTGTACCACGGGACGTTCTTGAGCTGTTCTTTGTTGAACACGAAGTCGTCCTTCGTGTCCGCGGTGAACTCGAAGTTCTGGGTCAGCAGGATGGCGTCGACGGGACAGACCTCCTCGCAGAGCCGGCAGTAGATGCACTGCCCGATATGGAGGTTGTACTGCTCGCCGTTGCGCTGGTCGTCCTGAACGATCTGGATCGTGTCGTTCGGACAGACGTTCTCGCACTGCCGACACCAGATGCACCGCTCCTGGCTGAACTTGTGGACCCCGCGGAACCGCGGGCTCACCTCGGGCGCGTCCTCCGGGTATTCCACCGTGAACGTCGACCCGTCCAGCGCGTGTTTCATCGTCGTCGCCATGGATTTCATCAGTCCGATCATATCAAGCGATCACCCCCACGATTACGGCCGTGAGAACCAGGTTCGCGAACGACAGCACCAGCATTCCCTTCCAGCCGATCTCGATCAGCTGGTCGATGCGGACGCGCGGCAGCGCCGAGCGGGCCCACTGCGTGAACAGGAAGAAGCCCCAGATCTTCACCACGAACCAGATGAAGCCGATGCTCTCCGGGCCCGGGCCGGACGCCCCGCCGAGGAACGTCACGGCCAGGATCGCGCCGCCCAGGAAGATGTGGACGAACTCCCCGAGGTAGAACAGGACGAAGTAGGCCGAGGAGTACTCCGTCTGGTACCCCGCGACGATCTCCGTCGGCGCCTCGGGGATGTCGAACGGGTTCCGACCGATCTCGGCCATGTTCGCGGTGAGGAACAGCACGAACGCGAACGGGTTGACGAACGCGTACCACGACGGGATCGCGAGCCCGCCGATCGTCACGAGCGTCTGCGTCTGCGCGCCGACCACGCCGCTCATCTGGAGCGTGCCGGCGAAGATGACGACCGACATCGCGGTGACGATGAGCGGGATCTCGTACGCGAGGTTCTGCGCGACGGCCCGCAGCCCGCCGAGGAGCGAGTACTTGTTGTTCGACGCGTAGCCGGCCATCACCAGCGAGACGGAGGCGATGGAGGCGAACGCGAACACCAGCGCGAACCCGACCTCGGGGTCCGCGAGGTGCAGGTTGATCGGGCCGAGGTGGCCCATCGGGATGACGGAGAAGCCGAGGAGCGCCGACGCGGGCAGCAGGATCGGCGCGATGTCCCACGAGGGGCGGTCGACGCCCTCGGGGATGATGAGCTCCTTCGCGAGGAGCTGGACCGCCGCCGCCGGGATGATGAGGAGCCCGAAGGGACCGATCCGGTCGACCGCGATCCGGTCGGTGAACGCGGCCGTGATCTTCCGTTTCGCCCACGGGCCCGCGACGCCCGTGAACGCCAGGATGATGTTGCCGACGACGAAGGCGGCGACGAGCGACGCCGCCACCTCGCCGATGACGCTGTCGAGGCCGAGCGTGTCGACGATGAACTCGGGGAACAGCTGCGCGGGCGCCGTGCCCATCAGCGGTCCACCTCCCCGAGAACGACGTCGAGGCTACCGAGCGCGGCGATCACGTCGGGGATGTACTCCCCGTTCGCCATTTCCGGCAGCGTCTGGAGGTTCGAGAAGCACGGCGACCGGATCTTGAACCGGGCGGGCTTGTCCGTCCCGTCCGACCGGATGTAGATGCCGAGTTCGCCCTTGGCGCCCTCGACGGCGCGGTAGATCTCGGTGTCGTCGTCCGGGCGCAGCGTGCGCGGCACGTTCGCCTGAATGTTCCGCTCGTCTTCGGGCCAGTCTTCGAGCAGGTCGACGCACTGCTCGATGATCTTCGCGGACTCCTCGACCTCGCGCATCCGGACGAGCAGGCGGCTGAAGTTGTCGCAGCCGTCCTCGGTCACCACGTCCCAGTCGAGCTCGTCGTAGTAGCCGTACGGGTCGTCGCGGCGCAGGTCGTAGTCGACCCCGGAGCCGCGGGCGACCGGGCCGGTGGCGCCGTAGTTCTTCGCGACGTCCGGCGGGAGGATCCCCGTGTCGATCGTCCGCATCTGGAAGATCTCGTTCGAGGTGATGAGGTTGTGGTACTCCTCGACGGACTCGGGGAGCTGGTCGAGGAAGTCCCGCGTCTTCGAGAAGAACTCCTCGCGCGGCTCCGGCAGGTCCCAGACGACGCCGCCGAGCCGGAAGTAGTTGAACATCAGCCGCTGGCCAGTCAGATCCTCCAAGAGGTTCTGGACGCGCTCGCGGTCGTTGATGGCGTACATGAACGTCGCCGTAAAGTCGCCGTTGATGTCGAGCGCGAACGTCGCCAAGGCGAGCATGTGCGCGGCGATCCGACACATCTCGGCGCCCATCGTGCGGATGACCTGCGCGTACTCGGGCACCTCGATGTCCGCGAGGTCCTCGGCCGCGCGGGCGTACGCCCACTCGTTGAGCAGCCCCGCCGAGATGTAGTCCCAGCGGTCCGGGTACGGCATGATCTGGTGGCGGTACGTCCCGGACTGCGCCATCTGCTCCTCGCTGCGGTGGAGGTAGCCGATGTCCGGCTCGACGTCGGCGACCTGCTCGCCGTCGAGGACCGTCTTCAGGTGGAGCACCCCGTGGGTCGCCGGGTGGTGCGGCCCGATGTTGAGGAACATCGTGTCGGACTCGGAGTCCTTGTGGTGGTCCTCCAACGGGTTCGCGTGCTCCGGGAGCGTGGCGATCTGCGGCCGGTCCTTGTCGTAGTCCATCGACAGGGGGTGGCCCTGCCAGGTCTCCGGCAGGAGGATCCGGCGCAGGTCGGGGTGGTCGTCGTACTCGATCCCGATGAGGTCGTACGCCTCCCGCTCGTGCCAGTCGGCGGTGCGGAAGACGGGCTCGCCCGACTCGGAGACGGGGTCGTCCTTGTCGGCGGGGACGACGACGCTGACCTCCTGGGTCGGGTCGTCGTACTTCTTCAGGTGGTAGATCGACTCGTATCGGTTCTCGTACTCCTGTGCGGAGACGACGGAGAGGTGGTCGTACCCCGCCTGCTCTTTCAGGGTCCGAAGCGTCTCCTGAACGGTGTCCGGGCGGATGACGAAGCCGGGCGCGTTCAGGTGGTCGTCGCGGTCGACGACGAGGTCACCGAGCAGCGCCTCAAGCTCGTCGGGCGTCTGCTCGACGGTGCCGTCGTCGACGGTGTCTGGTCGTTCGAGGCTCATGGCGAATCAGCGAAGTTGTACCGCATGACGAGCTCATCGTCGTCGATCTGGTCGGCCAGCTTGTCGACGAGTTCGTCGCGTTCGAGGTCCGAGAACTCCTCCAGCTCGTACGGCTTGACCGTGACGGGCGCGGCCTCGCCGTTGGCGACGCGCTCCTGTAGCTTCACGACGCCGTACACGAGCGCCTCGGGGCGAGGCGGGCAGCCGGGGACGTGGATGTCGATCGGGATGACTTCCTCGGCGCCTTTGATCACGTTGTACCCCTCCTGGAACGGGCCGCCGGAGATGGTACACGAGCCCATGCCGACGACGAACTTCGGCTCGGGCATCTGGTCGTAGACGCGCTTCATCCGCGGGGCGAACTTGGAGACGATCGTCCCGGGGACGATCATCACGTCGGCCTGCCGCGGCGAGGCGCGGGGGACGCCCGACCCGAAGCGGTCGAGGTCGTGTTTCACCGCGTAGGTGTGCATCATCTCGATGCTGCAGCAGGCGATGCCGAACTGCAGCATGAACATCGAGGATCCCCGACACCAGTTCAGGAACTTGTCGAACTTGGTGAGGATGAACGGCGAGGAGCCGAACGCCTCACGCAGGCGGGAGTTGAACCGGTCTCCCTGCCCGGTCATCCGGGCGTCTCGGGTCTCGGTTACGACTTGCGAATCGTCGGTGATAAACGGTTGATCGCTGCTCATTAGTTGAGGTCCTCCGTCGTCTTTCTGCTGGTCGCGCGGGGGCTGCGGGCCCAGCTGATCGCCCCCGACCGCCACGCCCAGACGAGCCCGACGGCCAGGATCCCGACGAACGCCAACATCGGCCACAGCAGGTCGGCCATCGGCACGCCGGCCTGGACGGCCGGACGGTAGATGACCGCCCACGGGAACAGCAACACGGTCTCGATGTCGAACACGACGAACAACAACGCGACCATGTAGTACTGGATGTTGAACCGGATCCGCGTCCCGCCCGTCGGGGTCTCGCCGGACTCGTAGGTGGTACTTTTACCGGTCTCAGGCACGCTCGGGCGGAGCAGCGCCGACACTGACATCATCGCTACCGGGATGAGCAGGCCGACGACCGCCAAGGCGCCAATCGCTATCCAATCGCTCATATAGGTCTCCGTAACGTGCTGTGGTTTGGACCGCCCCCTCATAAGCGTTGAGTCTTGTGCGTCCGCGTGCGTGCGGGCCGGTACCGGCCGTTCGCGGTCGAAGCGCCGGAAATGTCACCGAGAGCCGCCGAACGGGTTCGTCGCGGAATGAAAGGGCGACGCGTCCGGGGCAAGCCGGCCGAACGCGACGCGTTCCCGCTACCGCTCGCGGAACCCGTCGAGTCCGCGGTCGTGGAGGGCCGCGGAGACGTCCGCGACGTCCGCCCGCTGCTCGTCGTGGAGTTCGACCAGTCGTTCCTCGACCGCCTCGTGTTCGCGCGCGAGCACCTGCGCGGCCGACAGCGCGGCGTTGTACGACTTCCCGGCGTCGACGGCGACGATCGGCGCGCCGGTCGGCATCCCGATGACGGAGTCGACCGACTTCTCCTGAACCGGCACGCCGATGACGGGCACCGGGTACGCGATCGACGCGGTCATGTTCGGCAGGTCCGCGGACTTCCCCCCGGCCCCGGCGATGATCACGTCGAGCCCGCGGGCGGACGCCGTCTCCCCGTACGCGTACATCAGCTCCGGCGTGCGGTGCGCGGAGACGACGTAGCTCTCGTAGGTGAACCGGGCGTCCGGCGGCTCGTCGAAGTCGGTCTGTTCCGCGAAGCCGAGGTCGTCGAGCGCCTCGTAGGCGTCCTCCATGACGGGGAGGTCCGAGTCCGAGCCCATGATGATCCCCACGTCCGGGGTAGTCGCCGGGTCGGCGTCGGCCGCCGCCTCCGCTTCGAGCCGGTCGATCAGGTCGTCCACCGTGGTCATGGGCAGGGATTCGGCGGAGGCCGGTAAGGAAGTGCCGGATGCGGCGAGCCGGAGGGAACTTCCCCTCGAAGCGCGGTCAGAGGAGCCCCCGGAGCAGATCCCCGTCGTGGAGGTTCGCCGGGACTTCGTCGAACCACCTCGCGGCGCGGATCTCGTCCGGATCGACTCCGAGATCGGCCGTGTCGGGAATCCACCCCTCGGCGCGCGCCGCGAAGACGACGTACTCGGCCTCGAACGCGAACACGTCGCGCTCGGCGTCGACGTACGACTGCTCGAAGACGACGACCGGGTCGCCGATCGCCGCGTCGAGTCCGGTCTCCTCGCGGACCTCCCGCGCCGCCGCGGCCGCCGGCGACTCCCCCGGTTCGACCGCGCCGCCCGGGAGCACCCAGCCGTCCGACCACGAGGTCCTCACGAGCGCGAGCCGACCGTCGGGTCGCAGACGCGGACCGCAGCCGTCAGGGCGGTTCCCTCCTCCGCCCACTGGCGGAGCGCCTCGATCCGGTCCGGCGGGAGCCGGATCGACTGGCGTTCGCGTGGCGCGTCGGGTGCGAGACCGTCCGGCATCGAGTCGTCACTTGGTCGGCGCACCGGTATCAGTCGTTCGTCTGCCCAACCCTTATCAACGAAATCGGACGAAAGATACGGTAATGCCGAGCTCGACGGAAGACGGAGCGGACCGCGACGGGGAGATCCGCCTCTGGCGAGACGAGGGGTGGTGGATCGCCCGAGACGTCGGGACGGGCGTCACGACGCAGGGAGAGTCCCGGTCCGACGCGCTGGAGAACCTCGACGAGGCCGTCGCGCTCCACCGAGGAGAGATCGGTCGCGAGCCGACCGACGAGGAGCTTCGGGAACACGGGATCGACCCCGAGGAGAACGCGACCGGAGACGCGGAACCGCCCGACGTCCTCGAATAGCGTGGCGAGGCGCACGTTCTATGGGCGGGAGGTCGTGAAGGTCCTCGTCAACCGCGGCGGTTTCGAGTGGCGACGAACGACCGGCGACCACGCGCAGCTGTACTACGAGCATCCGGCGAACGAGAGGGACAGACGGCACGTCACGGTTCCGCTACACGACGAGCTTCGGGAGGGAACCCTCAGCGGTATCGCGGACGACGCCGGCGCGCGTGACTTCGACGCCTTCTGCGCGTGGATCGACCGAAACTCCTGAAGACCGGACGGTCCACGGCTACGCGTCTCGGAAGGTCAGCCCGTCGCGGAGCTCTCGCGCCCGAGAGAGCAGCGCGTCGGGGTCGGCTTCGTCGGTCGCGCCCCGGTCCGTCACCGTCAGGTGGCCCATCTTCCGGAGCGGGTACACGTCGTCTTTGCCGTACCAGTGGAGGTCGGCGTCGGGCGCGTCGAGGACGGACTCGACGTTCCGGAGCGTCGCCGCCCCCCGCTCGTCCACGTCACCGGAATCACGCCGTGATTCCGGTTGGCTCACGAGAGCCCTGCTCTCGTGAACGTCGCCGAGCACGTTCACCGTGACCGCGGGCGCGACGAGGTCGGTCGGGCCGAGCGGCCAGCCGAGGACGGCCCGGACGTGGTTCTCGAACTGCGAGGTGCGCGCGCCCTCGATCGTCCAGTGGCCGGAGTTGTGCGGGCGCGGCGCGATCTCGTTGACTAACACCTCGCCCTCGCGCGTCTCGAACAGTTCGATGCCGTAGACTCCCCGGCCGTCGAGCACGTCGAGCACGTCGCGCGCGACCGACTCGGCCTCGGCGACGACCGCGTCGTCGGCCCGGGCCGGACTGACGCTCTCGCGGAGGATCTCCTCGCGGTGGACCGTCTCCGTGACCGGGTAGGTCCGCGTCTCGCCGTCCGCGCCCTTCAGACCCATCACGGCGACCTCGCGCTCGAAGTCGAGGAACTCCTCGGCCATCGCGGCGCCGCCGATCTGATCGAGCGCGTCGGCCGCCTCGTCGGGCGTCTCCACCGAGACGTTGCCGCGGCCGTCGTAGCCGCCCTGGCGGGCCTTCAGCATGACGCCGCCGAACTCCTCGACGACGCGTTCGAGCCCCTCGGCGGTCGCGACCGCGACGAACTCCGGGACGGGGATCCCGGCGTCCGCGAGCGCCTCCTTCTGGACCAGCTTGTCCTGTATCGTCTCCAGGGTGCCGGGGTCCGGGTGGACCGGCACGCCGTGCTCCTCGCTCGCGGCCGCGAGGCGGTCCGGGTCCGCGAGCTCGATCTCGAAGGTCAGGGCGTCGACGCGGGCCGCGAGCTCGTCGAGTGCGTCCGCGTCGTCGAAGTCGCCGACGATCTGGTCGGTCGCGACCGGCGCCGCCGGACAGTCGGGCGTCGGGTCCAACACGACGAGGTCGACGCCGAGCGGCGCCGCGGCTTCGGCCAGCATCCGGCCCAGTTGTCCGCCGCCGACGACGCCGAGCGTCGGCCCCGGAAGGGTGATCGACATGTGCGAGTCGGTACCCAACAGAGATGAATAAGTATTGCCAAAACACGATCGAGATAGGCACGAACGCGCATCGATCGAGCGGGAGGAGCGCCCGACGACGTCGCCGAGAGCCGAGGCGACCGGTCGGTCACTCCCGGCGCAACAGGAGGAACCCGCCGGCCACGACCAGCAGCAGGCTCACGAGCCCGACGACCTGCGTGAGGCCGACGCCGAACCCTTCGAGCGGCGCGCCGTCGTCCGAAGCGTCCCCGCTCCCGTCGCCGGTCGCGCCGGCGCCGCCGCCGTTCCCGGAGTCGGCGTCGTCGGTGGACTCGACGACCGAGACGGTTCCGACCTCGGTCGAGCCCACGGCCACGTCGTACTCGCCGACCTCGGGGAACCGCGGCGTGAACGTGACGCGCCGCGTCGCGTCGGCGGGGACCGTGATCGTCCGGTCGGCGACGAGCTCGCCGTTGATCCGCAGGCCGACGTTCGTCGTCCCCTCGGCGTCGCCCGCGTTCCGCAGCCTGACCGCCACCTCCGTCTCGCTCTCGGGGGACACCTCGGCCGCGCCGAGCGAGGCCTCGGCGACCGTCACGTCGGACTGCGGGCCGCCGACCGCGAAGTAGGAGAACCCGGGCGTCTCGGCGACGTAGACGCCGTCGCCCTCGTACGTCGTCGGGAGCTCGCGCCACCGGTTGTTGACGTAGCGGTACAGGGCGACGCCCTCGGGCGACTCCGCGTCGGAGAACGCCGACATCTCCGTCTCGAAGCGGATCTCGGCGGACTCGACGGCGCCGGAGTCGAAGGTGGTCGGCTCGATCTCGAAGACCGACACCGTCTCCGCACCCTCGTGGTCGCGCACGCCGTCGGGCAGCTCCGAGGGGGCCATCGCCGTCGCCTCGACGCCGAACGAGAGGATCTCCGAGGAGGGGGCGACCGAGAGCGCGGCGAGCGTCGCGTTCGGCGTCGCCGTCCCGTTCGGCAGGTCGGCCTCGACGACCTCGTCGGTCCCGACGCTGCCCGCGGAGAGGGTCGCGGTGCCGTTCGCCATCTCGACCGAGGCCGCGGTCGTCTCGACGGCGTCGCCGCTCGGCGGAGGCGCGACGGCGCCGCCGCCACCGCCGCCATCGGTGTCGGCGCCGTCCGACCCGTCTCCGCCGCCCGAACCGTCACCGCCGTCCGACCCGTCCGAACCGTCGCTGCCGTCGGCACCGTCTGATCCGTCGCCGCCGTCCGACCCGTCCGAACCGTCGCCGCCGTCGGCGCCATCGCCGACCGCGAGGTCGACGCGGCGGACCTCGCCCGGCTCCCACTCGATCGCGTCGTCGGTCGAAGCGACCTCGCCGTTGACCCGGAACTCGACGGTCGCGCCCGCGTCGGCGTCGGTCCCCTCGACGACGAGCTTCCGGTCGAACGCCGAGGAACCGCCGTACGCGCCGATCTGGGTCGTGGTGAGGCTCCCGCGCAGTTCGCCGTCGACGTACGCCGTGACCTCGACGCCCTCGGGGGCAGGCTCGCCGTCGACGGTTATCTCGCCGAAGTAGGCGGCCGGCGTCGGAGGCGGCCCGTCCTGCGCGACGGCCGCCGGGGCGCCGGCGACCGCGGAGACGACCAGCAGCGAGGCGATGACGACCGTGAGCGATTTCGAGGGAGTTCGTGACATGAGGGATCGTCCCACGCCGGTCCGAACGGAGCGCCCCTGTGGGGCGTCCGAGCGTCGCGGGGGGAGGGACGTGAGACACCACGCCACCGAGGATAAGTAGGTATTAACCGATTGCTACGACGGATTACCGCGGCGGCGCCGGCGGTAACGAGTCGTTTCGCCGGCCGACGGCGTCGCGCCGTCGGCGGGACCCGGATCCGCTCCGGGCGGCGGCGACGGACCGGCGGACCCGCGCAGCGTTCCCGGCCGGCGTGACGCGACCGACTGAGGCAATCACTCATGTTCGTGATCATATCGGCCAATACATTAGTCGGCCGTCGCCGTAGAAAGTGGTATGTTACCAACAGACACGAGACGCGACGGGGAACGGGGTGGGAGACGCGGATTGCGCGCCGACGGCGGTGCGTCCGTGGGAGACGACGGACGTGGCCGCCGTGGGGACGCGACCGGAGACGACGGCGTCGGATCCGCCGACTCCGAGAGTGGCGACGACGGGCGGAGACCGCTCGGCCCGGCGGACTCGGAGTCGGTCGTCGACCGGGACGACCTGCTCGGGATCCTGGGGAACCGCCGGCGCCGGCTCCTGTGGGCACTGCTCCACCGCCGCGACGGCCCCGTGAGCCTCGCGGAGGCCTCTCGCCGGGTCGCCGCCCGCGAACGGGGGATCGATCCGGCGGCCGTCGCAAGCGAGGAGCGGAAGAGCGTGTACGCGTCGCTGTACCAGCACCACTGCCCGGTGATGGCCGAGGCCGGGGCCATCGAGTTCGACCGGGAGGCCTCGACCGTCGCGGCGGTCCCCGCCGCCGAGCGACAGCGGTTCCTCGACCTCGAGATCGACTCGCGGGCCGTCGCCCGAGCGGTCGCGGGCGCGCTCGCCGCCGCCGCGGGGCTCGTCGGCGTCGGGTGGGCCCTGAACGCGCCGGGGCTCGCCTCCCTCTCCCCGGTCGGGTTCGGGGTCGCCGTCGCGGTGAGCGCCGGGGTCTCGGCCGCCGTGTACGCGGCGGTCGTCTCGCGGCGGTACCCGGTTCTGCTCGGCGACCTCCTGAGCGCCGCGGACGGGACGGAGCGGTGAGTGCGCGAAGAGGCCGGCCGGTCGGTCGAGACGGAGCCTCAGACGGAAATCCGTTCGAGGTCGCTTTCGAGGCCGTCGACGAACTCGTTGTACGCCGCGACGAAGCCGCGGAACCCGTCCGCGTACTCCCGGACGTCGGCCGCGGAGGGCGCGCCGTACTGCGAGAGGAGGTAGAGGCCGCCCGACCCGCCGATCCGGAGGTACGAGACGCTCCCCTCGTCGTACTTCAGTTCCCAGCGGTCGCCCTCCACGCGCGCCGTGAACGTCCCGTAGTCGTCGCCCTCGTACCGGTGGATCTCCCCCGCGATGACCGCGCAGGTCTCGCGGATCGCGTCGAGGACGCGGTCGCGCTCCGCCACCACGCCCTCGGTGGTCGCCGGGTCCGGGAACTCGGCGCTCACGTCGTCGAGGACGCCGGACAGCGAGTCGACGTGGTCGTTCCAGGCCGCCACGAACGCCGCGTAGTCGTCGAGCGCGACCGCGAGGTCGGCGGGGTCCGGCGGCTGCTTCGTCGAGATGACGTACGTGTCCGAGCCCGACTTCGGCGAGAACAGGAGGAACTCCAGTTCACCCGCCTCGTGTTTCACCGTCCACTCGCCGCCGCGCGTCGACAGCGTCTCCCGGCCGTAGTCGCCGCCCTGGAGCCGCGCGAGCTGGTAGGCGATCGCCCCGGCGTGGTCGCGCACGGCGGCGACGAGCTCGTCGCGCCGCTCCGCGACGGCCGCGGCGTCGCGCACGTCGAGGTCGATCCCGAGGTCTGCCTGCGTCGTCACGGGGTTACTGGGCGCGCCACCCGGTTAACCGGTTCGGGTCGCCCGCCGGGCGTCGGCCGCCGGCCCGCGCCGGCGCGGTCACTCGATCGTCTCGCGGATCTCCCGGACCCGGTCCGGCTCGTCGATCCCCGACCGGATCACGACGGCGAACACCTCGTCGCCCTCCGGGACCGGCGCGTCGCCGCTCAGGATCGCGTCCGAGCCGGCCTCCTCGGCGAGCCAGCGCCGCCCGTCGGCGATCGCCTCGCGGTTGAGCCACGCCGGCGGGCCGCCGACCACGAGCAGGGTCCGGTCGGCGCGCCCGTCGGGGACCTCGACCGTGTTCTTCCCGCGGGTCGCCTTCCGGATCACCGTCTCGATTGCCGACACCGCGGCGCTCGTGTCGACCTCGGCCGGCTCCGAGGAGCCGAACAGCCCGAGCCCGAACTTCGAGCCCGAGTCGGGCGCGTCGACCGCCTGCGTCGCGTGCCCGATCGCCGCGATTTCGCCGTCACCGCCCGCCGCGCGGGCGACGTCGCTCGCGTCGAGCACCTGCTGGGGCGTCTCCGTGCCCTCCGGCGTCTCGCCCGCGCCGAACAGGGCCGCGATCCGCTCGGCCGCGACCCCGTTGAGCCGGTCTCGCGCCCCGCCGAGCGTCTCGCTCGGACGGAGCCACGCCGCGTTGTCGAAGGGGAAGACCGCCGCGCACTCCTCGGAGAGCGCGTCGAGCGTCCGGGCCGCGTTCCGCTCGGCGAGCGGGCGGTGCGGGGTCGGCGGCGCGGGCCCGTCACCGGCTCCCGCGCCCGCCCCCGCGCCGCTCGCCCCGCCGGCGGACGCGCTTCGCGGGGCGTCGTCGTCCGGTTCCTCTGTCTCGTCGCGGGTGGGGAGGAAGCCGAAGGCGTAGACTGGGGCGTCGTAGAGCCGCGAGAGCTCCGCGGCGAGCGCGGGCGCCGCGCCCGCGCCGGCCGCGCCGCCGAGGCCGACGACGAGCAGGAACGCCTCCGCGAGCGACGGCCGCTGGTCGTCCATGGCCCGCCCGAGCTCGCTCGCGTGCGCCTCGCCGAGGCGACGCCCGGCGTGGAGGTCGCCCTGGAGCCCGTCCCCGCCCGCGGCGTCGCCGAACCGGTACCGACGCTCCTCGCCGAGCGCGTCCAGCGCCCCGAGCGCGTCCATGTCGGTGTCGAAGGCGTTGACGCCCCCGAGGAACGGGTCGTCGCCGTGCGCCGCGGCGAGCCGGTCGGCGACCCGCCCGCCGGCCCCGCCGAGTCCGATGACGTGGAGTCGCATACGTGGCCCGGTCGTCGACCGAGGATATATGACTTCGGCTCGCCGCGAACCGTTACCGAACCGCCCTGCGCCCGCGACGGCTCAGAACTCGTCGAGCTGACGCTGTCCGGCGGAGATCTCGGGCCCCGAGTCCGGCTCGACGCCGAGCAGGCGCAACAGCGCGGTGTCCGCGAACGTCAGCGCCAGCACGAGGATGATCGGCGCGAGGAACAGCCCGTGGAAGCCGAACACGGCCGGGCCGAAGATGTACGCGAGCATCAGCAGCCCGACGTGGGTTGTCTTGCCGCTGAAGTACGGCCGCAGGACGATGTCGGGGATGGTGTCGACGACCACGACCGCGACCGCGAGGAACCCCGCGACGTACACGAGCAGCGAGAGGTCGCCGTCGAGCGCGAGCGGGACCGACATCGCCGCCGCGATCGGGATGTAGACGATCTTCATCCCGATCACGGGGATCAGGCTGGCGACGCCGGTGAGCGCGCCGGCGAGCGTGGGGTACGGGATCTCGACGGCGGCCGGGGCGACCGCGTTGTACCCGAGGTAGGTGACGACGGCGATGATGCCGATGGCGATGACGTTGAGCAGGTTCCCGTACAGCACCGCCTCCAGCTCGTCGTCGGCGGTCTCGAGGTACTCGCGGACGACCGCGTCGTCGTCGAACGAGAGGAGCCAGCTGTGGAACCGGGACCCGTCGATGAGCAGGTAGTAGGTCACGACGATGGTGATGAGGAGGTTCAGGGCGAGCCCCGAGAGGGTGCTCGCCAGCAGCGACGCCTGTTCGGAAACGAGGTCGATGAGGGGGTCGAACTGCCCCGACCGGTACGCCGCGAGCAGCTCGTCGGCCGTCGGGTTCGACAGCTCCGCGAGGTCGCCGATCACCGAGTTCTCCGCGCCGATGGTGTCGGCCACCGGGTACGTCTCGATGAACCGGCGCGCCTCCAAGATCAGCAGCACTAGGGTGTAGCTCACCAGGCCGATGAGCGGCACGCCGATGAGCGACAGCGACATCACGGCGCGCACCCGAGCCGGCAGTCGGAAGCGTTCGAGCCGGTGGTAGAACCGCCGCGTCGAGTAGTAGAGGAAGACGGCGACCGTGAGCGGGGCGACGAACCGGTAGGCCACGTAGCCGGCGACGAACGCGACCGCGAGGCCGAAGAGGGCGACGACGAACCGCTTTTCGTCCATGGGCCACGGTCGCCATCGTCTGACATAAACCATGGTGGTCGCCGCGGCTCGCCCGCGCCCGGGACTCGCCGCCGCGCGGATCCCAAAGCCCCTAACGGCGGGCGGTGAAGGAGGGCCTATGAACGACATTCACCCGGACCAGCGCGTCGCGGTGTTGGCGGACTCGCAGAACCTGTACCACTCCGCACAGAGCGTCTACTCGCGGAACATCGACTACTCCGGCCTCCTCGAAGAGGCCGTCGCGGACCGGTCGCTCGTGCGCGCCATCGCGTACGTCATCCGCGCCGACTCGCCCGAGGAGGAGAGCTTCTTCGAGGCGCTCCGCGACATCGGCTTCGAGACGAAGATCAAGGAGATCAAGACGTTCGCCGACGGGTCGAAGAAGGCCGACTGGGACCTCGGGATGAGCCTCGACGCCGTCTCCTTAGCCAGCCACGTCGACACGGTCGTCCTCTGTACCGGCGACGGCGACTTCGCCCGGCTCTGCTCGCACCTCCGCCACGAGGGCGTCCGCGTGGAGGCGATGGGGTTCGGCAACTCGGCCGCCGACGAGCTGATCGCGGCCGCCGACGACTTCGTCGACCTCGCGGAGAAGGAGGAGACGTTCCTGCTGTAGCCGGCGAGCGTCCAGTCCGGCGTTGCGAGCGGGCGCCCGAGCGCGGCCGCGCTCACCCGAGCAGCGCGGCGACCGTCTCCTCGACCGCCGCCGCCGCCGCCTCGACCTCGCGCACCCGGACGTACTCCCGCTCGGCGTGCGCGACCGCGCCTGCCTCGTCGGCGAGGTCTCCGGGCCCGAACACGACCGTCGGCGCCGGCGCGAAGTAGGAGGCCTCCGTCGCCGCGCCGAACGGCCGGACGCCGCCCCCGCGCTCGTCCGAAAGGCCGACCGCGTCGCTCGCGTCGCGCGCCGCGTCGGCGACGGTTCGGACGAGGTCGTGGTCCGGGTCCGTCGCGAACGCCTCCAGGAACGGCGACTCGCGGTCGGTGAGCGCGACGGCGGCGTCGACGCCCCGGTCGCCGGCCGGGCCGCTCGCGAGCGACTCCCGCACCGCGTCCGCGAGCGACGACCGGAACTCCTCGGCGGTCTCCGGCGGGACGCTCCGCCGGTCGACCGTTATCTCGCAGTCCGCCGGCACCTGGTTCGTCGCCGCGCCGCCCTCGACGACCGTGGGAGTGAGCTTCGGCGGCCCCAACTGCGGGTGGGCGGTCGCGTCCGCGTCGAACGTCCGGACCGCTGCGAGCGCGTCCTCGGCCGCCGCGACCGCGTTCGCGCCCGCGAACTCGGCGGCGTGCGCGGCGACCCCGGACAGCTCGACGGTCGCCTGGAACCGCCCCTTCGCGGCGGTGCAGGCGTCGAGCCCCGTGGGCTCGCCGACGAGGTACAGGTCCCCGTCGAGCCGGTCGTCGGTCCCCGGCAGCCGGCCGGTCAGGGCCGCAGCGCCGAGCGACAGCGCCTCCTCGTCGGGGGTGAGCGCGAGCGTGAGCCGCCCGCGGTCGGGGTCGGCGGCGAGGAAGCCGGCGAGCAGCGCCGCGAGCGGCCCCTTCGCGTCGCAGGCGCCCCGGCCGCGGATCACCTCGTCCGGGTCGTCCCCGGCCCCCGTCTGAGCGCCGCGCTCGCTGTCGCGCGCCGGCCCGCGCTCGAACGCGACGTGCGGCGTCACCGCGTCGAGGTGCGTGTTCAACACGAGGTGCGGCCCCGCCTCGGGCGCCGGCGAGCGCTTCTCCGCGAGGACGCAGCCGTCCGCGACGACCGCGGGGTCGGCGCCCCGTCGGTCGAGGAGGTCGACGACGGACTCGCGCATCTCGTCGGGCGACTCGTGGGAGGGGATCCGGACCGCGTCTTCGAGGAACGAGACCGGGTCGAAGTCGGGCCCCGCGTCCGAACCCGAGCCGGCATCGCCGTCGCCGCTCATCTGGGGTCGGCGGGGAGCGCCCCCGAGAACTCGTGGGCGACGGGGCCGGCGAGCGTGGCGTGGCCGCGGTCCGGTACCGTTATCCGCAGTTCGCCGCCCGGCGGCCGGCTCACGGCCGACTCGCCCTCGATCAGGCCCAGGCGGCGGGCGGCCGCGACGACCGCGACCGCGCCGGTGCCGCAGGAGCGCGTCTCGCCCTCGACGCCGCGCTCGAAGGTGCGCTGGTCGAGGACCGCCGGTCCGTCGCCGCCGCCGTCGTCGACGACGGCGGCGAGATTAACGTTCGCGCCCTCGGGGAAGACGTCGGCGTGTCGGACCGGCGGCGCGACCGCGTCGAGGTCGACCGCGTCGATCCCGTCGGGGTCGTCGCGGCCGCCGTCGACGAACGCGACCGCGTGCGGGACGCCGGTGTGGACGGCGGTGACGGGCAGCCCCGCGACCGGCTCGTCGACCAGCGGCTCGTCAGCGAGCGCGCCCTCGCGGGCGACCGGGACGCGGCGGGGGTCGAACGTCGGCTCGCCCATCTCGATGGTGGCGGCGCTCCCGTCCGCGGTCACCGTGGCGCGGCGGGTGCCCGCCTGCGTGTCGATCATGAACTCGCGGTCGCCAGTCCGGTCGTGAGCCCAGCGCGCGACGACGCGGGCGCCGTTGCCGCACATCGTCGCGGTGGAGCCGTCCGGCTGGACCAGCGTCATCACGACGCGGGTCGGGTCGAACCGCTCCTCGATCGACAGGAAGAGGACGCCGTCCGCGCCGCGTCGGCCCGACGGCGCGCCGCGGTCGTCCGCAGCGGTGAAGTCGCCGCCGTCGACGCCCGTCTCGCGGTCGCAGTGCGCCCGCGCGAACGCCGCGCGGTCGCCGACGTTCTCGTCGGCCGCGTCGACGACGAGGAAGTCGTTGCCCGTGCCGTGGTACTTCTCGACCGGGACGGCGTGGGTGCTCATCGGCCGCCCTCCGTCCGGTCGGCGCGGGCACGCGCCGCCTCTCGCTCGACCGTCGTCAGATCGTCGAGCGCCTCTCGGCGCCGGACGACCGTCGCGGTCCCGTCGTCGAGCGCGACCTCCGCCGGCCGCGGTCGTGAGTTGTATTGGCTCGCCATCTCGTACCCGTACGCGCCCGCGGTCCCGACCGCGAGGAGGTCCCCCCGGTGCGGGTCGGCGAGCGCGCGGTTCGTACCCAGCGTATCGCCGGTCTCACAGATAGGTCCGGCGACCGTGACAGGGGTTGCCTCCCGCTCGGCAACGGGGGGCGCGTCGCCCCCGTCGCGGTCCCGCCCGCCGCCCAGGTTGCGGATCGGGTGGTAGGCGTCGTACATCGCCGGGCGGAGCAGGTCGGTCATCCCCGCGTCGGCGCCGACGACCGTCTCGTCCGGCGTCGGCTTCACCGTGTTCACCCGCGTCAGGAGGACGCCGGCGTCCGCGACGACGTAGCGCCCGGGCTCGACGGCGAGGTCGATGCCGTCGGGCAGCGGCGCGACCGCCTCGCGGGTGGCCTCGGCGACCGCCGGCAGGTCGAGCGGCGGGGCGTCCTCCTCGTAGGGGACGCCGAACCCGCCGCCCACGTCGACGTAGTCGAGGTCGACGGGGGCCGCGTCGCCGTCCGGGTCGGCCAGCTCGCGCGCCAGGTCGCCCATCCGCGCGACCAGTTCGCGGTGGCTGTCCAGCTGCTCCGGGTCGATCCCCGAGCCGGCGTGGGCGTGGACCCCGACCACGTCGAAGCGCTCGGCCGCGTCTCGCGCCGCGTCCGCGGCCCGGTCGTACGGGATTCCGAACTTCGCGGCGCCGCCGGTGGTGACCTTCTCGTGGTGGCCCGCGCCCACGCCGGGGTTCACCCGGACGCAGACGCGGCCGTCGTAGCCCCGCTCCAGGAGGCGGTCGAGCGTGTCGACGGCGCCGACGGTGACGGTGAGGTCCGGCTCCGCCGCGGCGACGCCGGCGACGTAGTCGAGGTCGCGGGCCGGCGGGTTGACCGCGGTGTAGTGGAGCCGCGAGCCGTCGAAGCCGGCGGCGAGCGCGCGGTCGACCTCGCCCGCCGAGGCGCACTCGGCGTCGAGGCCCGCGTCGCGGACCGCCTCCAGGACGGCGCGGCCGGTGTGCGCCTTGACGGCGTACCGTACGTCGGCGTCGGGGAACGCCGCGAGCAGCCGCTCGCAGTTCTCGCGGACGCGGTCGAGGTCTTGGACGTACAGCGGCGTCTCGTGCGCGGCCGCGAGGTCGCGGAGGCGGTCGGCGTCCCAGTCGCTCACGCGGCGGACCGGGGGGTTCTCGTCGGGGGCGGTCGGCGCCGCGCTCGCGTCCGCGTCGCTCATTCCCGGAGCGCGTCCTCCCGCCGCGTCGCCTCCAGCGTCTCCTCCTCGACGTGCGTCGCGACGACCGCGGGCTTGTACGCGCCGCCCTCGAAGAGGTCGTGGTCGCCGACGGACGACTCCACCATCCGGGTGAACGCGCGGCGCTCGGCCGGGAGGTGGCCGTAGACGACCTCCTCCTCGACGAGGTCGTAGACGGGGATCCGGGGCGTGAGAAGCGTGTTCTCCCCGACGATCGAGTCCTCGCCGACGCGGAACCCGCTGGTGACGCGACAGCCCGCGCCCAGCGAGACGCCGTCCTCGATGATCACCGGCGCGTCCTCGACCGGTTCGAGGACGCCGCCGATCAGCGTGTTGGCGCCGAGCTTGACGTTCTCGCCCAGCTGCGCGCAGGAGCCGACCGTGTCACAGGAGTCGACGAGGGTGCCGTCGCCGACGTACGCGCCCACGTTGACGAACGAGGGGCTCATCATGATACAGTCGCTGCCGAGGTACGCGCCGCGGCGGATCGTCGTCCCGTCCGGGGTGTTCCGCGTGCCGCGCTCGGCGAGGTCGTCGGTGTCGCGCAGCGGGAGCACGTCGTGGTAGGTGACGCCGCCGTACTCTCGCGGCTCCGTCTCGCGCAGGCCGAAGTTCAGCAGGATCCCCCGCTTGACCCACTCGTTGGCCTCCCACGAGGTCACGTCGTCGCCGGTCTTCTCGGCGGCGCGGACCTCGCCGGCCTCCAGGGCGGCGAGGAACTCGTCTATCACGGCCGCGTCCGCGTCGGTCGCGTCCGCCGCGGTCAGCCCGTCCTGATAGCGGTTCCACAGGTCGGCGACGTCGGCTTCGAGGCTCATTGGCTGGAGTATGGATGAGTGTCGGTATTTACTCGTCGATATTCAGATGTTCTGAGGTTATTCATCGGCGCCCCCGTCGGTGCGGTCGGTCCCGTCGTCGGCCGCGTCGAGCACGTCGTCGAACCCGTACCAGCCCGGGTCGCGGCCGGCGAGCCACGCGGCGGCGTCGAGCGCGCCCTCGGCGAACACCCCGCGGTCGCCGGCGCGGTGCGTGAGTTCCAGCGTCTCGCGGTTGCCGGCCAGCAGGACCTCGTGTTCGCCGGTCACGTCGCCCGCCCGGCGGGCGTGGACGCCGACCTCGCCCGGGCTTCGGGGCGCGTCGCCCTCGCGGCCGTGGACGCGCTCGTCGAGGTCGCCGCGCACGGCCGCCACGTCGTCGAGGATCGACTTCGCGGTCCCCGAGGGGGCGTCGCGCTTCGCGTTGTGGTGCGTCTCGGTCAGCTCCGCGTCGTAGCCGGGCAGCGCCGCGGCGGCCTCGCGGACCGCGCGGCGGAGCGCGGCCACGCCCCGGGCGAAGTTCGACGCCTTGAGCACGGGCACCGCCTCGCTCGCGGCTCGGAGGTCGGCGACCTGGGCGTCGGCGAACCCCGTCGTACCGGTGACGAGCGGGACGCCCGCGTCGGCGCAGGTCTCGGCGTACGCGACCGCGGAGTCGGGGCCGGTGAAGTCGATCAGGGCGTCGGGCGCCTCCCTCGCGAGCAGATCGTCGAGGTCGGCGGCGTCGGCGACCGGGACGCCCGCGACCGGCTCGGTCTCGGTCCGGTTGACCGCGACCGCGACCGCGACGCCCTCGCGGTCGGCGGCCGCCTCGATCACCTCGCGGCCCATGCGGCCGCCCGCGCCGGTGACGGCGAGCGAGAGCGCGTCCGCGCTCATTCCGCGCCCTCCGTCGCCGCGGGGTCGACGGCCGTCGGGTCGATCGCTCCCGGCGCCTGCTCCTCGTACGCGGCCAGCAGGTCGCGGAGCGACTCGCGTCGCTCGGCCGAGAGCCGCGAGAGCGGCGAGCGGACGCGGGGGCCGCCCCGGCCCCGGATGTGCATGGCCTCCTTCACCGGGATCGGGTTCGTCTCGGCGAACAGCTCGCGGACGAGCGGCGACAGCTCGTGGTGGAGCGTCCGCGCGCGGTCGTAATCGCCCGAGAGCGCGGCACCGACCATCGCGCAGGTCCGCTCGGGCTCGACGTTGGCGACCACGCTGATCGTCCCCGTGCCCCCGATAGAGAGGACCGGCAGCGTGAGGCCGTCGTCGCCCGACAGCACGGCGAACGCCTCGTCGCGGGTGCGCTCGATCACCTCGCTGATGAGGTTGAGGTCGCCCGAGGCGGCCTTGTACCCGCGGACGTTCGGGTGTTCGGCGAGCTCGGCGGTCACGTCGACCGGGATCGACTGGCCCGTCCGGCTCGGCACGTTGTAGACGATCTGCGGGAGGTCCACCTCGTCGGCGATGGTGCGGTAGTGGTCGAGGAACCCCTGCGGCTCGGGCTTGTTGTAGTACGGCGAGATCAGGAGGAGGCCGTCGGCGCCCGCGTCGGCCGCGCGCCGCGACAGCGAGAGCGCCTCCGCGGTGTTGTTCGAGCCGGTGCCGGCGATGACGGGGATGTCGTCGAGGGCGTCGCGGACCGTCTCGATCACCGCGACGTGCTCGTCGTGGCTCATCGTCGCCGACTCGCCGGTCGAGCCGACGGGGACGACGCCGTCGACGCCCGCGCGTTCGAGGAACCGGGCGTTCGCGGCGAGCTGGTCGTGGTCGACCGCGTCGCCGTCGGTGAAGGGGGTCGTCATCGCGGGGTACACGCCCTCGAAGGGCGCGTCGGTCGGTTCGCCGTCCGTCGCGTCGTGCGTCGCGTAGGGTGTCGTGGTGGTCGTGTCTGTCATGGGTGCTGCGGTGAGTCCGGGTCGGTGAACGGGTCGATGCGCGCGAGCCGGGGGTCGTCCGGGACGGGGTCGCCACTCCCGCCGGCGGACGGCTCACGCGCGTTTTTTCGAGAAGAGCCGCGCCGCTGGCGTCGACTGCGGGCCGCGTGCGGACGCGGGTCGGGTCACATCGCCATATGGATCGGTCGCGCGCTTATACGTTGTGTCTCGGGTCGAAACTGCCGCGGCGGTCGCTCACGGACCCGCTCCGCGGCCGTCGCGGCGGACGGCGGGCCGCGTCGCGAGCGCGACCGCCGCGACCGCGGTCGCGAGGTTCAGCCGGAACGTCGGCCTGTCGAACCCGGCCACCGCCTCGACCGCCACAGCCGCGACACCGGCTCGCGGTCGGCGACGCGGTTCGCGAGCGCCGCCTCGGCGGTCCGGACGGGGACCGAGGGCTCGCACATTTATGCCGGCCGGGCGACTCTGGGAGACGCATGAGCGACCCGTCCGACGACGCCCGCGACCCGATCGACGGCGACGACGTCCCCGACCCGGCCCCACCGGACGAACCGACGGCGGCCGACGAGATCAGCGCCGACACCGACGCCGCCCGCCACGAGTACGACCCGGACGCCGAGCACGCGTTCCCCGACGAGCGCCTCAACGAGGTCCTCGCGCGGCTCGAATCCGACGAGGAGGTCGTCGCCTACCTGGAGGCGCAGAACGTCAACCCGGTCGCGCGGAAGGGGTACAACGACCACGGCGCCAAGCACGTCGGGATCGTCCGCGACCGAGCGCTCCGGCTGTACGACCTGCTCAAGTCCGGCGGCGTCGAGTTCAACGGCGCCCGCCAGCAGGGGCTCGACGAGGCGGACGAGCCCGTGATCGTCGCGCTGGCGGCGACGCTCCACGACATCGGCCACGTCGTCCACCGCCACGACCACCCATACTACTCGATCCCGCTGGCGGCGGACCTGCTGGACGACCTGCTCCCGGCGTTCTACGGCGTGGCGGACCGGGTGCGCGTGAAGGCGGAGGTGCTCCACGCGATCCTGTGTCACCACACGGAGGAGCAGCCGCTCACGCTGGAGGCCGGCGTGGTCCGGATCGCCGACGGCCTCGACATGGAACGCGGGCGCTCGCGGGTCCCCTACGAGGAGGGCGGGCGCGGGATCAACACCGTCTCCTCGCAGGCGATCGAGCGCGTCTCGCTCCGCGAGGGCGACGAGACCCCCGTTCAGGTCGTGATCCGGATGAACAACGCCGCCGGCGTCTACCAGGTCGACTCCCTGCTCAAGGCGAAGATCGAGGGCTCGCTGCTCGAAGACCGGATCCGGACCGTCGCGATCAACACCCACAGCGACGGGCGGGACGGGAACGGCTCGATCGTCGACCGGATCGAGCTCTGAGCCGGCCGACCCCCCCCCCGATCCCGACGACGCGGCTCAGGGACCGCGGAGCGTGTCGCCGGCCCCGTTCCGGTGGGACGCCTCGTCCGCGACGCTCGTCGCCGCGACGGTCGCGGTCTGCGCGAGGCGGTCGGGCGTGAGCCCGCCGCGGAGCTGGCTCCCCTCGGCGGCGCCGCCCCCCAGCACGGGCGCCGCCTCGAACCCGTTGGAGCGCGCGCCGGTCGCCGCGATCCCCGGCTGGTTGACGACGAGGCGCCCGGGCGCGAGCCGCTCCGCGGCGCGTCGCGCGCGGCGCTGCTGGGTGGTGTGGACCGCCGCGGCGTGCGGGGACCCGATCTCCGCGGCGAGCGCGAGCGCGCCGTCGAACCCGCTCCGACCGTGGACCGCGACCGCGGGGATCCCGGGCAGCGCCGCGAGCCGGTCGTCGACGCCGTCGGGCTCGGCGACGAGGAACGCCGCCTCGCGGGCCGCGCTCGGGAGGTCGAGTTCGGCCGCCAGCCACCGCGGCGAGTTCCCGCGGGGGTCCGTCGCCCCGTCGTCGGCGTCGCCGAGGAGCGACCGCAGCCGGTCGCGCTCGGCCGCGTCGAGGACGTAGCCCCCCTCCGATTCGAGCGCGGAACACAAGGAGTCGACCGCCGGCGACACCGTGACGACCGCGGCGTCGCCCGCGGGGTGCGCGCCGAAGTCGTACGTCGCGCCGACCGCGACGCGCGTCGCCACGGCCTCGGCCGGGACCGACCCGTCCGCGACGGCGACGACGCCGTCGGCGCCGGCGGCGAGGTTCGGCGTCCCGCAGCGCTGCCCCGCCGCGACCGTCGCCGCGGAGCCGGCCGCGACGACGAGGTCGGCGCGCTCGAACAGCGCGTCCGTCTCGGGCTTCGCGGCGGGCGCCGGCAGCATCGAGACCGCGCCGGTCGGCGCCCCCGCGTCGGCGAGCGCGCGGCGGACGGTCTCGACGACCACGTCGCACGTCTCGACGGTCGACGGCGAGGGCGCGAAGACGACCGCGTTCCGGGCGGCGAGCGCGTACAGCGAGAGGACCGCGGGGATCACGACCGGGTGGGTCGCGGGGACCGCCGCGCCGACGACGCCGACCGGCCCGGCGACGGTCACGGTCCCGCGCGCGCCGTCGCGGTCGACCACGCCGGCGGTCGGCGCGTCCCGCAGCGTCCGCCGAGCGGCGTCGAGCGCGGTCGCTATCTTCTCGGCCTTCGTCCCCGGGTGGCCGCGCCCGGTCTCGTTGGCCGCCGACCGCGCGAGCCGGCTGACCGTCTCCCTGTCGGCCAAGCGCTCGCCGACCGACCGCACGAGCGCGTCGACGTCGCCGGGGTCCCACGCCGCCAGATCGTCGGCGGCCGCCCGCGACGCCGCGACGGTCCGCGACGCGCGGGTCGGCAGGTCCGCGGCGCCCGTCCCGGACCCGCCTGACGTCGAGCCGCCGTCGCCCGCCGCGTCGGAGTCGGTGTCGGCGTCGTCGTCGGGCGCGTCGGCCCCGTCCGGCGCCGCCCCGGCGGACTCGACCGGCTTGGCGTCGTCCCGGCCGCTCGGTTCCGCCTCGTCGAGCCGGGCCGACGCCTCCGCCTCGTCGCCCCCGCTCCCACGGTCCTCGTTCATGGGAGCGAGTGTGACGGTGACGCCCTTATTCTCACCCAGTGAAACACTGTGCCACCGCGCGCGAGAGTCGTCACCGAAGAAACAGTTATACCGGTGGGTGTGGTGCGGAAGCACGTATGACGGAGGCGTCGGAGCTCGTTGGCGCCGTCGAGCGCCGGCTCGACTTCCTCGAACGGCTCGCCGCGGAGCCGCTGCGTAAACACGAGCTCGTCGACGCGCTCGGCCACTCCCGGTCGACGGTGAACCGGGCGATAGACGAGCTCGAGGCGGCCGGGCTCGTCGCGAGCGAGACCGACGGCTATCGGACGACGCTGTCCGGCCGCCTCCTCGCCACCGAGTACCGCGAGTTCCTGACGGCCGCCGACGACCTCGCGGCCGCGGGCGACGTGCTGGACCCGCTCGGCGCGGACGTCGACGTCGACCCCGCGGTCCTCCGCGAGGCGGAGACGTACCGGGCCGCGGCCCCGGACCCCTACCGGCCGCTGGAGGTGCTCGACGGAGCGCTCGCCGACGCGGACGCGGTCGCGGCCGCGCTGCCCGCGTTCCCCTACCCGCGGGTCGCGGAGCGGCTCCGGCGCACGGCCGCGGGCGGCGGGACCGTCGACCTGGCGCTCGCGGACCGGGCGTACCGACACGCCGCCGAGCGCTTCGCGGACGACCTCGGCGCCGTCGCGCGGCGGGAGGGGTCCCGCGTCGCCGCGGTCGACGCCGTCGACGCGGGGGTGGTCGCGGCCGACGGGACCGCGCTGCTTCTCACCTTCGACGACGGCGGGACGCTCCACGGGGCGGCGGCGTCGACCGAGCCGGAGGCCGTCGAGTGGGCGGAACGGAAGGTGCGGGGACTGATCGACCGCGGGCACGACACGGGCGACGCGCTCGCGGCGATGGACGACGCCGAGACGGGCGAGACCGGGCGCGACGCGCGCGGTAGCGACCGATCCGAGGGGGAGGCCGGCGACTCGTCGGCGGGCGGCGACCCCGACGCGACCGACGGCCGGGAGCGATCCGCCGGGGCGGACGAGAAGACAGGGCACACCGGCGGTCGGCTCTTCGGGGGGACCGGGTCCGACGACACCGGGCGGAGCCCGCTCTCGGCGCAGGGGTTCCACGCGGTCGACGAGGACCGGCTCTCCGGCGAGCCGGACCCGTACGGACCGCTCCGCGCGACGGCGTCGTTCCCGGAGGTCGACGCGGGGTACGTCCTCGACAGGACCGCGGTGCGCGACGGCGAGCGGCGGTCGATCGCCGGGCTGCTCGTCGACGGGCTCACTGAGGGCACCGACCACGCGCTCGTCGGCCCGCCGGGCAGCGGCAAGAGCACGGTGTGCCGGAGCGTCGCGGTCGAGTGGTACCGGTCGGGACGCGGTCCGGTGACGTACCGGCCGAGCGACGGCGGCGACCCGTTCGCCGCGACGGAGCGGCTCCGCGAGCGCGTGACCGCGGGGGACGGCCACCACCTCGTGGTCGTCGAGGACGCGGTCGACCCCGGGGCCGCGGAGGCGGTCGGTCTCGCCCGCGAACTGGCCGACCGCGACGACGTGTCCTTCCTGTTCGACGCCCGCGAGGAGCCGTACGACGACCCCGACGGGCTCCCGCTGTCCCCGGCCGACCTGCGCTACCGCCGGGAGATGGCGACCGTGCGGATGCCCCGGCTCGACGCGCGCGAGGTGGAGCGGTTCGTCGCCCACGTCGCCGACCCGGGGGAGAGCGCGGCCGGCGCCTCGGGAGAACGCGAGACAAGCGACGGGACGGCCGGACGCAGCGGAGACGCCGGCCCCGAGTCCGGACTGGAGGCGGCGGTCGCGGAGGCGGTCCGGGAGGTCCGGAACCGGCCGCCGCCGACGGCGGACGTGGCGGCGCTCGTGAACCTCCTCAACGTCGCCGGCGTGGGCGACGTCGGGACCCTGGCGTACGCGCTCGTCGACGGGCCGGCGGGGAGTTCGGGAGGCGACCCCGAGGGGGGCGACGGCGACCCGTCGCCGACCGTCGACGGGGTGCGGCGCGCGCTCGACCGCCTCGTCGGGACCGCCCTCGTCTGCTCCGGGGACGAGGGGTACCGCGCGGTCCACGACGAGTGGTCGGTGCTGTTCCTGGAGCGGCTCGTCGAGCGGGAGCCGGCGCCGATCGTCGCCAGGCGCGTGGGGCGGGCCGTCTCGCGGGTGCTCGCGCTCGCGGACGACCCGACGCGGCGCGCCCGCGTCCGGCGCGCCGTTGGCGGCGACGCGCCGACGGTCGATCGGATCGAGCGCGACCCGGGCGCGTGGGCGGCGGAGACCGTCCGGGCGGTGTACGGCGTGGGCCGTCGCTACCCCCGGCTCGCGCCGCTGTACGGGCGCGTTCGCTACGCCTGGATCGACCTCCCGGACGCGTGCCCGGACGGCCTGCGCGACCGGCCGCCGGAGTGGGTGGCCCGGATGTACGTCGACGCCGGCGACCTCGACGGGGCGACGGCGGCGCTCGACGCGTGGCGGCCCGCCGACGAGGCGGGCGCCGCCGAGCGCCAGCGCGGGTACGGCGACGTGGCGCGGCGGCGCGGCGAGTACGACGCGGCGCGCGAGCGGTACGAGCGGGCCGAGGAGCTGTTCGGGGCCGCGGGCGACCGCGGCGGGCTCGCGGCGGCCGTCCGCGGTCGCGCCCAGGCGGCTCACTTCGACGGGGACTTCGAGGAGGCCTACGAGGCGGCCTCGCGGGCGTACGCCATCGCCGTCGAGGTCGGCGACCCCATCGCGGAGGCGAAGGCGCTGATGGACGTCGGCAACGCGCTCGACGGGCTCGACGGGACCGACGCCGTCCTCGCCCACTACCGGGTGGCCGGCGACCTGTTCCGCGCCTACGACGACACGCACGGGGCGGCGAACGTGCGCGCGAACCAGGCGGTGGCGCTGCGCCGTCGCGGCGACCTCGACGCGGCCGAGCGGACGGCGCGGCGCTCGCTCGACGGCTACCGGACGGTCGGCGACGAACACCGCGAGGCCATTTCGCTTTTGAACCTCGCGGCGGTCGCCGAGCAGCGCGGCGCCGTCGGCGAGGCGGTAGCCCGCGCGGCGGAGGCGCGGGCCATCGCCGAGCGGGTCGGCTCGGAGCTGTACGAGGCGTTCGCGCTGAGCCACCTCGGCAGCGCGGCCCACGTCGCCGGCGACCTCGACCGGGCGGAGCGGTACCTCACCGACGCGTTGGACCGCCTCGACGCGCTCGGCGCCGACACGCGCTGCGCGATGGTGACCGCCATCTTGGCGGAGGTCGCCATCGACCGCGGCGACCTCGGCGCGGCCGAGCGGCGGGTCGACCGGACCGCGTCGCTGCTCGACGACCACGCGGGGCACAAGCGGCTGGCGGAGTTAGACCGGGTCCGGGGCCGGCTGGCGCTGGCTCGGGGGGACGGCGACGCCGCGGCGGCCGCGCTGGAGTCCGCCGTCGAGTCGGCCCGCGCCGGCGGGTTCACGCAGGTCGAGGCGCAGGCGCTCGCGACGCTGGGCGCCGCGGCGGCCCGGCGCGGGGACGGCGAGGCGGCGGCGTCCCGGCTGACCGCGGCGCTCGACCTCGGCCACCGGATCGAGGCGGTTCGGGCGGTCGTCGCGGCCGCCGACGAGCTGGCCGGTCTCCTCGGCGAGAGTCCCGGCGGCCCGACCGCGACGGACCGCGAGGCGGTGGCCGAGGCGCTGCGGGAGTCGCCGCCCGAGGCGGTCCCGGCCGAGTCGGCCGCCGACCCGGCGGCGTACCGGGCGCTCGCCGACCGCTGGCGCGTCGACGGCGACGGCGCCGCGACGTACCCGCCGCTCGGGTGAGCCGCGGGCGGTGTCGCAACCGCTTTGGGCGCGCGCGGAGAACCGCGGCCATGACCGACGCCGACACGCTCGCGGACCTGCGGACGGCGGCAGACTACCAGTTCGGGGCCGGCGCGGGCGACGCGCTGTTCCCGCCGGGCGACCCGCTCACCGTGCGCCGGTCGAGCGGCGGCCGCCCGCGACAGGTGATCGACGGCGACGTCGACGACACGCCCGGCAGCAGCGAGGGCGACCGGCTCGTCTCGTACGGCACCGACGGCCGGTTCACGCTCGGGCTCGCGGGCGGGAGAAGAATCCACAGGGCGTTCGCACCGCCCCGACACCGGATGGTCGTCGGCGAGGAGAGCGAGCCGTTCGTGCGCGAGGGGCGCAACGCGTTCGCGAAGTTCGTCACCGCGGCCGACGGCGGGATCCGGCCGGGCGACGAGGTGCTCGTCGTCGACGAGTCCGACGCGATATTCGGTGTCGGGCGCGCCGAGCTCTCCGGCGCGGAGGCCGAACAACTCGGCTCGGGCGTCGCCGTGAAGACGCGCGACGGGAACCCCGCAGACGGCGAATAGCGAATTTTTTGCGGTGGCGCGTGCCCGCGAGCGGCCGACGCGAAGCGGAGGCCGCGAGGCGGCACGCGCGAGGGACGCGGTGAGCGCTCGGAGAGCGCGAACCGCGAGGCTGGGGAGGTGTGAGGTGCGGTTGCGGTCGGGCGGGACTCGAAGGGGCAGTCGCGAGGCGACCAGAGGCGACGTAAGCACCGCAGAAGCGAGCAACGCGAGCGACGAGGAGCGCAGCGAGCGTCTGGTCGCCTCGCGGCTGGGGCTTCGGGGGTGTTCGTGTCGGTCGGTGGTCCGTGGACGAACTCATCGTGCGCCGAATCGACTTATAAGAATCCCGCCAGTCCGAGCGCCTCGATCAGCGGGACCCCGGCGACGACCGAGCCGATCAGGTAGCCGCCGATGGCGCCGCCGTTCAGGAGGGGAAGCCCCGCGTGCGGCCGCCCCTGTATCACCCACCGCATGAGGACGAGCAGCCCCGCGAGGGTCCCGACCATCGCCAGCAGCGAGGGGAGGTTGACGCCGAGGAGCGGGACCGCGAGGTCCCTCGCCGGCGAGAACGTCGCCGCGCTCGCGATCAGCACCGTCGGGATGACGGCGTCGCCGAGGCCGATGAAGAACGCGTCGCGGTCACCGGTGTCGGCGGGGTCGGCGGCCACGTCCTCGGCGTCATTCGCGTCCGCGACGGCGTCGTCGGCGTCCGCGTCGGAGCCCGTCGTCTCGCCGCCTTCCGCGTCCGACGCCGACTCGTCGCCGACCCCCGCGGCCTCGTCGCTGGCCGACCCGTCGTCGAGCAGCGAGTACGACAGCGACAGCGGGATCACCAGCACGACGGGGATGTTCAGGTCCATCACGCCCTCCGCGAGCGACAACATGTGTTCGGTGCCGTACACGGAGACCGCGTCGTAAACGGCGAGGACGGCGAGCAGGATCAGCGCGGGCAGGAGGCCGAAGGAGATGCCGAACAGCCCGGCGGCGCCGGCGCCCATCAACACACCGGCGGTGTCGATGACGTACCACTCGGGGTGGACGAGCAGGCCGACCGCGACCGCGACCGCCGGGACGGCGGCCGCGAGCGGCGGGACGAGCGCGGAGAACACGTACCACGAGAGCCACGCCGACACGCCGACGATCAGCAGCCGGATCGCCCCGTCGAAGTCGTACCGGAACGCCGCCAGCATCAGTCCGGTCATCACGACGATGGCCGCGACGTACACCACGCTGTTCACGGGGTTGTCCGGGTTCTCGACCGCCTGGTACCCGCTCTCGGCGAACTCGGGGACGAGCGCCAGCGCGCCCACCTGGACGATCAGGAACAGCCCGACGACGAAGGCGACGCCGCGGTACTCGCGGGGGAACATTCGACCGCCGGTTCGTCGGCCGAGGGTTTCGTCCTTGCGCTTCGGCCGCGCGCGGCGGCGACGGCGGTCACTGTTCGAGGAGCGGAGCGGAGCGCGAACAGAAGCGGGTTCGGGCTCGGTGTGGGAGCGGGTGGACCCGAACCCAAGCCGACGGACGACGGACGGTGGAAGCGAGTGGCCGACCGGCCCGCCCGGAACGGGATGGGGCCTGTCGGATTCGTCCGCGGCGTTTACTTCCTATCCCGAGCGACCTAAGAACCTACCGCCCGAGTTATCAGGAGAGATACTCGGAGTGTGAAAGAGACAAAACCGGACGGAACGAAGACGACGTTGGCCGTCGAGGGAACGAGGAAAAGGGGTGGGAGAGGTGGGAGGCGGGCGAAAGGCGAAGCGGCGGCGAGAGGCGGCGGGCGACGGCCGGACAGCGGACCCCCAGACTGTCGTCGGCGTCGCCGCCCGGGCGGTCGGGACGGGCGCGCGGATCGATTAACGCCGAATTCCAACGAGAAAAGCGTCGGTCTTCGGCAAAAGACGCTATGTCCCTCAGGCGTATAAATGTGTGAGATCCGGAACGGCGCGATCCGGCGAGACGGGATCCGGGCACGTGGGATCCGGCGAGGCGGGGTTTAGGCACGCCGGATCCGACGCCCCACGCGAGGCACGCGCGGGTCGGCTCACCGGCGGTCGCGCAGCGCCGGGAACTCCTCGCGGACCGCCGCGACCCGGTCGGGGTCCACCGTCGCGGTCACGACGCCCGGTTCGTCGCCGACCGACGCGAGCGCGGTCCCCCAGGGGTCGTACACCGCGCTCCGGCCGCAGAGCGCGTCGTCGCCGAACCGACCGCTCCCGTTGACCGCGGCGACGTACGCGAGGTTCTCGATGGCCCGCGCGCGGCCGAGCGTCCGCCAGTGTTCGATCCGCGGGTAGGGCCACGCGCTCGGCACCAGCACGCACTCGACGCCCCGATCGACCATCCCGCGGAACTGCTCCGGGAATCGGAGGTCGTAGCAGGTCGTCACGCCGATCGTGACGCCCCCGAGGTCGACCACGGGCGTCCGCTCGCCGGGGACCATCCGGTCCGTCTCCTCGGAGCCGTACCCGAAGAGGTGGCGCTTCCGGTAGACGAGGCGCCGTTCGCCGTCGGCGTCGAACAGCACCGCGGCGTTTGCGAGCCCGGACTCGGCCGGCACGTCGAGGCCGTCCGCGGCCGACGCGGACAGGTCCTCGACGACCGTGCCGGCCAGCACCGCCACGTCGTGGTCGTCGGCCGCGGCCGCGAACCGGGCGAGCCGGTCGCCGGCGAGGCTCTCAGCGGCCCGGCCGTACGCGTCGAACGCGAAGTAGCCCACGTCGAACAGCTCGGGGAGCACGACGAGGTCAGCTCCCTCGTCGGCGGCCGCCCGCACCCGGTCGAGCGCCCGGTCGACGTTCGCCGCGACCGCGCCGCCCTCGACCGCCAGTTGGACGCCGGCGAGCCTCATGCCGGCGAGGCGAGCGAAGCGCGGAGCGCGTCCTCCAAGTTGTCCAGCTCGGCGTCGAAGTTCCGCTTGAAGAAGGACTCGACGCCGGGGAGCTTCCCGTCGACGACGAACTCGTTGGCGAGCCGGCAGCCGCCGTCGGTCTCGGTGATCTCGTGTTCGCCGGTGACGCGGAAGGCCCGCGACTTCCCGACGAACTTCACTCGGTTCGGGGGGTCGCGGGCGATGTCCTTCGTCTCGACGTCGATCGTCGAGCGGATCATCGGGATGGGGAGCGCGACGTGCCAGGTCGCGCTGCCGTCGTCGTGTACCTCGAAGGAGTCGACCACGCTGATGGCGCCCGCGCGCTGCTCCGCGTCCGAGATGAACGCCCACACGTCGGCCGGCGGCGCGTCGAACTCGAACGTCCGGGAGACTCGAACGGTCATACGTACTCGTTTGGGACTACGGGGGTTAAAAATGCGCGTCGACGGTGTCGGGTGCGGGGGACGCGGTCGCCCGACGACCTCAACCCTCCGGGGTCACGCGCCAGGTGGTCGACTTCGCACGGCCCCACTTCTCGATGTCTACGTCCTCCGACTTCTCGGCGAGCCGCGGGAGCCGGGAGCCCACCTGCTTCGCGGTGAGGCCGATCGCGTCGGCGATCGTCTTCGAGCGAACGTACCGCTCACCACGGGTGACGCTGTCCGTGAGGTACGCGAGGATCCGCTGTTCCTCCTCGGTGTACTCGCTCATTACCAGACCTACGCGTCTGACGTCCTTAACGGTTTCTCGTCTTTCGCGGTCGGCCGACCGGTCCGGGGCGCGGACCGGTCAGTCGAACAGCTGGACCGCGCCGACGGCGAGCGTCGCGAAGAGGAACGCGCCCGCGAACCCCCACGCTTTCCCGAGCTGACCCGGGTACGCTGCCATCACGACGGCGCCGACGACCGCGATGGCGCCGAGCGCGAGCGCGACGCCGACCTCCTTGTCCGACTCGATGGAACCCTCGCTCATACGAGTCGCTTCGCGGGGGACCACTTAGTTCATGCGAACCGCGCGACACGCGTCGGGGAGACGGAAGGGAAGACTGCGGGCCGGACGCCGCGATCAGATGATCTCGACGTGGTCCGACGCCTCGTTGAGCGCGAGGTTCGCCGCGATCTCGGCGTTTCGCATGGCGTACTCCGCGGTGTGCTGGAGGCTGACGAGCACCTCCCGGGTCATGAGCAGCGTCTCGTTGTCCAGGTCGTTCGGGAGCTCGTCGAGAATCTCCTGTTCGCGGTCCTCCAACCGCGAGAACAGGTCGCGGCACTCGACCGTGAGGTCGTAGTCGCGCTCGACGACCGCCCGGACCGCGAGCGCCGTCAGCTCGTCAACCTGGTCGGTGAACTCGCGGATCTGCCGCATCGTCGCGCTGTCGACGTCGAGGGTATGCCCGTCCGCCTCCATCACGATCTCGGCGATGTCCTCCGCGTTGTCGGCGGTGAGTTCGAGGTTCTTCGCCACGGAGCGGTAGCCGATCAGCGGGAACCCCTCTTCGAGGCCCACCGCACGCGCGAGGTTGGGGTTTTGATAGGCGGTGAAGATGAGCCGGAGCAGGAGGACGAATATCTTGTTCGCCTGCCGCTCGCGGTTGAGCGCGCGTTGCGCGAGGTCGGGGTTGCCGTGGGCGAGCGCCTTCACGCCCTCGCCGCGCATCGTCGACCCCGTGTTCTCCAGGCGTTCGAGCAGGTTGTCGAGGGTGAAGTCCTCTGGGTCGACCGAACAGCGGATCGAGATGTCCTCCGGGGTCTCCTCGATGACGCCGAGCCCCATCAGCTGGGTCTCGGCCTTGTACACCGCGTTGATGTGCTCGCTGTCGAGCGCCCCCTCGCTGCGGACGTGGATCACGCGCCGCCCCAACACGTACTGTGCGACGATGGCGCGTTCGAGCGAGCGCGCGTCGAGCCCGTCGGCGTTGATCACCGCCTCCGACTCCTCGGTGCTCACCGACTCGGGAAGCACCGTGAGCGTCCCTTTCCCGCCCATCCGCAGCGACACCTCGTCGCCCTTGTTCACGCCGTGTTCCTGCGCCCACTCGGCCGGGAGAGTCATCGCCAGCGTCGACGGCCCCAGCCGCTGGACCTTCCGCGTTTCCATGCCCGACCGTACCGCCGGATAGACCTTAACCTTGTTCCCATGTTCATTATACGCCGAGCCGAATATACAAGGGATACTTGGCGCACCGCGGTGGGGGGTCGGACGCCGCCGCCGCGACGACGAGGCGGATCGAGGCCGAGATCGGATTCACGACGGATGGTCGGAGCGGGGACCGATCCGCGCGCTTATGTCGGTCAGGGTGAGAGAACGGGTATGACCGAGCGGGTACTCGTCGTCGACGACTCCTCCTTCCAGCGGACCGTCGTTCGGGACGCGCTGGCGGAGCGGTTCGAGGTCGTCGACGAGGCGGAGAACGGCGCAGAGGCGGTCGAACTCTTCGAGGCGTACGAGCCGGACGCGGTGTCGATGGACGTCGTGATGCCGGAGATGACCGGGATCGAGGCCACGGCGGCCATCAAGGACCGCTGGCCCGACGCGGTGATCGTGATGTGTACGAGCGTCGACCAGCAGGAGAAGATGATGGAGGCTGTGAAGGCGGGCGCCGACGGCTACGTGACGAAGCCCGTCGACGCCGAGGAGCTGGTCGGCGAGTTCGAGAGCCACCTCGGGTAGCGGCGCTCGGGGTCCGACGCGGGATCAGGCGGGATCGAACGAGCGGAGGATCGACGCGAGCGCGCTCGCCAGTTCCTCGAACCGGTCCATCTCCATCGAGTCGGTCGTCACCCACACGCCGTGGTCGTTGGCGATGACGCGCGTGAGGTATCCGTTCTCGAACACGCGGACCGTGAACTGGTAGTCGCCGAGCTGGGTGTTGGCGTACATCGACTGCGCGTGGAACCCCTGACGCTCGTTCTCGGCGAAGCCGACCAGGTCGGCGGTCCGGCTCAGGTCGCTGCGGAGGTACAGCTGGTCGACGTCCGCTTCCGTGAAGTACGTCAGGCTCCGCAGCTCGTCTCCCGTCGCGGTGCGGGCGGCGCTGAGCAGTTCCTCTGCGCGTTGGTCCGGTGGGTGGGGCATACACTCACGATCAATGTTCACATACATGAGCGTGTGGGTGGCCGCAGCCCCGGCCGGCGACCGGGAGGGACAGAGTTTACCGACTCCCCCGTGATCGCTCGTCTGATGAGCGACCACGACGACGTCTGCGTCCTGCTGCCGACGATGAACGAGGCCGAGACGGTCGCACGCGTCGTCGAGGACTTCCGGGACGCCGGCTTCGAGAACCTCCTCGTGATCGACGGCGGCTCGACCGACGGGACGCAGTCGATCGCCCGCGAGGCCGGCGCGCGCGTCGTGGAGCAGTCGGGGCGCGGCAAGGGGCAGGCGGTCAGGGAGGCGGTCAGGGACCACGTCCGGGCGCCGTACGTCCTGATGGCGGACGCGGACGCCACCTACGACGCGAGCGACGCGGCGGCGATGCTCGATCCCCTGCGCGACGGCGAGGCCGACCACGTCATCGGGAACCGGTTCGCGGACATGCGCCCGGGCGCGATGACCCGGCTCAACCGGATCGGAAACCGCCTCATCAACCTCGCGTTCCGGGCGATCCACCGCGAGAGCTACCGCGACATCCTCTCCGGGTACCGCGCGTTCACCCGCGAGTCGTTCCTGCGGCTCCACCTCACCGCCGACGGGTTCGGTATCGAGACGGAGATGGCCGTCGAATGCGTGAAGAACCGCGTCCCGGTCGCCGTGGTCCCGATCACGTACCGGGAGCGGCCCGGCGGCTCCGCGACGAACCTCCACCCGGTCCGGGACGGCGGCGTGATCTTCCTGGAGCTGTACCGGAAGGCGAAGACGAACAACCCGCTGTTCTACTTCGGAAGCGCCGGCGCGGCCGCGACCGCGGCGGGGCTGGCGATGGGCGCGTTCGTCCTCTACCGGTACCTCGCGTTCGGGATCAGCCACGAGATCGTCGCCGTCGGCGCGGTCGGCGCGACGATCCTCGGGATCCAGCTGCTCGTGTTCGGCGTCCTCGCCGACATGATTCACTCCCTCCACCGCGAGCAGATCGCGCGGTACGAGCGGGCGGCCGGCGACGGATCGACGGGGAGGTCGTCGGCCGACGGCGGCGACGGCCGAGCGATCGGAACGGAGGAGGTCGCCGCCTCGGGCCGCACGAACGAAGGGCGGGACGCCGGAACCGACAACGTTGCCGGTCAGGACGGTCGCGGCGACTGAAGGGCGTGCGCGAGGCCGGTCTGACCGGGACCGTGCGAAGTGGAACACGGCCTCGCCGGAACTCCCGGAGCCTGCTCCGGGAGGCGTCCGGAGATTATTCCGGAGACGCCGACTCCGCGTCCGAGGTCACTGAGCGGTTAGTTGGGGTAAATTTCGCGACGTAGATTGTGTCAAACTGCCACAGCCGTGTTGAAACGGACCCCGACAGACCGGTTTTCCCGCCCGGATACGCCGATTATCGAAACGGATGTAAGGTGATCGTCCCCGACAACTGTCCCGAAGTCTGAAGTTTTTTATACACACGCTCGTATCGGATTGTATGCCACGGCGAAACATTGAGGATCGTGATGATTCTCGGCATATCAGCCGGCGACAATGGCTCTCCGCGCTCGGTATGGCCGGCGCAGTGACGCTCGCCGGTTGTTCCGGAAACGGCGAAACCAACTCCGACAGCGGCTCCGGTTCGGATGATATCAGTCAGGAAGAAATATACGCGACGGCCGCGGCATCCTCCTTCTCAACACTCAACCCGATATACAACGACGAAAACGGCGCCGGGAATGCGATCGCCCGCGCCCTTGACTTAGGGTACACGTTTGACGAGGAGAACGAGTACGTTCCACTCCTCTATGACATGTCCACCGAGGACGGCGAGGTGTGGACGTTCAAGATTCGTGAGGGACTCGAATTCAGCGATCCGTACGGTGAAGTGACCGCGAGTGACTTTGTCTACCTCATCCAAGAGGTTCATCAGAGCACCTGGGCCAGTTCGGTCGCGTCAGCGAGTTGGGACGGGGTCACAGTCGAAGAGACCGGCGAATACGAGTTCCAGGCCACGCTGAACACGCCACAGCTCCTCTGGCCCGAGAGTTTTGACCCCCAGCTGTACCCGATTCCGCAGGGCCTCCTTGAGCCGTACGTCGAGGAGGAGGACGCAGAAGGGCTTCGACAGGACGAGGAACTGCTAGAACTCCAGTTCTCAGGGAATCTCGGTCCGTACGTCCTTGACGAGTGGCAGCGGGACGGCGGGACCCGCTACAGCCGAAACGACGACTACTACCTCCAAGATGCGGACGATCTCCCGGACGTGTTCAACGAAGCCCCGTACTTCGAGAAGGCCGAAATCCGTGTGATCGGTGAGCAAGCCTCGCGACTCGGTGCGCTGGAGACCGGGGAGGTCGACACGGCGTCGATCCCGCCGAACCAGGTCAAGTCGTATCAGAACAATGACGAAATATACGTCAACCAGATCCCGCAGCCGTACAACGAGAAGATATCGGTCAACATGCGGGACAACGGTTGGACGACCGGGCCGGGGAACATGTTCCGGCACGTGCCGTTCCGACAGGCGATGGCCGCTGCGATCGACAAGCAGGGGCTTATTGAAGGCGTGTTCCGCGACTTCGCGGAGACGCACTTCACCTGGCAGCCGAGGTTCAGTAACTTCTATCCGCCCGAGAGCGACATCCCTCAGTTCGGCGTCGGTGATAGCTACGGGAGCGAAGTGGCCCGCGGGCTGGCAGAGGACGCGTTCGAGCAGTCCGAGTACGACTACCGGTTCGACGGTGAGACGATGGTCGACCCCGACGGGAACCAGGTCCAGCTTAGCCTCTACCACAGCGCCGGACAGAACACCGAGCAACTAATGGCCGACTTCATCGCACAGGAGCTCGGTGAGAACCTCGGCATAAGCGTGAACGTTGAGGCGATCGACGGGACCAGATTCAACAACGAGTACTGGACTCAGACCGACTTCCCCACTCCGGAGACGAACGATGACGGCGAGGTCGTCAGCGTGCCGGAGGAGCTCGTCGACACGGTGAACGGCGAGAGAGTAGAGTGGACTCAACCTGCCTCCACCAACCCCGGCCCGCGCAACATCACGTCGAACGAGTCGTGGGACATGGAAGTCGTGTTCGGCCTGAACACGTACCCGCGGAATCCGCTTGCAAACAGCGTCTTCTTCGAGGGCGCGAATCCGCTCTACAACCCTGTCGGTTACTACCCGGGATTCGACGCGGAGCAGCTGTTCGAGAACGCGCGGCAGGCGACGTCCGAGGAGGAGCTGGCGAACGCGCTCGTGGAACTGTTCGCCAACCTCGCGGAGGAGCAGCCGTACATCATGCTCGCGTTCCCCGACAGCACGGTCGGATACCGTGAGGGGCTCGAAGGTCCCATCGAGAACTTCTCCAACGGCTGGAACCTCCCGGCGTGGAGATACGAGGGGTAGAGCGGCTCACCTTCACCACACGTTTCTCACGATATCAACATGGGATTTGGAAGGTACGTTACCGCTCGTGTCCTCTGGGCAGGAGTCGTATCGCTCATCATCACTACGATCACGTTTCTGCTCCTGTCGGCCGCGCCGAACCCGGACGTACAGCGGGCCGCAACGCAGGCGGCTCTACAGGGAGGCGACCCAGCGGAGGCCGTAGAGCGGGCCAGGGAGCTCCGAGGGCTCGACGAACCGCTCTACGTCAGGTACTTCGACTTCATTCAGGGCGTGTACACCCTCGACTGGGGATGGTCGAGCAGTCGGAGTCAGCCGGTCATCGAGGCGGTCGGGAACGCGCTGTACTACACCGCGCAGTACTCGATTCCGTGGACGATCCTCACGGTCATCCTCGGGCCCCTCGTGGGCGTGTACTCCGCCGCAAACATGTACAGTTGGCGGGACCACGCGGCGACCGGGTTCGCCTTCTTCGGTTACGCCATCCCGAATTTCTTCTTCGGCATCATCCTTCTACTGGTCTTCGGTGTGTGGCTAGAGGTGATTCCGATTGTGTACAACACGGATGTTTCGGTCTTCAGCGTCGAAAACGCGGTTCAACTGGCGATTCCGGTGTTCGTATTGGTGACCGGTTCGATCGGCGCGGTCATGCGCGTCTCTCGGAACGAGTCGGCCGAGTTCCAGAACGCGGACTTCATGAAGACGGCGAAGGCCAAGGGGATGTCACCGCTTCGCGCGTACGCGTACCACGTCATGCGGCCGACGCTCGTCCCCCTCTCGACGACGCTCGTCGGACAGCTCCTCGCGCTGTTCCTCGGGTCGTCGCTGCTCGTCGAGGTCGTGTTCGGAATACCCGGACTCGGCCGGCTCACCTTCGAAGCACTGCTCTCACAGGACACGAACCTTGTGCTGGGAACGACGCTGTTCTTCACGTTCGTCGCCGTCGTGGGGAACCTTATCGAGGACCTCGTGTTTACCGTGCTTGACCCGCGTATCAGCTACGATGATAGGTAACTCAACAGAAAACAATGGCAACTGAAGGCTCGGAACGGTTCGATCAAGTCGACTGGAGCAACCTCTCACGGTCCGGGCGGTTTGACCTGTCGGTCAATTCGATCGGGATGCTGGTGACGACCTTCCCGCTCGTGTTGCTCGCCGTGTACGACTGGCAGTTCATCGGTCAGCGGACACCGACTTTCGGGTTCATCGGGCTCGACCGGACGCTGGAGACAGTCGACTTCTTCTTTATTTTCACGCTGTTCTTGGCGTTCTGGTACCTCGTCTTGCCGCTGTACCAGAACCCGCGGATGACGCGGTACTACTGGAAGGAGTTCAAGCGCAACCGGCCGGCGGTCGTGAGCATGATCTGGCTCGGGATCGTGTTCGTGGGCGGGATCATCGGGCCGCTGGTAATGAGCGCACCGCAACAGGAACTGCTCGTCGCCTACCAGCCACCGGTGTTCACCTCTGTCGTCCAGTCAACGCCGGCGACCTGCGTCGGCGAAGTCATGAACGGGCGTTGTTACGGGACCTGGCAGTACCCGCTCGGAACGACGAACGCGGGCCGGGACGTGTTCACGATGATCGTCTACGGGATGACGATCAGCATGCAGATCGCGTTCATCACGACGACCATCGTCGCGACGATCGGTATCACGTTCGGTACGCTGAGCGCGTACTCTGGCGGGTGGGTCGACGAGATCATGATGCGCTTCGTCGACATCATCCTCTCGTTCCCGACGTTCCTGATGTTCCTGCTCATCTTATACATCTACGGCGGCGGTTTGGGCATGTTCATCGTCGTGTTCTCTCTGTTCGCGTGGGGGGGAACCGCCAGATACGTCCGCAGCAAATCGCTGTCAATCTCCGAAGAGGAGTTCATTAAGGCGAGCCGGATCAGTGGCGCGAGCACGTATCAGGTGATCCGCGGCCACGTGGTGCCGAACGTAGCGAGCAGCATCATCACCCAGCTCACGCTTCTCATCCCCGGCTTCCTGCTGTTCGAGGCGCAGTTGGCGTTCCTCGGCGTCGGCGACTCGACGGTGCCCTCGTGGGGACAGCTCATCTCGGCTGGACGGAGTGACCTCTCGTACGCTCCATGGATCGTGTTGGCGCCCGGTATCGTACTGTTCTTGACAATCCTCGCGTTCAACTTCCTCGGCGACGCGCTGTTGGACGCGCTGAACCCCGAAGCGGAGGCAGAGAACGAATAATGTCCGACGATCAGCCACTACTCGAGGTCGAAGACCTCACGACGACGTTCAGCACCGACGACGGAACGCTCACCGCAGTGGACGGGGTCGACTTCAGCGTCGACACCGGCGAGACGGTATGTATCGTCGGCGAATCTGGATCCGGAAAAACGGTCGCGACGGAGTCGATCACCAAGATCATCAACACCCCACCGGGAGAGATCGAAGGGTCCGTCGGATACAAGGGCCGCGACCTGCAGTCGATGCCCGAGTCTGAAATCCGACAGATCCGGGGCAACGACATCGCGCATATCTTCCAGAACCCGCAGGAGGCGATGAACCACTGTTACACCGTCGGGTGGCAGATCACCGAGGCGCTCCAGATCCACCAAGACGTCTCCGACGAGGAGGCGCGTACAAAGGCGGTCGACCTGATGGACCGCGTCGGGATTGCGAACGCGAGTTCGCGGTTCGACGACTATCCACACGAGTTCTCCGGCGGACAGAAGCAGCGGATAATGATCGCGATGGCCCTCGTCGGCGACCCCGACCTGCTCATCGCGGACGAGCCGACAACGGCGCTTGACGTGACGGTCCAAGCGCAGATCCTGGAACTACTCGACGACCTACAAGACGAGTTCGAGATGGGGATCCTGTTCGTCACGCACGACCTCGGTGTCGTCGCACAGATCGCCGACCGGATCGTGGTGATGTACGCTGGGAAGGTCATGGAACGCGGCAGTGTGCTCGACATCTTCGACAATCCCGCACACCCGTACACTCAGCAGTTGCTGGAGTGCCTGCCGGAGTTCGGCGGCACAGGAGGCGGAATACCGGGGACGCTCCCGGACCCGCACAATCCACCGGACGGCTGTCGGTTCGCGCCGCGCTGTGAGTATGCCGAAGAGGCGTGCCGAACCGGTGAGCAGCCGGAGGAAGTCGAGGTCGAACCCGGCCAGTGGGTCTCCTGCGTCCACTACGATCCGGGCGGCGATCCCTCAGTGATCAGCGGAGGGGAGTTCGGAATCGCCGGCGCGGCGGACGGCGACAGCGAGGTGGGTCCCGCCGATGACTGAGCCGCTACTTTCGGTCCGCGACCTGAAGAAGCACTACCCGATCCGGAAGGGAGTGTTCAACCGGCAGGTCGGTGCCGCGCGCGCCGTCGACGGGATCAGTTTCGACATCGAGGAAGGCGAAACGCTGGGGCTTGTCGGCGAGTCAGGCTGCGGGAAGTCAACCGCGGCCAGTTCGGTCATCCGTCTGGAGGAACCGACGGCTGGCGAAGTCATCTTCAACGGCAACGGACGCGGCAGCGCGAGCCGGAACCCAGATGGGACTCACCCGAACGACGTGACGGAGTTCGGCGACGACGAATTGAAGACATTCCGCCGGGGCGCGCAAATGATCTTTCAAGACCCGTCGTCGAGCTTCGACCCACGGATGTCCGTCGGCAACGGGGTCGGTGAACTCCTGAAGGTCCACGGGATGAGCGACCGCCACCGGCGCCGCGCCATCGTCGAGGACCTGCTCGAACGCGTCGGGCTCTCGGCGAACGACTTCGACCGGTATCCGCACGAGTTCTCCGGCGGGCAGAAACAGCGGATCGCGCTCGCCCGGGCGCTCGTGTTGAACCCGGACCTCATCATCGCCGACGAACCGGTGAGCGCGCTCGACGTCTCCATCCAGGCGGAGATCCTCTCGCTGATCAACGATCTTCAGGACGAATTCGGGCTGTCGCTGCTATTCATCAGCCACGACATGTCCGTTATCCGCCAGATCTGCGACCGCGTCGCCGTGATGTACCTCGGCGAGATCGTCGAGATCGGCCCGGTCGAGGAGATCTTCACCAACCCACAGCATCCCTATACCGAGGCGCTGCTCTCCTCGATCCCGACGCCGGACCCGCGCGCGAGCGTCGGCGGCATCGAGCTGAAGGGCACCGTCCCGAGCCCGACGAACCCGCCGAGCGGCTGTCGGTTCCACACGCGGTGTCACAAGGTGATCCAGCCCGACGGCGTCGACATCGACCAAGAGGACTGGCGGGGTCTATTGAACCTGCGCGACAAGGTCGCAACCGGCGAGATTGACATCGAACAGGTCCGTGAGAATGTTGCTGCTAGCGGGACCCAACCGACCGACTCGGAAGTCCGAGCAGAGATCCGACGTGAGTTCGACATCAGCGAGACGGTCGATGACGCCGATCTGGAGGAGACACTTTCGGAGGCGATGAACCTGCTATTGGGGGACAACGCCGAGATGGCCGACGAGTTGCTCTCGAACAAGATCACGACGCCGTGCGCCGAGACCGCGCCCGAACAGACGGTTCACGGACCCGACCACGAGTCCGCCTGCCTCCTCCACGGGGAGCGGACACCCGCGGAGCCGAACCCCGCGGACGACTGATCCGGGCGCGACCCGAGTTGGCGATATTTACTCGGCCGCCGAACCGACCGACGACGGATCGACCCGTCGCGGTTCCGGAACGTCCGCGTCCGGCGGGGCCACCGCCACGTCGCCGCGCGATTCTCCGTCCGGCTCGCCGTCGCCGGCCGGCGGCGCGAGTACTGCCGTCGCACTGACCGAGAGCGGCGCGACGAGCCCGGCCGCGAGCGCCGGCGGATCGGAGAAGGGGAGACGGAAGACGACGCGCGTCCCCTCGTCGATCGCGCCGGCCTCGACGGCCGCCGCCGCGGTCGAACACAACTCGCGGTGGCTGAACGCCCGGTCCGGCCCGACGACCGCGTCATCGGCGGGGGCGACGTCGCTCGGCGGCGTTCCCGGATTCTCGCTCCACAGTTCCTGTTCCCAGTGCGTGGTCTCGGGGCGCTCCGGCGACCCGCCGAACGCGGCGAGGTTCGTGCCCGGCGCCGGGTCGAAGGCGGCGGCGGTCGCGACCGGCGCGAGCACGACGCGGTCGCCGGCCTCGATCCCCGCCACTGGGTCGAACCGGACCGGTGCGCCGACGGCGCCGGCGCCGAGGAACGCGAGCGTCGTGTGAAAGCCCGGCGTCGGGTCGACGGCGACGGTCGCGCCCGTGCGGACGCCGAGGTACCGGAGCACGTTCGCCGCCTTGTACCCGTTCGTGATCAGGTCGTGGTAGCTCCGCTCCCGGCCGTCAGCCGTGACGAGCGCCGTCTCGCGAGTGCGTCGATCGCGCGCGAGCAGATCCCCGACGAGGTCCATACGCGACGTTCGGGGCGCCCGAGCCTTAACGCTGCGGCGCCGACGAAACGGGTCCGTGGTCAACCGCGCTGCGGGCGGGGGGAGAGGCGGGAGAACGCGCTCTCGCGGCGGCGTCACGGGGCGCCGGAGGTGACCATCGTCAAGCCGGCGTCACGGGGCGCCGGCGATGACCATCTTCGAGCCGTCGGCCGAGAAGGCGAGGTCCCGGGTGGACCCGGGGTCGACGCGGACCGCGTCGCCGGGAGCGAGGTCGACGGCGTCCCCGTCCACCGTGAGCGTCGCCTCGCCGTGGAGCAGCACGTACACCTCCTCGTGATCGCCGTCGGCGTGGTCGTGTTCCATGCCCTCCCAGCCGGCGTCGGCCTCGACGACGGTCACGCCGAGGCGCTCGCAGTCGAGCGCGTCGCGGAGGAAGTACATGCCGGGCGCGCGCGGTTCGACGTCGTCGTAGGCGGTCGTGTCGTAGCCCATGCGCCGACGGACGACTCGGAGGGACGAAAAGCTATGGGCCGCGAAATGAGAGCGGTCCGAGCGCCGGACGAGGGCCCCGCTCCGCTCAGAACGAGCTCTTCAGCTTCTCGAAGAACCCGCCGCCGACGTCGATGTCCTCGCCGCCGGCCTCGGCGAACGCCTCCAGTGCCTCGCGCTGCTCGTCGTTGAGCGACTCGGGGACGACGACGGCGACCTGCACGTAGAGGTCCCCCCGTCCGCGGCGCCGGAGCCGGGGCATCCCCTTCCCCTGGAGGCGGAACGTCTCGCCGCTCTGCGTCCCCGCGGGGACGTCCATCTCGACGCTGCCGTCGACCGTCTCCACCTCGACGGTGTCGCCGAAGACGGCCTGCGGGAAGGAGATGGCCTCGTTGACGCGGAGGTCGTCGCCGTCGCGCTCGAACCGGTCGCCGACGTCGACGTCGACCTCGATGAGGAGGTCCCCCTTCGGGCCGCCGTTCTCGCCGGGCGCGCCCTCGCGCTCCATCCGGAGGCTCTGTCCGGAGCGGATCCCGGCCGGGATCTCGACCGAGAGCGTCGCCTCCTCGCGGACGACGCCGTCGCCGCCGCAGTCCGGGCAGTCCTCGCTGTACAGTTCGCCCTCGCCCTCACAGCGGGGGCACGTCGAGGTCTGCTGGACGCGCCCGAGCGGCGTCTGCTGGACCTGCTGGACCTGCCCGCGGCCGTTACACTGCGGACACGTCTCCACGTCCGCGCCCGGGGGGTGGCCCGCGCCGTCGCAGGTGGCGCAGGTGGTGGGTCGCGTGAGCGTGACCTCCTTGGTCGCGCCCTCGAACGCCTCTTCGAGGTCGATGGTCAGCCCGGTCTTGAGGTCGCGTCCCTGCCGCGGCCGGTCGCCGCCGCCACCGCCGCCGCGGCCGCGACCGCCGCCGCCACCGAAGAACTGGTTGAAGATGTCCTCGAAGCCGCCGGCGCCCCCGGCGCCGCCCGCGCCGCCGAAGGGCCCGCCGGCGCCGCCCGGGCCACCGCCGCCGGTCGCGCCGCGCTTGTCGGCCTCGGTGAACCGGTCGTGGCCCATCTGGTCGTACTGCTGTCGCTTCTGCTCGTCGGTGAGCACCTCCTTGGCCTTCTGGATCTTCTTGAACCGCTCCTCGGCGTTCTCGGCGTCGCTGACGTCGGGATGATGTTCTGCGGCCTGTTTGCGGTACGCCTTCTTTATCTCCTCCTCGCTGGCGTCCCGCGACACGCCGAGGACGTCGTAGAAATCTTCGCTCATGCGTTGCTTTCGTTGGTTGGTGTTGATCGACGGGTCGATTTAAACGGCGGGGTCGCGGCGTCGAGAATCGGGTCGGAGCGGCTTACTCCTCGTCGTCGTCGTCCACGTCCTCGAAGTCGGCGTCGACGTACTCCTCGTCGTCGCCGTCAGGCCCGGCGCCGCCGGGGCCCGCCGCGCCGCCCGGACCGGCGGCGCCGCCCATGCCGCCCATGCCGCCGGGACCGGCGCCGCCCGCGCCGCCCGGACCGGCCTGCGCGGCCTGGCCTTCGTACATCTGCTTGCCGATCTCCTGGAGCTCCTCGGTGAGCGCCTCGGTGGCGGACTCTATCTCGTCGGTGTCGGCGTCCTCGTCTTCGAGCACGTCCTCGACGTCCTCGACGGCGTCTTCGATGTCGCCGACGAGGCCCTCGTCGAGATCCTCCTCGTTCTCTTCGAGCAGGGTCTCGGCGCGCTGAATCGTCGTCTCGGCCTCGTTGCGGGCCTCGATCCGCTCGCGGCGGGCCTCGTCTTCTTCGGCGTGCTTCTCCGCCTCCTCTTGCATCTCCTCGATCTCCTCGTCGGAGAGGCCGACGCCGCCCTCGATGGTGATCGACTCGGCGTTGCCCGAGCCCTGGTCTTCGGCCTCGACGTTGACGATCCCGTTCTCGTCGATGTTGAACGAGACCTCGATCTGGGGGGTGCCCGCGGGCGCCGGCGGGATGCCGGACAGCTGGAACGCGCCGAGCAGCTCGTTCTCCTCGGCGATCTCGCGTTCGCCCTGGAAGACGCGGACGTTGACGGAGGTCTGGTTGTCAGCGGCCGTGGTGAACACCTTCGACTCCTCGGTGGGGATCGTGGTGTTCTTCTCGATGAGCCGCTCGAAGAGGCCGCCCTTCACCTCGATCCCGAGCGAGAGCGGGGTGACGTCCAGCAGGACGATGTCGTCGACGTCGCCGGAGAGCACGCCGCCCTGGACCGCCGCGCCGAGCGCGACCGCCTCGTCGGGGTTGACGTTCTTCTTCGGCTCCTGATCGACGAGCTCCTCGACCTGCTCCTGGACCTGCGGCATCCGCGTGGAGCCGCCGACGAGGATGACCTCGTCGATGTCGGACTTCGAGTAGTCGGCGTCGGCGAGCGCCTGCTCGGTCGGCTCGACGGTGCGCTCGATGAGGTCCGAGGTGAGGTTCTCGAAGGTCGCGCGGGTGACGGACTGTTCGAGGTGGACCGGGCCGCTGTCGGTCGCGGTGATGAACGGGAGGTTGACCGTGGTCTCCTTCTTGTTCGACAGCTCGATCTTCGCCTCCTCGGCGGCGTCTTTCAGCCGCTGGAGCGCCTGCCGGTCGTCGCGGAGGTCGATCCCGTGGTCGTTCTGGAACTCGTCGGCGAGGTGGTCGATGAGCGCCTCGTCCCAGTCGTCGCCGCCGAGGTCGTTGTCGCCGTTCGTGGCGACGACCTCGTAGACGCCGCCGCCGAGGTCGAGGACCGACACGTCGAACGTGCCGCCCCCGAGGTCGTACACGAGGACGGTCTGGTCGGACTCGTCGTCGAGGCCGTACGCCATGGAGGCCGCGGTCGGCTCGTTGACGATGCGTTCGACCTCGAAGCCGGCGATCTCGCCGGCGTCCTTCGTCGCCTGGCGCTGCTTGTCGTTGAAGTAGGCGGGGACGGTGATGACCGCCTTCTCGACGTCGTCGCCGAGGTACTCCTCGGCGTCGCGTTTGATCTTCTGGAGGATCATCGCCGAGACCTGCTCCGGCGTGTAGTCGTCGTCGCCGATCTCGACGGTGTAGTCGTCGTCGCCCATGTGCCGCTTGATCGACTGGATCGTGCGGTCGGGGTTCTGGACGGCCTGGTTCTTCGCCGGCTTGCCGACGAGGCGCTCGCCGTCGTCGGCGAAGGCGACGACCGACGGGGTGGTCCGGTCGCCTTCCGCGTTGGCGATGATCTCGGGCTCGTCGCCCTCCATCACCGCGAACGCGGAGTTGGTGGTACCGAGGTCGATACCGAGAATCTTGTTGCTCGCCATCTTGGTCATAGCTAGCGGCTTGTTTCGGTTAAAGGTTACTAGATGCTGCCATACGGCCGCGGAAACGAACCCGCTGCCGTCGTGCGATTTCTCGATCGTGTGAGTCGCTCACATCGATGTATTTATACAGATCCGCAAACGCAGCGGCTCCGGGACGGAGGGGGAGGGTCGCCCGCCGCGACCGGACCGCTGAGATCGCGGGGTCGAGCCCCGCAGCGGCTCAGATCCCGCTCACGAGGTCTTCGAGCACGGCCTCTGGGTCGTCGGCCTTCGCGACGCCGGAGGCCAGCAGGACGCCGGCCGCGCCGAGGTCGCCGGCGGTCGACACGTCCTCGCCGGTCGAGACGCCGGCGCCGCAGAACACGTCGACCGCGGGGTCGACCGCCTCGGCGGCCGCGACCGCGTCCTCGACGATCCCCGGGTCGGCGGTGGCGACGGAGACGTCGCCGCCGATGAGCGCCGGGGGCTCGACCGCGACCGCGTCGGGGCCGAGCGCGGCCGCAGCGCCGACCTGCGCGGGGTTGTTCGCGCAGACGATCGTCTCCAGGTCGGCCCGCTCGGCCGCCCGCACGGAGCCGTCGACGTCCGCGAGCTTCAGCCGGTTCTCGGAGTGGTTGATCAGCGTCCCCTCGGCGCCGTTGTCGGCGACGGCCTCGGCGAGCGTCGAGCCCGTGTGCGAGCCGTGCCCGGTCGGCGAGACGTGCTGCGCCCACGTCTCGACGCCGGTCTCGGCGACGCGGGCGACGTCCGCGGCCTGCGGCGAGACGGCGATTCGCGCGCCGGACGCCTCGGCGACGTCGCGGGCCGCGGTCGCTACCTCGATCGGATCGCACGGGTACGCCTTGAGGTTCACCAGGATGAACATACCCACGCTGGGGGAGCGCGGCGCAAATAGGTTCGTGCTTCGCGCCGCACCGCGCCCGGCGGCGGCCCGGTTCGCCGGTCCCCCTCGAATCCCGGTTTCCGGGGACAGTCGCGGTCCCGGGAGCAGAAACGTCCTTATACCCCGCTGTTGTGGGTCGGACAAGGGATGTCCCTCATCGAGCTCATCGCGGGCGTGGAGGCGCACGAGGCCACGCTGACCGTGTTCAACGCCGATCCGGCGGTGACCGACGAACTCCGGGAGCACTTCGCCGACCGCAACGTCCGGATCGTCGACGACCAGACCGCCTCGGGCCCGGAGGAGTTCGCCGTCCTGGCGCGGGACGGGGAGTTCGTCACGGCCGTGACCGTCGACGAGTTGCTGTCGCGGCCGGACGAGGGGGAGACGGCGGGCACCGGCGTGGAGGCCGCCGAGTCCGAGACGGGAAGCGGCGGATCGGGGGAACGAGGCGGCACGGGTGACCGCGTCGGGCGGCCGGTGTTGGACCACCTCGACGAGACGATGTTCACCTCCTACTCCCGCGACGACATGGTCGCCGCGTCCAGGGAGATCGAGGACCGCGCCTGGCGGGTGGGCGACGGCGAGCTCCACGCGGGGTTCCAGACGCTCGACGTGCTCACCGGCGAGGCGGACACGTACGCCCTGCTCGGCGAGAAGGAGCGGCTCGACGTCCACGCGTACGCGGCCGACGAGGGCGAGGCACCCGACGTGGAACACTACACCGTCCACGTCGGCGAGGCCGCCGAGATCCGCGAGACGTGGTTCGTCGCCTACGACGGGGGCGGCTACGACGAGGCGAAGTGCGCGCTGCTCGCGGAGGAGCGCGCGCCGGGCGAGTTCTTCGGCTTCTGGAGCTACGACCCCGAGACCGTCGAGTACATCATCGACTACCTCACGGAGCGGTACGGCGGCTCGGAGCAGACGGACGACGGCGGCGCGACGGTGTGACCGCCCGCCCGTCCCCGGCGACCGCGTGGCTGTCGGCCGCGACAGTCGTCGCGGCGGTCGCGACCGTGGGGAGCCTCTGGTTCAGCCTCGGACTCGGGCTCGCGCCTGCGACCTGTGCTGGTACCAGCGGATCCTCATGTACCCGCTCGTCGCGGTCCTCGGGGTCGCGACCGTCGAGCGTCGCCCGGCGGTCTGGCGGACCGCGCTGCCGCTCGTGGCCGTCGGCCTCCCGCTCGCCGCGTACCACTCGTACCTCCAGGCGACGATGACGCAGTGTGCGGTCGGCGGCCCCTGTGCGACCGTTCAGTGGCGGAGCCCGCTGCTCGGCCTCACGGTCCCGAACCTGTCGCTCGTCGCGTTCGGGCTGCTCGCGGTCGCGCTGCTCGGGCTCCGGCGACGCGTCTGAGCGCGCGGTCGACGGGGGACGAAAAGGTCGGTCGGGCCGAGCGGGGCGGTCAGTCCTTCCGCTTGACGACGTCGCCGAGCGTCATCGTGCCCGCGTCGTCGGTCTCCCAGTCGGCGTCGTCGGCCGACTGGCCCTCGACCAGCGAGATGTCGAGCGCGCGTTCGAGCTTCCGCTGGACCTCGTCGGTCGGGAGCGTGTCGCCGCGCTCCAGCTTGCGGATGAGGCTCGCCTTCTCGTTGAGCTGGTCGGCCAGCTCCTCCTGGCTCAGCCCGCGCGACTCCCGCGCCTCGCGGATCCGCTCGTCGTAATCGGTAGCGATCTCGTCCATGTCGTCGAACATGTCGCGGCGGCGGGTCGAGCTCCCCGGGGAGCCACCGGAGCCGGAGGAGCCGGACGACGAGGACGACTTCCCGGTGCTGGAGCTGGTGGAGTACTTGCCGCCGCCGGAGCTCGTCGACTCGTCGCGGACCTCGGTGCCGAAGTCCGTACACGAGCTACAGAGCTCCAGTTCGGCGCCTTCGACCTTCGTCGTCGTCAGCGAGGCCTCCTCGGCGCCGCACATCTCACACTGGGGCATACGCGACGCTAACGCTCCCGGTGGTATAAAGGGTGTGCCGCGGCGTCGCGGCGAGTGTCCGCGGCGGGTCGCCCGCCGCCGACGGCGCGGCCGCAATCGTGCCGCGGCCGGTACCGACTTGTCGCCGGGGGCGGCAGAGTGGGTATGGACGTCCACATCACGCGCTCGACCCTCCGGGGGACCGCCCGCGCGCCGCCGTCGAAGAGCTACACGCACCGCGCGCTCCTCGCCGCGGGGTACAGCGACGGCGCGACCGTCGAGTCGCCGCTGATATCCGCCGACACGCGGGCCACCGCCCGCGCGGTCACCGCGTTCGGCGGGGCGGTCGAGCCCGCGGGGGCCGACGGCGGGGCCGAGGTCGAGCCGGACCTCACCGACGCCGACGCGCTCGCCGTCGAGGGGTTCGGCGGCCGCCCCGCCGTCCCGGACGACGTGATCGACTGCGCGAACTCGGGGACGACGATGCGGCTCGTCACCGCCGCGGCCGCCCTCGCCGAGGGCACGACCGTTCTCACCGGCGACGGGTCGCTGCGCTCGCGGCCCCAGGGACCGCTCCTCGACGCGCTCGGCGACCTCGGCGTCCGCGCGGAGTCGACCCGGTCGAACGGGCAGGCCCCGCTCGTGGTCGCCGGCCCGCTCGCGGGCGGCGAGGTCGCGATCCCCGGCGACGTCTCCTCGCAGTACGTCACCGCGCTGCTGATGGCCGGCGCGGTCACCGACGAGGGGATTGAGGTCGAGCTCACGACCGAGCTCAAGTCGGCGCCGTACGTCGACATCACGCTCGAACTGCTCGGCGACTTCGGCGTCGAGGCGACCCCCGTCGGCGCCGGCGGCGACCCGCTCGACGGCGCCGCGGGCGCGGCCGGCTTCTCGGTCCCCGGCGGCCAGACGTACGCGCCGAGCGGCGGGACGTACGCGGTGCCCGGCGACTTCTCGTCGATCTCGTACCTGCTCGGCGCGGGCGCGGTCGCGGCCGACCCCGGCGGGGCGGTCCGGATCGAGGGCGCGCGACCGAGCGCGCAGGGCGACGCCGCGATCGTCGACGTCGTCGAAGAGATGGGGGCGCCGGTCGACTGGGACCGCGAGGCCGGCGAGATCGCGGTCGAGCGCGCCGACCTCGCCGGCGTCGCCGTCGACGTGGGCGACACGCCCGACCTCCTCCCGACGATCGCCGCGCTCGGCGCGGTCGCGGACGGCGACACCCGGATCGAGAACTGCGAGCACGTCCGCTACAAGGAGACGGACCGCGTCTCGGCGATGGCCGAGGAGCTCGAAAAGATGGGCGCGGAGACGACCGAGGAACCGGACGTGCTCACCGTCCACGGCTCCGAGAGCGACCTCCGGGGCGCGGCGGTCGACGGCCGCGGCGACCACCGGATCGTCATGGCGCTGTCCGTCGCCGCGCTCGCGGCCGAGGGGACGACGACGGTCCGCGGCGCCGAACACGTCGACGTCTCCTTCCCCGGCTTCTTCGACGCGATGGCCGACCTCGGGACGGACGTCGAGCGCGACGGCGCGGTCGAGTAGCCGCAGTCGTCCCGCGCGACGCCGATTCGTCCGTCAGCGCGCTTCGAACGCCCGAACCAGCGTGTAGACGAGGTAAACGAGCACGAGCGGGACGGCGAGGGTTGCGAGTATCAGCACCTCCATCGGCAGGGCTTGGAGGACGAGCATACCGCGTGTCGGTGAAGTCGAGGTAACTGTCTTGCGGGCGCTCCACCGCGGACCCCGAATCGAACGCGAACCGCCTCCGACCGGTGGGGGCGGCGACGGGGACTCGGCGAGGGCGTTTCGGGTGGTTCGGCGGGTCCGACGGAACTATTGTCGGACGATAAGAGGGAGGAGCCGTGAACGTACGCGAACCGGAGAGCGCGGCGGAGGTTCGTGCGGGGAGGGAACTGACGGTCCGGGCGTGGGCGGAGGGCTACGATGACCTCCTCTCGCCGGACGCGCTGTCGACGATAGAGGAGGTGATGCTCGACCAGGGCTTCGAGCGGGAACACGCGGATTTCACGGGATCGGCGGCCGACAACCGCGCGTTCGTCGCGGTGGCCGACGACGGATCCGAGGATTCGACGACCGTCGTCGGCTGGGCGACCCTGGTGTGGGACGACGAGTGGACCAACGAGTTCGTCGGGGACGACGAGGCTGAGCTGCGCGCCTGTTACGTCGACCCCGAGTACCAGGGCACCGGTGTCGGGGGCGCGCTGGTCGAGGCGGTCCTGTCGCGCGTTCCGGCGGGGTACGACCGCCTCGTCTTGGAGGCGTTCGAAGCCCACGACGAGAGCCGCGCGTTCTACGAGGGGCAGGGATTCGAGCCGCGCGCGACGGGCGAGATCGTCGTGGTCGGCGAGGCGAACCCGTCGGTCGTCTACGAGCGGGAGTGCTGAGTGCGGCGTCGTCCGCCGTGGGCCGAGCCGACCGGATCTCTCGCGGCGACCGCGTCGACGTCTCCGCCGGACCGACGGGTACAGGTATCCGCCGGAACGACACGCGTGTATGGACGACATCGACGTCGAACCCGTCGACCGGGTCGACGAGCCCGAAGGCGAGGAGCCCGACGAGGCCGCCGTCGAGCCGGCGGACGCGGACGAGGCGCTGACCGTCGACGACGACCTCGCCGACCTCCCGGCGGGCGTCGACGCGCCCGACTACGTGCTGTACGGCGGGAAAGGCGGCGTGGGGAAGACGACGATGGCGGCCGCGACGGGGCTCGCCTCGGCCGCGGGCGGCGTCCGGACGCTCGTCGTCTCCACCGACCCCGCGCACTCGCTGTCGGACACCTACGAGACGGAGATCCCCGCCGAACCCGCGCGCATCCGCGAGGACCTGCCGCTGTACGCCGCCGAGATCGACCCCGACGCCGCGATGGAGGAGGGGATGTTCGGCGCCGACGCCGACCCGCTCGGCGGGCTCGGCGAGATGGGCGACGCGATGGGCGGGATGGGCCCCGGCGGCGACATGGGCGACGAAGTCGGCGAAGACGAGGGGCTCGGCGGCCTCCTCGGCGGGACGATGCCGGGCGCCGACGAGGCCGCGGCGATGCGCCAGCTGCTGGAGTACCTCGACGACCCGCGCTTCGACCGCGTCGTCGTCGACACCGCCCCGACCGGCCACACGCTCCGGCTGCTCCAGCTGCCCGAGATCATGGACTCGATGCTGGGGCGCGTGATGAAGCTCCGCCAGCGCTTCTCCGGGATGATGGACGGACTCAAAGGAATGTTCGGCGGGAGCGACGACGAGCCCGACCCGTCGGCCGACCTCGACGAGCTCCGCGAGCGCATCGAGCGCCTGCGGGCCGTCCTCCGCGACCCGGCGAAGACCGACTTCCGCGTCGTGATGATCCCCGAGGAGATGAGCGTCGTCGAGTCCGAGCGGCTGGTCGCGCGCCTCGACGAGTTCGAGATTCCGGTGGACACGCTCGTCGTTAACCGGGTGATGGAGGGCGTCGACGACGTGACCGGGGGGAGCGGCGCCGGCGTCGACCCCGACTGGGTGGTCGAGCCGAACCCGGAGACCTGCGAGTTCTGCGCGCGCCGCTGGGAGGTCCAGCAGAACGCGCTCCGCGAGGCCACCGACCTGTTCCGCGGCCGCGAGGTGAAGCGCGTGCCCCTGCTCGCGAACGAGGTGCGCGGCGAGGCCGCGCTGCGGGTCGTTGCCGCCTGCCTGAACTGACCGCCGCGGCCGGCCCGGCGTCGGGTCGGCGTTACTCGGCCGCGCTCCCGAGGACCCGGTCCCGGACTAACTCGGCGACCCCGGTGAGGTGCGCCTGTCCGAACAGGCCCACCAGCACCGCGCCGATGGTGTTGTAGGTGAGGTCTTTGACCGTGTCTTCGAGCCCGTGCTGCGCGAGCGGCATGTCGATGCCCGTCTCCGTCGCGACGATGTCGAGCCCGAACTCGAACAGCTCCCAGAGCACGCCGAACGCGAGCACGACGACGACGATGAAGACGAACGCGAACCGCGGCGGGATGCGGATGCCGTCGCTGTGGAGGTCGACCGCCCGGAGCGTCGTGTACCCGACCGCGGCGACCAGCGAGGCCGACAGCGCGTGGGTCATGTGGTCCCACCACTCGACCCGGGCGTAGAACCCGGCGGACCCGACGGTGTGGAGGAACACCGCCATCGTGATCCACAGGGCGAGCCACGGGTCCAAGGGGAGGTCGTACCGGCGTTCCAGCGCCGCCGGGACCAGCGTGACGAGGAAGGCGATGATCCCGTTGCTTATCGCCTTCTGCTCGCCGGCGAGGAAGCCGTAAGCCACGATGGCGATCAGGAGGACCTGCATCGCGCCGGTGAGGCGCCGCTGCGACCGGATGGAGGGGCGCGGGAGCAGCCTCATCGCCGCACCACCCGCCGGATGGCGCGGCGGAGGCGGCGCCCGCGTCCGCGGAAGTAGCCGTCGAAGAGGAGCCCCGCCGCGAGCCCCGCCAGCGTGACGTACAGCCACTCGATCATCAGCGCGTCGTTCGTCGTGAGGTACGCCGTCCCGCCGCGCTGGTCGAGGTTCCAGCGCAGTACCGTCCACACCGCCGCCGTCGCCAGCGTCGCCATCACGACGAAGACGACCGCGAACCAGTGGGTCACCCGCAGCGACGTGAACATGTGGAGGTCCACGGTGACCACGAGCGCCAGCGCCGCGATGGCGACGTAGGTGGCGAACGTCCCCAACTCGCCGCCGAACACCGCGCGCACGAGGACCGGCAGCAGCGCGAGGCCGACCAGCTCCGCGGGGAGCATCGCCCGCCAGTCCCGCGCCGCGACCGTCGGCGCGAGGACGACCGCCCCGAGGCCGACGACGATGACCGCCGAGAGGAGGTCGTAGTCGAGCGCGCTCTCGACGAGCACCCCCGTCAGGACCGCGATCATCGTCCACGCCGCGAGCGCGTTGAACCGCCCGTCGCGGACCAGCCGCGCCAGCCGGTCCTCGACGGTCTCCGGCTCCCCGGCGTCCCGCTCGGGGCCGTCACCGCCCCGAGGGCGTCGGTCTCCGTCCATACCCAGGAGGGAGACCGGCGAGAGTTATAACCTGTTGCTCCGGACCGGGCGGCGATTCCGGATCGAGGCCCGACGGGCCGGTCGCACGGCGAACGGACGGCCTTTTACCGCACACGACCGTCCGATCGGTATGAACTGCCGGCGGTGCGGGACCCCGTTGGAGAAGCCCGGGGACTACTGTCTGACCTGTAACACCGCCAACGCCGACGCCGTCGTCGCCGAGTTCGAGCCCGACCGGGCGCGCCTGACGCTGCTCGACGAGGACGACGTCGTGGGCGAGACGACCGTCACCACACGGCCGGAGGACCGGGAGCGGCTGAGCGAGGTCCAACTGCGGAACTTCGCGGGCCGCGTCGCCGACGAGATCCGTCGGAAGCGCCCCGAGACCGTCTACGCAGCCGGGGAGCGCGAGCCGCTCCGCGAGACCCGCGCGCAGCTCCACCACGAGTTCTACCGCGTGCCGGACGGCGGCGCGAGCGACGACGCCGGAGCCGCGGGCGACCCCTCGGACGACGACCGCGAGCCGGACGTGAGCCCGGTCGTCCGCTGGGTGCTCGACCGCCGGGGCGACCGGTCGCTGGCGGTGGTCGAGACGCCGCCGCGGGAGAAGATCGGCGGCTCGCACTCGACGCTCATCGGCGGCCGCAAGGGGCGGAAGGCCGTCCAGACCGTCGCGGAGCACCCGCACGTCAAGAAGATCGTTCCCGGCCCCATCGACGCCGGCGGGACGGGGTCGCGGACCGGCCTCCGCGCGAAGGCGACGCGCGCGGGGACGAACGGCAACGTCCGGCTGCTCTTGCGCGACGGCTCCAGCGTCCAGGAGAACCGGATCGTCACCACGGCGATGGACCGCGAGACCGGCGAGCGGGTCCGCGAGGACCTCAACGAGGCGCTCCGCGACGCCGAACTCCAGGACGCGTAGGCGCGGGGTCGCCGCCGGCCGGGGTTTGTCGTCCGCGGTGCGCACCGACGTTCGGATCCGTCCGTCGATGTCCCGATCCCGGGCGTGACGGCCGGTGCCGTCCGCTGCTGTCCGCCCCTTCTTCGCGGGCTTTTTCACGAAATCGGCCGTTTCGAGCGACGTGAGTACCCTCGTCACGCTCGGTGCGGGCGTCGTCTTCGGCCTGGCGCTCGCGGCGCCGCCCGGACCGATGAACGCGGTGATCGCCGAGGAGTCAGTCCTCCGCGGCCGCCTCGCCGGCTTCCGGGCCGGGCTCGGCGCGGCGACCGCCGACGCGATCTTCTTCGTCCTCGCGTACGTCGGCGTCGTCGCGGTCGTCGAGTCGCTCCCGCTGTTACAGGGCCTGATGGTCGCGGTCGGCGGCGTGCTGATGCTGTACTTCGCCGCCGGCGCCGCCCGGGGGGCCCGGGAGTCGTTCCGGCCGACCGCCGGCGAGGAGCCGATGGTCGCGGAGGGGAAGGGGTTCCGCAAGGCGCTGGTGCTCGCCCTGACGAACCCGTACCAGGTGCTGTTCTGGCTGACGATCGGCGTCGGGCTGCTCCGGCCGGGCGAGCTCGACGTGCTCGCGCGGCTCCCCGTGGTCGGGAGCGACCTGGCGGGGACGCTCGTGGTCGCGACCGGCTCGCCGGCGCTCATCGGCGGGTTCTTCCTCGGCGTGCTGACCTGGATCGTCGGCTTCCCGACCGGGCTCGTCGCCGCCGAGCGCCGGATCGAGACGTTCGCGCCGATCGTCGCGGTGCTGTCCGCGGTCGTGCTCGCCGGGTTCGGCGTGTACTTCCTCTACGACGCGGCGACGACGCTGGCCGCCCTCGGCGCGTAGCGGGCGACCGCCCCCGCCCGCTCGCGCCCGCCGCCCGGCCGCGTCCGCGCGGCCCGCGACGCGCATGGACAACGGCTTTGACCCGTCGGCGCGACCGCCCGATATGTTCGAGAAGACGACGTGGATCAAGCTCCCGCGGAACGTCCTCGTGGGACACGACGTCATCGACGACCTCGGCGAGGCGGTCGGCGAGCTCTACCTGACGGGGCGGCCGCTGATCGTGACGAGCCCGACGCCGAACGAGATCGCCGGCGACCGCGTCCGGGCACAGTTCGACGACCCCGCGACCGCCGTCGTCGAGGACGCCTCCTTCGACGCGGTCGAGGAGCTGAAGGCGACCGCCGAGGCGGTCGACCCCGGCTACCTGATCGCACTCGGCGGCGGGAAGCCGATCGACATCGCGAAGATGGCCGCCGACCACCTCGACGTCGGCTTCGTCTCCGTCCCGACCGTCGCCTCCCACGACGGCATCGTCTCCGGACGCTCATCGATCCCCGAGGGCGACACGCGCCACTCGGTCGCCGCCGACCCGCCGCTCGCCGTCGTCGCGGACACGACGCTGCTCGCGGAGGCGCCCTGGCGGCTCACGACCGCGGGCTGTGCCGACATCATCTCCAACTACACCGCCGTGAAGGACTGGCGGCTCGCCCGCCGCCTCCGCAACGTCGAGTACAGCGAGTACGCGGGGGCGCTCTCGGAGATGACCGCGGAGCTGCTCGTCGAGAACGCCGACATGATCCGCCCGGGGTTAGAGGAGTCGGCGTGGGTGGTCGTGAAGGCGCTCGTCTCGTCCGGCGTCGCGATGTCCATCGCGGGCTCCTCGCGGCCCGCCTCCGGCGCGGAGCACCTCATCTCCCACCAACTCGACCGCATCGCGCCCGGCAAGGCGCTCCACGGCCACCAGGTCGGCGTCGCCTCGATCATGACGGAGTACCTCCACAGCGGCGAGAACGGGCGGTGGGCGGCGATCCGCGACGCGCTCGCCGAGCTCGACGCCCCGACGACCGCCGACGAGCTGGGGATCGACGACGCCGAACTGATCGCCGCCCTGACGAGCGCCCACGAGATCCGCGACCGCTACACCATCCTCCAAGGCGGGATCAACGAGGAGGCCGCCGTCGAGGTGGCGACCGCGACGGGCGTCATCGACCGGTGACCCCGGATCGTCGTCGGGACCGCCCCCGGCTGCGGCGCCCGACCTCGAAAGCGAAATAACCGTGCCGCGACAACCGGTCGTATGGCCACCGCCAGCGTCCGCGACCGGGCCAAAGACCGGGCCCGCGCGATCACCGTACTCCTCACGCTCGTCGGTTACGGCGCGGTCGGCGGCGTCTTCCTCGTCCCCGAGTTCCAGGCGCTGTTCCCGACGCTCACGAAGGGCACCGTCGACCTCCTCGCGCACGCCATCGCCGTCGTCAACACGATGGCCGTGATCAGCCTCTCGCTCGGGTGGTACTGGATCCGCAACGACGAGGTGAAGAAACACGCCGCGGCGATGACGACCTCGTTCGTCCTCATCCTCGTGTTCCTCGGCATGTACCTCCCGAAGGTCGCCGGCGGCGGCACCAAGGAGTTCGTCCTGGAGTCGTCGTACGCGTGGGTACCCCTCTGGGACTGGGTGTACCCGGCGTACCTGGTCATGCTCGCGGTCCACATCGTCCTCTCGGTGATCTCCGTACCCGTCGTCCTGTACGCCATCGTGCTCGGGCTCACGCACACGGAGCAGGAGCTCCGCACGGAGACGCCGCACCGCCGGGTCGGCCGCATCGCCGCGAGCGCGTGGATCCTCTCGCTCGTGCTCGGGGTCGTCACATACCTCCTGTTGAATCACCTGTACGGGTCGACGTTCGAGGCCGCGGAGGCCGCGGCGGTGCTCCTCCCGGCGCTCCCCGTCTGAGCCGACGGCGACCCCGTCGAATCCGGTCCCGGCCGCCTCCGCCGCCACCGAAACGCTTGAGCGGCGCCCGCGACACCGCTACCCATGACCGACTGGATCGGCGAGACGTTCACGAGCGACGCGGGCTGGAACCACCTCACCGACCTCGTCGACGTCGGCGACCGGATGGCCGGGTCCCCGGGCGAGCGCGAGGCGCTCGAGCTGACCCGCGACGCGTTCGCCGACGCCGGCGCACGAAACGCCGCGGTCGAGGAGTTCGAGATCCAGGGCTGGGAGCGCGGCGACAGCGCGGTCCGGGACGCCGCGAGCGGCGACCCGGTCGCGGTCGGCCCGAACGCCTGTATCGCGCTGCCCCGGAGTCCGAGCGGCGAGGCGACCGGCGAGTTCGTCGACCTCGGCCACGGCGTCCCCGAGGACTTCGAGGCCGACCTGGAGGGGAAAGTCGTCATGGTGTCGTCGGACACCCCCGACTCCGTCGACCGCTTCATTCACCGCCGCGAGAAGTACTACCGCGCGGTCGACGCGGGCGCCGCCGCCTTCGTCTTCGCCAACCACGTCGAAGGGACGCTCCCGCCGACCGGCAGCGTCGGGACCGCGGACGCGCCGATCGGGGCGGTCCCGGCGGTCGGCGTCTCGAAGGAGACCGGCGCCCGCCTCGCGCGCCGGAACGAGGGCGACGAGCTCACCGTCGCGGTCGACTGCGGGACCCCGACCGCGACGAGCGGGAACGCCGTCGCCGAGCTCGGCCCCGACACCGACGAGCACCTGATCGTCTCCTCGCACGTCGACGCGCACGACCTCGCGGAGGGCGCCATGGACAACGGCGCGGGCACGGCGACGATAGTCGAGGTCGCGCGGGCGCTGGCGGCACGCGAGGACGAACTCGGCGTGCGGGTGCGGTTCGCCGCGTTCGGCGCAGAGGAGGTCGGGCTCGTCGGCTCGTCGGTGGCCGCCGAGGCGGCGGACCGAGAGGCGGTCCGCGCCGTCGTCAACGTCGACAGCAACGTGTTCGGGCGGACGCTCCGCGTCGACCACCACGACTTCGACGCGCTGGCGGCCGCCGCCGAGCGCGTGAGCGACCGCTTCGATCACCCGGTGTCGACGGGCGGAGAGCTGGTCCCCCACAGCGACCACTGGCCGTTCGTGAAACGGGGGATCCCGGGGTACATGATCTCGGGCGAGACCGAGGGCCGCGGCCGCGGCTGGGGCCACACCCACGCGGACACGCTCGACAAGCTGGAGTCGCGGAACCTCCGGGAGCAGGCGATCCTGCTGACCGAACTGGTCGTCGACCTCGCCGAGGCGAGCGCGTCGATCCCGCGTCGGGACACCGACGAGATCGCGGCGGCGCTCGAAGCGGAGGGCAAGGCGACCGGGATGAAGCTCACCGGCGACTGGACGTTTTGACGAAGGAAACGTCGGGACAGGGCGATCGAGCAGGACGCCGGAAACCCGCCGCCTTCTCGGTCCTAACTAACAGCAACTTGGTTTGTCTGGAAGTGTTAATTAAGAACTGACGGAAATGTAGACGATGTGCTCGGAGACCGGGAACAACTACCGAGAGAGACTACGCGGCCGTTAGGCCGGTACAGCAAGAACAGTCGCCGAATAGGCGGTGACCGAATCGTTCGGGTCTTCAGCAGTTACGACAAGCGTGGTCTCACCGCCAGGATCAACGGTTTTTGTTTCGGTTTGTGTCACGACCGCGTTCTCGTCATTGCTGACCTCCCAGATGACCTCGGCATCCGTGTCAGCGGTCCTCTCTGAGTTGTTGCTGACGGTGATCGCCAGTTCGTATCCAGTATCAGTGGCAGAAAGATCGGTTGACGCGGAAACGCTCACCATCGGCCCCTCGACAACCATCTCACCGTCAAGACTGGGACCGGACCCGCCGTCAAGACACCCGGCGGTCGCGAGGATCGTTCCGCTAGTTACCAGCGTGGCGATTGATCTCAGTGCGCCGCGACGCGTACTGGCGTTTTCTTCCACTACCCCAAATATCTGGACGAACGCATATAAATCGCTGTGAGGAGAAGGGAGAGTGGAGAGGGGTAGATGGAGCGTGACGAAAGAATCGGGCGAGGGGGGAGATATGGGGAGCGTCGGAGCGGTGGAAAAGGGGAGCGAGAACGTCACGCGCCGAGCGCAAATTCGCTCAATCCGGAGCGCGCCCGTCAGGCGACGACGAACTGGTTCCAGATCCCCTCGACGAGGAAGAACAGCGCGTAGTACGACGACCAGATCAGCACGACGAGCGAGGCGGCGATCGAGCTCTTCGGCGCCTCGATCTCCATGTCGTTGCGGGCCTCGACGTTCCGGGCCTCCAGCTCGAAGAGGTCGGCGATGAACATCGCGAGCACGAGCACGATCAGGATCGTCCCCCGAACGGGCGCGGTGAGGATGTACAGGAACGTCAGGAGGACGAGCCCGACGTTCGTGAAGACGTGGGGCGTGTACGCCTCCACGCTGTCGGCGTCCTGACCCTGTTCGACGTGCCGCCTGTGCGCGAGGTGCCGGGTCGCGAGGTTCGCGACTGTCATCACGAATATCGCGTACGGCAGCGCCGGCCCGACGGCCGACAGCCAGCCGAGGGGTACGAGGAACTGCAGTGGGTCCATATCCACCATTTCCGTTCACGACGTATTAGAGTGTTTCCGATCGGCGCGCCGCCCGCGGGGCGGGTGTCGCCGCCGCGGACGCGGGACGGGCCGCCGCTCACTCCGCCGTCGGCGCGAGGAGATCGACCCGCGCCGCGACCTCGACAGCCACCGCGCGGTGCGGCTCGACGGTCCCGCGCCGCGTCCCGTCGACGACCAGCGCGACCGGCTCCTCCTCGCGCTCGACCGTGACCCTGACGCCGCCGCTCACGACCCAGGTGTCGGGTCGCGTGGTGAACGGCGAGACCGGGACGACCGCGAGGCCGCCGCCCGGCGACACCACCGGCCCGCCGGCCGCCGCCGCGTACCCGTCGCTGCCGAACGGCGTCGCGACCACGGCGCCGTCCGCGCGCACCGACGCCGACTCCCCGTCGTCGAGCGCGATCTCGAACTCGGAGATCCGGGCCGGCGCTGCCGTGACGAACGCGACGTCCGCGACCGCGACCCGTCGCTCGCCGTCGCCGGCGTCGACCGCCAAGAGCGGGTGCCCGACGCGGGAGAACCCCTCGACCGCGTCCGAAGCGTCGTCGAGCCCGTCGACCGCGGCCGCGACCCGCTCGGTCGCACGGTCGAGGTCGACCGCGTGACGGCCGCCGCCGACCGGGAGGATCGGCGCCGGCCGCGCGTCGCTCGCCGCCGCGCGCATCGCCTCCCGAAGCGCGGCGTCCCCGACCGCGACGACCGCGTCCGCCGCTGGGCGGTCGACGAGGCGGGCGCCCGCGGCGGTCGCCGCCGATCGGATCGCCGCCGCCGGGTCGCCGTCGCCGAGAACCGCGAGGCCGCGCGTCGGCTCACTCATGCGCGAGGCTGGGGCGAGCGGCGGTGAAAAGCTCTCGGTTCGTCGGCGGGCGCCGTCGCGTCGCTCGCGGGGGAGGGAAACGAGGGGAGAAACGGAGACGAGCGGTGTCCGGTTCAGTTCGCGGCCGCGTCGTCCTCGCCGTCGTTGAGGGCGTCGCGGAGCTGGCGGCTGGCGGGAATGAGGACCCAAAACGTCAGCGCGCCGAGGATCATGAGCCAGAACAGCACGTCGCCGGCGAGCAGGCCGATCTCGCCGTACGCCGTGTTCACGCCCTCTGCCGGGTTCACTAGCTGCGAGATCTGGTAGTACGACGGCGTCCGGTACCAGCCGCCGAAGGTGATCCACCCGAGACCGCCGATCGTGAACAGGGCGAAGCCCTTCATGAACTCGTCTGCCATTATCTCACGTTTCGCTGGAGTCGTCTTGAGACTTTCCCATCCCTTGTCCGCGGAACCGGGTCCCGAGCACGTACACGGCGGTCCCGAGGACGATGAAGCCCACGCCGGTGATGGCCATGATCGCGACGAGCACGTCCTCCGGCGGGAGGATCCCGGCGTTGTCGAGCAGGTAGACGATGGTCGTCCGGACGAAGCTGATCTGGAGCGTCGCGGCGTCGATGAGCGTGAACCCGATGAAGTACGTGACGACCGCGGCGAGCGTCGAGAAGACGGTGACGGCCTTGTACAGCCGGAACGGGACGACGACCTCTCGGCCGCTCGGTCCGTCCCGCGGGCCGGTCGGCTCGTTGCGCGGGTCGGCGTCGTCGTCGGCCGCGATCGGGTCGCCGGTCTCGTCGAACGCCTGCGAGGCGTCGCCGTCTGTTGAGGATGACATGTGTGACACGGGAAGGCGGAACGGTGACCGCGACCGCGCGTCGGTCACGGGGTCGCGGCGGGCGGGTCTCGGCCGCTTACTTCGGCGGGCGCAGCATGTAGTACCGGCGGTTGAGGTCGTACATATACCCCTCGCGCATCGTCTTCAGCACCGCGTAGGTGATAACGCCGCCCGCTATCGGCAACATGAACACGAGCGAGAACAGCAGCTCGAGCGGGACCGAGAAGAAGTTCTGGATGGCCAGCACCGCGAGCGTGAACGCCAGGATGACCCCGGTCACGCCGAGCGCGGCCCAACCGGGCTCCTCGACGGGGCGGCGCGCGTTCCCCTTGTTGAGGAAGGGGACGAGCGTGATGACGCCGAAGATGGCGCCGTGGGCCACGAGCCCGTACAGCTCGTTGGACATGATGATGTTCCCGCCCAGCACGGCGAGCTCGGGGTTGATCGGGCTGAGCTTCAGCAGGCCGAACGACCAGTAGAGGTACCAGTCGGGCAGGATGATCGCCGGCGTCGACCCGGGGTTCGCCGGGTCCCCGAAGTGAGAGGGGAGGATCGAGGCCACGAGCAGGATGATCCCGAGGAAGAACGAGGTGATAGCGAGGTTACGGATCGTCTCGTGGGGCCACGTCGGGAAGCCGAGCACGTCGCGCTCGACGTACGTCGACTCCGTGCGCAGGTCCTCGTCCTCGCGCCGGGAGCGCTCGAAGTACTGGTAGGTGAGCTGGGCGAGCCCCTGGCTGCGCTCCTTCCGCTCGGACCAGGTCGGCGTCTCGTCGTCCGGCGGGACCGTCGCCGGCGGCCCGCCGTCGGTCCGCGCCTCGTCGTCGGTGCCTCCGTCCGTCATTGGGGTGGTGTCGTCGGTCATTGGATTAGTGCGGCTCCGCGATGCCCTGCACCCAGACGATGCCGACGTGGATCGCGATGAGCGCGGTGACCACGAACGGCAGCACGAACACGTGCAGGATGTACATTCTCACGAGCGTCGCCTGTCCGAGGGTGAACCCGCCGAACAGCAGCTGGGCCGCCCACTCGCCCACGATGGGGGTCGCGAGCGCCAGTTCGACGCCGATCTGCGCCGCCCAGAAGGACAGCTGCTTCCACGGGAGGACGTACCCGGAGAACCCGAACAGCAGCGTCAGGGCGATGAGCACGACGCCGAGGATCCAGTTGACCTCGCGCGGCTCCTTGTACGCGCCGGTGAAGTAGACGCGCAGCATGTGGAGGAACACCGCCGCCACCATGAACTGCGCCGCCCAGCGGTGGATCGACCGGAGCATGAAGCCGAACTGGACGTCCTGCATGATCATCACCATCGAGTCGTACGCGGCGGTCGGGTCGCCCTGCGCCGCCGCCCCCGCGGTCGACGGCGCATAGTAGAACCCGAGCATGGCGCCGGACACCGCCGCGAGCAGGTACGCGATGATGGAGAGGGACCCGAGCGAGTACAGCGGGTACCAGTACCAGAACTTGTTGTCGAGGTCGTACTGTTCGGTGTGGCTCTTCGGCATCTGGAGGTTCGCGCGGTAGTACATCGTCTCCAGCAGTTCGAGGTAGTCGACGATGCGGAGCCGCTTGTCCAGCCAGATGAGCGTCGTCAGGAACGCCGTCTCGATGGCGGTGAGGTCCTGGCTCTTGAGCCACGCGTTGTGGTCCATGTCGTCTTGTTTTTTCAGACTCATTGTCAGATCACTTCTTGTAGTACGGGTACACCGCGCGTTTCAGCGTCTCCGTCAGCCCGCCGGTGTCGATGCCCTTGCCGTCTTTGTCCTCTTCGCGGACGTACAGGTCCTCCCACTTGCGGCGGCGCTTCTTCACGATCATCACGTCCGGAAGGAACTCTTTCCGGTACAGGAGGAGGATGAACGCGAGATCAATAAAGATGAAGGCCAGGAGCGCGCCGACGTACATGTTCCCCGCCTCCGTCGACGCCCACGCGGACATCAGCCCGTAGGTGAAAAGCGAGACGAAGACGACCTCGATGACCGTGAGGAGGACGATCGCGATCGCGGCGGCGGTGCTCTCGCGGGCCGGCTCGTACCGATGGATGTCCCCGTACGAGGAGTTTCCGGAGCTCATCTCGCACCCCCGTGGCCGGTGTGGGCCGACTCGCCGTACTTGAGCATGTAGAACGTGAACACGAACGTCATTCCGATTCCGAGTATCGCCGAGATGCCGACCCAGTGGGCGTGGAGGGGGACGCCGACCTTGGCGATGTCCTCGGGCCACCCGGTGTTCGCCCCGCCGGTCTCGACGGTGGCGACGTCCTCGCCGACGGCGATGCCGCCGTGCATGCCGACCGCGGTGTGGGGGACGCAGTGGTAGTGGGTGATGCCGGCGTCCTCGCTCGACGTCTCGTACTCGTAGGTGTACCCCTCCTCGCCGACGGGGTCTCCGCTGTCGAGGCTGGCCGGGCCGCCGTCCTCGACGGTCTGGACGTTGTGGTCGCCGCCCGCGCCCGTCCACTCCCAAGTGATCGTCGTCCCCTCGTCGACCCACACGAGGGTCGGGTCGAACGCGAGGCCGTTGCTCCCGGCGCCGACCGAGATGGTCACCGAGTCCTGGCCGCGGGCGTCGGTGTACGACCCGACGTTTCCGCTGGCCGCCCCGCTGGGCCAATCGGGCTGTACCTCCTGTGCAGCCGCCGTTCCGGTCGCCCCGGCGGAGGCCGCGACGGCGGCGGTCGCGCCGCCGGCCGTCCGCACGAAGTCCCGCCTTTTCATACGGTTTCACTCAGGACGGGCGCCGCTTAAACCCTCCGACTGAAACCGCCGACGTGGAGGAGGTTGGAGGGGCTGAGACCGTCGAAATCGGCGTAATTACTCGTCTCGGTCGCGGTCGGTCGCGGCGGCGTCGCCGTCGGTCACGACGCCGTCCTCGACGGGCACGAATTCGGGCCGCTCCTTCGCCTCGCGGAGCGCCCGGAGCCGCTCCCGGTACTCCTCCGAACGGAACCGGTCGGAGAGCCGCGCGTTCGCCACCATCGCGAACAGGAACACGCCCACCAGCAGGAAGACGATCCCCATCACCGGAGCGACGATGGTCCCGAGGTCGGCCACGGCGCTCGCGACGAGGAGCGCGGCGCCGGCGAGCACCTGGATCGCGGCGACGGCCTGTACCACGAGGTTCCCGAACTCGCCGGAGCCCTCGGGGACGCTGTCCGGGTGCGGGAGCGACCAGTCCTCCGGCGGCTCGGGCACCTCGTACGAGTCCATCGCCGCGAGCGCGACGACCGGCTCGATGTCCCGGAGCACCGTCCCCTCGCCGCGGACCTCGCCCGTGGGGCGGATGATCGCGTACCCCTCGTCGGAGTAGACGAGGATGCGTTCCTCGCCGTCCTCGCGGACGCGCTCCAAGACGCCGAACACGTCCCGGGTCGCGATCCGGGACTTCAGCTCGGCGTCGACGCGGTCTAAGAGCCGGTCGCCGGTGATCCACGTGTCGGGGTCGAACGCGGCGTCCCACTCCTCCGCGCTCATCCGGGCCATGTCGGACGGGCCGAAGTCGTCGAAGTCGTACTCCGACTCGACCCGCTCGCGGAGGGCCTCGATGTCGGTCTCGTCGTCCCGAGTCTCCTCGTCGGCCGCCGAGCGCCCTCCGTCCTCCCCCGTCGGCCCGGGGTCGTCCGGGCCGTCGGGGGCCGGATCGACCGGCTCCTCCGGCGGCGACTCCGACTCCGACCGCGTCGAGGTGTCCTCCATCACCCCGACGGTACGTGCTCCTGACGCTAACTGTTTTCGTCCGCGCCCGGCCGCCGGGGCGTCGCGAGTCGGCGACCGCGTCGCCGGACGCGGATCGCGGGGCTTTACGCGCCGGAGCACGTACCCGTCGACATGGTCGACGAGTCGGTCATCGCGGCGCTCGCCGGGGTGTCCGTGACGACGAGCCTCCCGTTCCTCCTGTACGGTGCCTGGATCATGATCGACGCGGAAACGGTGTCGTGGAACGTGCTGATGCGGCACCTCCGGTACATCCTCGTCGGGCTGGTGCTCACGACGGTCCCCATCGTCACCTGGATGATCCCGCGCGTCCTCGACCAGGTGAGCGGAATGGCGATCCTCCACGCGTTCTTCGGCGTTCAGGCGTACGCCCTGCTGGCGTTCGCGCTCACCGGCATCGTGCGGATCTTCCAGGCGAAGCGGAACGCGGACGCCTACGAGGACCCCAGCGTGGACATCGACGAGCTCCACGAGGACATGGGCCACTGGCGGAAACGCCTCAGGGCCGGCGTCGCGGGGTTCATGCTGCTGTGGCTGTGCGCGTGGGTGACCGGTCTCTACCGGCTGGTCACGCTCCACTTCGGGTCGGCGTTCTAGGCCCGGTCTCCCCGACCGACAGGTTCAATCCGGGTTTGGCCCTAACGGTGGTATCGTGGCAGTCACCTTCGACCTCTTCGGGACCCTCGTCGACGTCGAGTACCCGTCAGACCCGGCGGAAGCGGTCGCACGCGAACTGGAGTCCCGCGACGTGACGGTCCCCGACGACTGGCACGTCGCGTACGGCGAACGGCACGTCGAGGCGCCGGCCGGCGCGGAGGTCCCCCTCCCAGCCCACGTCGCCCGCGCGCTCGACTCGCGCGGCGTCGACGCGTCCCAGAACGTCGCCAGGCACGCCGTGATCGCGGCGTTCGACCCCGACGTGACCCGGCGCGACGACGCGCTCGACGCGGTCAGGGGCGCCGCCGAGCGCGGCCCGGTCGGCCTCCTCTCGAACTGCGCGGTCCCCGAGCTCGTCCCGCGGACGCTGATCCGCGCGGGGCTCCGCGGCGAGTTCGACGCGGTCACGACGAGCGTCGGCTGCGGCTGGCGGAAACCGCATCCCTCCGCGTTCGAGGCCGCGGCCGAGGCGCTCGGGACCGCCACCACCGGGCTCGTCCACGTCGGCGACGACGCCGAGACCGACGGCGGCGTCGTCGCCGCGGGCGGCCGCTTCGTCGACGTGACGGAGACGCCGCTGTCCGAGGTCGTCGGCGAACTCGAGGCCGAGCCGTAGGCGGGGCCGACGGCGCCGAGCGGCCCCGTCAGTCGAAGCCGCGGTCCGCCAGCCGCGCGCGCCACGCCCCGTCGACCCGCCCCTCCGCGACCAGCTTCTCGACGTGCGCGGCGACCGTCGCCAGCGCGAGGTCCCGCACGCCGGAGAGGTCCTTCTCGTAGGCGCCGTCGACGACCGCGTCGAGGTCGGCGGCGCCGCGGTCGATGACCGCGATCACGTCGCGCTCGCGCGCCAGCCGGTGGTCGATCAGCCGCTGACAGGTCGCCAGGGGATCGCCGATCGGCGGCCCGTGCCCGGGGAGCAAGCGGCCGTAGCCGGCGTCGCGGACCCGTTCGAGGCTCGCGAGGTACGCGGACAGGTCGCCCTCGGGCGCGACGACCGCGACGCTCCCCTCGGCGACGGCGAGGTCGCCGCAGCACAGCACCGCGCGCCCGGGGGCGTCCGGGTCGCCGGCCGCGAACGCGAGGTGGTCCGGCGCGTGCCCCGGCGTGTCGACGGCGCGGACGGCGGTGTCCGCGACACGCTCGCCCGGCGCGACCGTCTCGTCAGGCTCGGTCCCGGTCGCCGCGGCGAACCGGTCCGCGTGTCCCTCCCGGGCGACGACGGTCGCGCCCGTCGCGGCGGCGTAGTCGGCGACCGCGCCGACGTGGTCCGGGTGGGCGTGTGTGACCGCGATCGCCTCGACGCCGCGATCGCCCGAGCCGCGCGCCGCGACCGCGGCGTCGAGGGCGTCGGTCCGGGCGGCCGGGTCCACGAGGAGCCCGTCGAGGAGGTACGCGTTGGTGGTCCCGCCGGGGGCGCGCGTGTCGACCGGGACCTCGACACGGGTGACCGCGGGGTCGCGGGACCGCTCCGCGTCGCCGGGGTCGTCTGGCGCCATCGCTCAGTCCCCGCGGCCGAGCGACGACCGCGCGGCCGGGCCGGGGCCGGATCCGCGTCGGTCGCGGCCCGGGATCGGCACGTCGGTGTCGCCCGCGACCGCGTAGGCGGCGAGGTCGACGGTCCCCGGGGCGACCGCGTCGACGGCGTCGACGGAGTCGTACGGGCGGCCGACCACGACGTCGCCGGCCGTGCTCCGGTTGATCCCGGGGATCGCCGTCAGCTCGTCCATCGACGCCGCGTTCACGTCGAGCGGGTACGGGACGCCCGTCACGGAGCGGTAGCCGTGGTCGGTGATCGCCACGTCGATGCTGGTGCCTAACTCGCGCTCGCCGGGGACCGCGACCAGCAGCGCGTAGGTGCCGAGCTGGCGCCCGAACGTCTTGCCGTCCTGGTGGTACTCCAGGTGGACGTCCGGGAGGACGGTCCCCGGCGGGACCACGCGGTCGAGCATCGGGTTGTCGATGGTCTCGCGCACCTCCCGCTTGTACGCCTGGAACTGGTCTTTGTGCTCCTGTGCGACCTCGGCGCCCGTCTCGGCCATCTCCGTGCCGGCGAACGCCATCACCTGCCGGATGTTGATCCGGCGGAGCATCAGCCCCTCGTCGTAGACGGTCTGGAGGAAGCGCTTGTTGTGCTCGTAGGTCTCCGGCCGCTCGCCGGTCAGCCCGTGAACGAGGTTGATCCCGGGGAGCAGCTTCGGCAGCCGCGGCGACGCGTCCGGACCGGTGGAGGGACCGGTTACGCGGGAGGCGTCGCCCGGCGTCGTCGCCGGGTCGTCGCCGGGGCGCCAGCCGCCCTCCTCGTTGACGACCCGGACGGCCTCCAGACACTCCTCGGCGGTGACGAGCAGGTTGTTCTCCTCCTGGACGACCGGGTCGGCCGATTCGAGCCCGAACGCGGCCGTGTCGCCGGGCGTGTTGTGCTCGGCGATGACGCGGATCGCCTCGCGGGACGCCTCGGGGTAGTCGGTGATCGTCACCGGGTTCATGTTGTCGAGGTGGAGCGTGCGGAGGTCGGGCGCGACCTCGCGGATCCCGCCGTACAGCTCGCGGAGCGCGTCGGGGTTCGGCGCCTCGCCGTCGCCGCCGAACGCGAGGATGTCGGCCTGCCGCCCGAGCCGGAAGTGCCTGACCCCGCGGTCCGAGAGCGCGTCGACCTCGTCGACGACCGACCGCGCCGCCCGGAACGCCGGGTCGCCATACAGCGGCTCCGTACAGAAGGAACAGCGGTACGCGCAGCCCCGGGAGGTCTCCATCTCGCAGATGAGGTAGTCGGGGTGGTTCGGGTGTTGTTCGACGACGAACGCCCCCCGACGCGCCCAGCGGTCGACCTCCTCGTTCGTCCGCATCCGGTTTCCGTATCCCTCTAACCCCTCGCGGACGAGGTCGTGGGCCGCGGCCTCGACGTCGCCCATCGCGACGAAGTCGTAGTCGAGGTCGTCGCGCCGCGTCTCCTGTGCGCCCGCGTTCTCCTCGCCGACCCCGAACCGCACGGGACCCCCCAGGAGCGTCACGCCGTCCGCTGTCCAGCCGAGTTCGCGGACCTCGTCCGGCTCCGCGGGGGTGCCGCCGACGTACTTGCCGGGCACCGTCATCCCGCCGACGTAGATCATGAGGTCGGCGTCGGCCACGTCGGCGCGCTTCGAGCGGTCGTCGCGGAGTTCGTCGATGGTGTGATACGTGATCTGCGACTCCGGGACGCCCGCGTCGACGAGCGCGCCGGCCGTGTACCGCGGGTACGTCGAGAGGTACGGCGGGACGCCGAAGTGGGCCGGCTCGTCGACGTACCCGTCGACGATGGTGACGGCGAGGTCGTTCGGGTCGGCCGGGAGCGACCCCCGGGCCGACGCGGGCGAATCGGTCATGTTACCCTCCGTAGTCGGCCGAGAGGGGAAAAGCGTGCGGAACGCTGGGGCGGGGCGCGCGGCGCGGGGAATTGTTTATGTCAGATTGGACGGAACGATGCGGTATGCCCTCTGAGACGGTCTCGGCCAGACTGCGCGTCGCGCGATACGTCGCGTTCGGCGGTGTCATCCTCCTCGCCACCGGACAGTTCTACGCTGCCGAGCCGCGTCCGTGGGGCGCCGCGGCCGCGTGGGCGGTCGGAACCGCCCTCGTCTTCGGGCCGGTCGCGTGGCTAGCCCGCGCCCGAGTCCCGGAGGAGCGCCGCGAGACGCTGACGTACGTCGCCGCGGGCGTGGGAATCCTCACCGCGTCCGTCTGTCTGGGCGTGTCGCTCGCGTTCGCTCCGGCGCTTTTCCCGTACGGCCCGGGCGTCTGGGCGGGAGCCACGCTCGGGGTCCTCGTCGCGTTGCTCGCCGAGCGGACCGTCGTTCCGGAGCGCATGCGCGGCGCCGGAGTCTGAGTCCCGCGCCGCACGTCTCGCGTCCACGGGACGCCGCCGCCACGCCGTTTAAGCCCTCGCCGACACAACTGGCGCGTATATGCCATCGACGATGGAGGTCAAGTGCGAGAGCGACGACTGCGAGCTCGACATGTTCGAGAACCACTACACGTACGACGTGCCGGAGGACCACGCCGTCGGGGACCTCTCGTGTCCGTACTGCGGCGGGAACGACCTCGTGGAAATCGAGGTGTAAGCCGTGGGGCGACTCGTCGAAACCGGTCGGTCCGCGCTCAGGAGCGCCCTCGAACGCGTCGGTCGCGGATTGGGGCGCGTCCAGGAGCGGCGCCCGCTCTCCACCGACCTCCTCGAGAGCGACGACGCCTACCTCGTCGTCTTCGACGCCCCCGGCGTCCGCGGCGAGGACGTCGACGTCACCTTCCTCGACCGCACCGTCGAGGTGAACCTCGAACGCTTCCGCGACTTCTACGACGGCTACGACCTCGTGTTCCCGGGCCGCGGCGTCTCGCTGTCCGGGCGCGTCGACCTCCCGCGCGACGCCGACGTGACGCCCGAGGGCGCGAACGCGACGCTCACGCGGAACGGGACGCTCCACGTCGAGATACCCAAACGCGGCGGGTCGAGGGACGTCGACGTCGTCGAAGAGAGCGACTGACTCCGCCTGTTCCGGCCCCGCTCGGCCGGGCTACTCCCCGTCCGTCCGGTTCGACAGCGACATCCCCTCCGTGACCTCGAAGGACTCGTCGCCGTCGAACCGCTCGGGGTCGAACGCGCCGATCCACGGCGAGTCCGGCGCGTCGACCGCGACGCCCGCGAGCGACGCGAGCACGCCCTCGGCGACCGTCTCGCCGATCGCCGGCGCGCGCATGAACCCGTGTCCCTGCCAGCCGGCGGCGACGAACAGGGTCGGGCCGGCCTCCTCGCTCCGGTCGACCGGACCGACGAGCGGGTCGCCGTCGGGCGTCGCGGTACAGAGCCCGGCCCAGGCGCGCGCGTCGTCGAGGTCGCGGCCGGTCCGCGCCGAGCGACCGGGGGCGTCGCCGCGGGCGAGCCGCTCGTCGAGGACGGCCACGACGTCCTCGCGGAACCAGTCGTCCGCCTCGCGGCGGTAGTCGTCCGGGTCGGCCGGGACCGGTTCGGTGCCGTCGCCCGCGAGCAGCCCGTCCGGATGCGGGCGGAAGTACGCGTCCGCGGTGGCGTCGTAGACCATCGGACCGTCGTAGGCGTCCCGGGCCACGAGCGCCTGAACGCGGTAGGGGACGACCGGGACCGAGACGCCGGCGTCGGCGAGCAGCGAGCGCGTGTGCGCCCCGGCCGCGACGACGACCGCGTCGAACGCGCGCCGCCCGGCCGCCGGGCTCCCGCCGCCCGCGTCGTCGCGGACCCGTATCTCGCGTCCCGCGTCGGTCCGGGAACCGACCGCGACCGGGGTATCCGTCTCGATCGCGACGCCCTCGCGAGCGGCCCGCTCGCCGAGCGCGCGGACGTAGCTCGGGGGGTCCGTCCACCCCGCGCCCGCCGCGACCGCCGCGACTGCGAGGTCGTCGGTCCGGAGCGACGGGAATCGCTCGCCGAGCGCGTCGGGGTCGACGAGCGACACCTCGCGGCCGTGCTCGCGCATGCGGTCGACCATCGCCGGGACGGCGTCGGCGTCCGGGTCGCCCTCGCAGACCGCGATGACGTACGGGCACGCGGCGAAGGAGAAGCCGGGCAGCGAGCGGTCGAACGCGCGGAACCGTTCCAGCGCGCGGGCGCCGACCGCGGCGTCGACGTCCTCGGCGTAGGCGTCGTAGACCAGCCCCGCTGCGCGCCCGGAGCTCCCGGCCGCGAGCTCGCCGCGCTCGAACAGCGTCACGTCGGCGCCGCGGGCCGCGAGGTCGTGCGCGGCGGTGACGCCGACCGCGCCGCCGCCGACGACCGCAACCGACGGGGCGGGCTCGTCTGCTTCGGTCATACCCCGTGACACGCGAGCGACGACGAAAAGCCACCGGGACGACGATTGCGTATACACTACTGCGGTGGCGCGTGCCTGCGAGCGGCCGGAGCGAAGCGGAGGCCGCGAGACAGCACGCGCGAGGGATGCCGTGAGTGACGGGCGACAGCAGGGAGCCCGGAACGAACGGCGAGGCTGGGGAGGTATGAGGCTGCTGTGCCGTGCGGCGCGGGGCGGGACTCAAACGGGCAGTCGCGAGGGTGAAGACGGGCGACGCAAGGACCGCAGGAGCGCGCGGTGCGGGCGACGAGGACCGCAGCGAGCCCATCGAGCCCTCGCGACTGGGGCTTCGGCGGTGTTCACCGCCGATCTGTCCTCAACTGCGTACAGCCGAGCGGCCGGAGCTTTGGAGGTGTGGCCTCTCGACCCGTAGCTCCACGGTGACGCGAATCCGGATCGAAGCTCGGCCCCTTGCCGTGCGTTCGACCGGTGACACGCGTGTCCCCGCCCACGTTATACGCGTCGAACCCCACCTTCCGAACATGAATCAGCTCGTGAACGGCGAGTGGCGCACGGACACCTACGAGGCGACCGACGAGGAGGGCGCGTTCCAGCGCGGCGAGACCACTTTCCGGAACTGGATCGCCGGCAGCGACGTTCCGGAACACGTCGACGCGGAGCCGGACGAGCGCTTCCAGCCGGCGGCCGGCCGGTACCACCTGTACGTCTCGTACGCCTGCCCGTGGGCGCACCGGACCCTGCTCGCCCGCTCCCTCCTGGGCCTCGAAGACGCGATCAGCGTCTCCGTCGTCGACCCGTGGCGCGGCGAGGACGGGTGGCAGTTCAGCCCGGAGAAGGACGGCTGTACGCGAGACCACCTCCGCGGCAGCGACTACCTCCGCGAGCTGTACGTCGAGGCCGACCCCGACGCCACCTGTCGGGTGACCGTCCCCGTGCTGTGGGACGAAGAGGAGGAGACCATCGTCAACAACGAATCGCGCGAGATCCTGCGGATGCTCTCGACCGCGTTCGCAGACCTCGGCAACGGCGCCTCGCTGCTGCCCGACGCGGACGACGACGCGACCGTCGCGGACGTCGACGAGGCGATCACGGACATCTACGAGCCGATCAACAACGGCGTCTACCGCGCCGGGTTCGCCACCTCGCAGGAGGCGTACGACGAGGCCATCGACGACCTCTTCGAGGCGCTCGACCGCTACGACGAGCGGCTCGCCGACCAGCGGTACCTCGTGGGCGACTCCCTGACGGAGGCGGACATCTGTCTGTTCACCACCCTGGTCCGCTTCGATCAGGTGTACCACACCCACTTCATGTGCAACCGGAAGTTCGTCCACCAGTACGACAACCTCTGGCCGTACCTGCGCGACCTCTACCAGACGCCGGGCGTCGCCGAGACGGTGGACATGGCCCACATCAAGGAGCACTACTACACCACGCACCCCGACGTGACCCCCTCGGGCATCGTCGCTCGCGGGCCCGACCTCGACTTCGAGGCGTCGCACGACCGCGAGCGGCTCGGCGGCGAGGCGCCGACGCCGGCCGCGGACGACTGAGTCGGCCGCGTCGCCGAAGAAATCGAAGAAATCGAGACGGGACGGTCGGGTCCGCTACCCTTCCATCCCGCCGAACGAGAGGCCGTCCTCGACGGAGCGCTGGGCGGCGAAGTAGACGATCGCCACCGGGAGCGCGAACAGGTTCGCGAACGCCGCGAACCGCGTCCACGGCGTCGAGAACCGGCCCTCGGTCGCGATGTTGTACAGCTCCACCGAGAGCGGGTAGTTCTCGGGGCGCAGGAGCGTCTGCGCGATGATGAACTCGTTCCAGCCGGCCAGCCAGACGAAGATCAGGACGACGGCGAGCCCCGGCTTCGTCAGCGGGAGGATCACTTCCCGGATCGTGTCGAGGAAGCTCGCGCCGTCGACCATCGCCGCCTCCTCGTAGGAGACGGGAATGTTGTCCATGTACGTCTTCAGCAGCCACGTGTTGAACGGGATCGCCGACGCGGCGTAGAAGAGCCCGAGGACGAACAGGTTGTTCGTGAGCCCGTAGGTGCTGAACAGCGAGTACAGCGCCACGAGCGTCGCGATAGACAGGCCGGCGCCGATCTGCGTGAAGAGGACGTAGCCGTAGAGGATGCGCTTGCGGCCGACGAACTTGCGGCGCGAGAACGCGTACGCCGCCGGGACGATCATCCCGAAGCCGGCCGCGAGCGTCACGCTGACGATGTAGAGGCTGTTGAACACGGCCCCGGGACCGGTCTCCGTGCCGGCCCACCGGAAGCTCACGAGCCCGTCCCCGCCGCCGAGGACCAGCTGGGGGTACCCCCAGTCGCCGTCGACGAAGAAGAAGTCGGACTCGAAGATCACCCACCGGTACGCGCCGAGGTTGTACGTCGACGGGTCCGGGAAGATGCCGCTCGTGTTGAACAGCCGCGACCCCTCCGCGAGCGACGCGGTCGTGATCCAGAACAGCGGGAACAGCAGCACGAGCACCATCGCGAGGCCGAACAGCGTCATCAGGACGCTCTTGGCCACGTCCCAGGCGCTGCGTTTCCCCGTGCGGACGTCGTATACCGCCCGCTGGATCACCACGACGAACCGCTTCGGCGCGGTCGCGAGGCCGATCAGCTTCGAGCGGATCAGCCCGACCGCGCCAGCGACTAGCGCGACCGCGGACTCGAGGGGGTTCATTCGTCACCCACCCCCTCGGCGAGGCCGCCGTAGCGCACGGCGACGTACATGAACAGCCCGACGAACCCGATCCCGACGATCAGGATCGCGGCCGACAGGCCGAACTGGTTGAACGTGATCGCCTCGCGGTAGCCGTACACGATGATCAGCTCGTTCTGTCTCGACGGCCCGCCCTGGTTGAACACCCACGGGATCAGGAACTGCTGGAACGACGTCGCGGCCGTGAGGATCGACGCGAACAGGACCGGCCCCTTGATGGCGGGCAGCGTCACGGTCCGGAACCGCTGGAGCGCTCCCGCGCCGTCGACCATCGCGGCCTCGTGGAGCGACTTCGGCACGTCCTGAAGGGCGCTCACGATGATGATCACCATGAACGGGTACGCCAGCCACACCTCGGTGGTGACGTACGCGAAGAACGCCTCCCAGCGACCGCTGAGGAACCCGACGGGCACGTCGAACAGCAGGGCCTGCGGGGCCGACAGCGACGACATCACGTCGTTGTACCGGCCCAGGATGGTGTTGAACACGCCGAAGCGCGCGTCGCTGAACATCCCGCGCCAGACGGTGATCGTGAAGATGCCGGGGAACCCCAGCGGGACGATCACCGCCGCGCGCATGTAGCGCTTGCCCGCGACCCGGACGTGGTTCAAGAGGAGCGCGATCCCGACCGCGAGGATCACCTTGATCACGAGCGAGACGGCGACGAACAGCCACGTCGTCGTCATCGACGTCCAGAACTGCGAGTCGCCGATCAGTTGGACGTAGTTCGCTAGCCCGATCAGCTCGGCGCCGCCGCCGATCACCGACCCGGCGAACGTCGCGTCGGTGAGCGAGATGTAGAAGAGGTAGAAGATGGGGTACAGCATGAAACTCGAGAAGAGCAGCACGCCGGGCGCGACGAGGAGCAGCCCCCAGTCGCGACTGGAGAACGGCAGCGCCGACCGCAGGCGCGCCAGTGCGCTCACGCCGGTTCGGGGTTGCGAAGAGGCCATCGCTCCGAGCGGGGCCTACAGCGCCTCCCGGATCTCGGAGGCTGCTTGGTCGAGCGCGGCGTCGCTGTCCTGTTCGTCGTTGAAGACGCGCTCCAACGCCTCCGTCACGGGCGTCCAGACGCTGTCCATGTCCGGGTGCGTCGGGATCGGGACGCCGTGGTCGACCTGCTTGGCGAACGCCTGGACCTCCGAGGAGAGGTCGCCGTTGCCAACGACGTCGGCCAGGACGGGGATGTACCCCTGTTCCGCGGCGTTGGTCTGGATGATCTCCTCGTTGGTGGTGTACCACTCGGCGAGGCCGGTCGCCGCGTCGACCGTGGACTGGTCGGCGTCGGCCAGCATCGACGAGAAGTAGAACAGCTGGATGCCCGAGTACGTGCGCGGGTGGTTCCCGTCGACGGTCGGCAGCGTCGTGACGCCGAGGTTCTCGATCGACTCCTGGAGGTTCCCGAGCTCCCACGGGCCGTTGATCGCGAACGGCGCGAGGCCGTCCGCGAACGCCACGATCTGCGACTCGTAGCCGGGGTCGGCCGGGACGTACTGCGACACCGTCTCGAGGGCGTCCATCCCGCGCTTACACGCGTCGCTGTCGACGCCGACCTCGAGGTTCTGCTCGTCGAAGATGTTCCCGCCGTACGCCTGGATGAACCCGCTGGCGAAGTACGGGTCCGTCACGGGGTACGAGAGGCCATACTGGCCGTTCTCGGGATCGTGGTGCTCGTCCATGATCGAGACCATCTCCTCTAGGGTCTCCGGCGGCTCGTCGACCATGTCCTTGTTGTAGAACAGCGTAACGGTCTCGGAGGCGAACGGGAGCCCGTAGAGCCCGTCGTTGAACTGCGCCGCCTCGCGCGCCGCCTGCGTGTAGCTGTCGAGCGAGACGTCGACGTCGTCGCTCGCGTCGTAGAGGAACGGCGGGTCCTCGCGGACCGCGAAGCGGCCGACCCAGTCGTGCGCCCAGATCCACGAGTCGGGACCGTCACCGGCCGGGATCGCGGTTTCGAGCTGCTGGTCGAGCTCGCCGCCGGGCGCCTCCTTGTTGATGGTGTTGCCCGTCTCCGACTCGTACTGGTCGATGTAGTCGGTCATCGCCTCGTCCTCGGCGTCGGAGAGGTCCGTCCACAGCCGCGCGGACCCGGTGTTTCCGCCGTCGGATCCGTCCGACCCGTCGGATCCGTCCGACCCGTCCGATCCGTCGGACCCGTCGCCGCCGTCACCGCCGTCGCCGCCGGTGCTGATACAGCCCGCGAGCCCCGCGAGCGCAGTCGTTCCCCCCATCGCCTTGAGCAGCGTTCTACGTTTCTCGTTCATGAGTCCAGAACAAATGATGAATTATATTTTCATACATTTAGTGTTTGGGGTACGTTCCGATCGATCGGGATCGATCCGCGTCGACCGAGTCGTTCGACGATCGACTCGACCGAGTCGGGAGCGCCGTTTCCGCTCGTGAGGGCTGTCTCCGCCCGATTCTGCCGGAACGACCGATCCGGACGAGGAAATGCGGATATTTGAGAAGAGATTGTTCACCATATATCAGGGAAACAGCAAAGAACTCATATGCAAGCGGACCGGTCTTCAGGGAAATGGCACGCGTCACGCTCGACACGCTCCGGAAGGAGTTCGACCGAGGAACCATCGTCGCCGTCGACGACCTGGACCTAGAGATCGACGACGGCGAGTTCGTGACCGTCGTCGGGCCGTCGGGGTGCGGGAAGACGACCACGCTCCGGATGGTCGCGGGGCTCGAAGAGCCGACCTCCGGCACCGTCAGCTTCGACGACGAGGACGTCACCGACATCCACGCGAAGGAGCGCCCGGTCGCGATGGTGTTCCAGAACTACGCGCTGTACCCCCACAAGACGGTCCGCGAGAACATGGCGTTCGGGCTCAAGATGAGCACCGATATGACGACGGAGGAGCGCCACGAGCGCGTCCGCGAGATGGCCGAGATGATGGGCATCGAGGACCTGCTCGACGACAAGCCCGACGAGCTCTCCGGCGGCCAGAAGCAGCGCGTCGCGCTCGGCCGCGCCATCGCCCGCGAGCCGGAGGTGTTCCTCTTCGACGAGCCGCTCTCGAACCTCGACGCGAAGCTCCGCACGGAGATGCGCGCGGAGATCCAGAAGCTCCAGAAGGAGTTCGGCGTCACCGCGATGTACGTCACCCACGACCAGGAGGAGGCGATGACGATGGGCGACCGCCTCGCCATCCTGAACGACGGGAAGCTCCAGCAGGTCGGCGAGCCGACCGAGGTGTACCAGAACCCGGTCAACGAGTTCGTCGCCGGCTTCATCGGCTCGCCGTCGATGAACTTCCTCGACGTCGACGTGGAGACCGACGGGACGACGGCGACGATCCGGGACGAGGCGTCCGGGCTCGCGTTCCCGCTCAGCCGCGACTACGTCGCGGGCCACGACCTCGAGAGCGGCCCGTACACCCTCGGCGTCCGCCCCGAGAACATCGGGGTCGTCGAGCGGCCGACGGGCGAGGAGACCCTCACGGCGACCGTCGAGGTCGTCGAGCCCATCGGCTCCGACAACTACGTCCACCTCGACGTGAGCGAGGACTTCCTCGCGCGGTCGCCCGCGGACGTTCAGCCCGAGGCCGGCGACGAGGTCGGCGTCACCTTCGACGAGGCGGACCTCCACCTGTTCGACCCCGAGACCGGCGAGGACGTGTTCCTGACCGAAGAGGAGATCGCGGCCGCGGTCGCTTAGGGACGGTCGATGTTCGGCGATCGCGGCGGCGTATGAACCGATCGTTCGTACTTTCTCGCCGAATCGGAGACGGACGCTGTTAGCTCCGCTGCTCGGTATGAACCCGCCGTTTCGGCAGAACACCGCCGAACCCCGGCCGCGACGACTCGATGCGCTCGGTGCGCTCCTTGACCGCCTGCCGACCGCTCGGAGGCGCGCGCCACCGCGGGTTTGTATATAGATCGAGCCGCGTCGCGGCGAGTCCTCCGTCTCGCGTCGCCGCCGACAACGGCTTGAAGTGCGCGCTCGTCGGACGGTCCGTACGCATGGAGCCGCCAGACATCGAGCGGTTGGACGAGCGGACCGTCCAGCGGATCGCGGCCGGCGAGGTCGTTGAGCGCCCCGCGAGCGTCGTGAAGGAGCTGGTCGAGAACAGCCTCGACGCGGGCGCGAGCCGCGTGGCGGTGTCGGTCGAGTCCGGCGGGACGGAGGGGATCCGCGTCCGCGACGACGGCGTGGGGATTCCCGAAGACCAGCTGGAGGCGGCCGTCGCGGAGCACGCCACCTCGAAGATCGGCGATATCGAGGACCTCGACCGCGGCGTCGGCACCCTCGGCTTCCGCGGCGAGGCCCTGTACACCGTCGGCGCCGTCTCCCGGCTGACGGTGCGGTCGCGCCCCCCGGACGCCGAGGCCGGCGCGGAGATCACCGTCGAGGGCGGCGACGTGGGCGAGGTCCGGCCGGCCGGCTGCCCCGCGGGCACGACCGTCGAGGTCGACGACCTCTTCTTCAACACGCCCGCCCGCGAGAAGTTCCTCAAGCGGACGGCGACGGAGTTCGACCACGTGAACACGGTCGTGACGAGCTACGCGCTCGCGAACCCCGACGTGGCGGTCTCCTTAGAACACGACGGGCGGGAGACGTTCGCGACCGAGGGGAACGGCGACCTCCGGTCGGCCGTCCTCGCGGTCTACGGCCGCGAGGTCGCCGAGTCGATGATCGACGTGGACTGGACGCCCGAGGCGGGAGAAGCGGGCGGTACGGCCGACGCCGACGGCGCCCCGGTCGAGCGCGTGACGGGACTCGTCTCGCACCCCGAGACGGCGCGCTCGACGCGCGACTACCTCTCGACGTACGTCAACGGGCGGTACGTCACCGCGAGCGCGCTCCGGGAGGCGACCCTCGACGCCTACGGCGGCCAGCTGGCGCCCGACCGCTACCCGTTCGCGGTCCTCTTCGTCGAGGTCCCGGCCGGCGACGTGGACGTGAACGTTCACCCCCGAAAACTGGAGGTCCGGTTCGACGAGGAGCCGGCGGTCCGCTCGGCGGTCGAGACGGCCGTCGAGGACGCCCTCCTCGACCACGGGCTTATCCGCTCGACGGCGCCCCGCGGGCAGTCGGCGCCCGACGAGACCGCGGTCGCCCCGGAGACGCCCGACGTCGAGGCCGTCGGCGGCGCGGACACCGACCACGAGCGCGCCGCGCGCGAGGGGCGCGAGCCCGCGGCCGAGTCCGCCGCGTCGGGCGACCCGGCGGAGGCCGGAGGCGGCTCGGAGGACGCTCGCGACGACGAAGTCCTTGGGGCCGACGAGGACGCCGCCCCGGCCGACGAGGACGCGGCCGAGGGCGGCGACGACTCGTCGGCGCCGACAGAGCTGGACCCCGCGGACGACGCGGCGTGGTCGGTCGACGGGCTGGGCGGCGAGGGCGCGTCGACGGACGGATCGGCCGGCGAACAGGCGGATCCCGGGCGCACCGACGCGGGCGGCGACGCGCGCCCGTCCCCGCGGGACTGGCAGTCGGACCCCGCGGACCGCGGCGACGAGTCGACGACGGAGACCGACGAGGTCGCGGGGGCGACCGGTGACGCCGCGGAGACGCTGACCGACGCGGCCGACCGGGGCCCCGATTCGCCGGACTGCGGGTCGCCGACCGGCGCCCGCTCGGTCGGCGACAGACCCGACCGCGGCGCGGCGGCGGCCGGCGAGGAGGACCGAACCCCCGCGGAAGAGTCGTCGCGGGCGCGCCCCGCGACGCGGCAGCGGACCCTCGGCGGCGAGGGGACCGAGCGCGAGCGCGAGTTCGACTCGCTGCCCTCGCTGCGGGTGCTGGGACAGCTCCACGAGACGTACGTCGTCGCCGAGGCGCCGGACGGGCTCGTGCTGATCGACCAGCACGCGGCCGACGAGCGGGTGAACTACGAGCGGCTGAAGGCGGCGTTCGCGGACGGCGCGGACGCGCAGGCGCTCGCGGAGCCGGTCCGCATCGAGCTGACGGCGCGCGAGGCGGCGCTGTTCGAGGAGTTCGTCGACGACCTCGCGAGGATCGGGTTCCGGGCCGAGCGCGCGGGCGACCGCGAGGTCGCCGTCACGGCCGTCCCGGCCGTCTTCGACGCCGCGCTCGACCCCGACCTCCTGCGGGACGCGCTGTCCGCGCTGGTCGACGACGCGGCCGCGGGCGACGAGCCGGTCGCCGACGCGGTCGACGAGCTGCTCGCCGACCTCGCCTGTTACCCCTCGGTGACGGGGAACACCTCGCTCACCGAGGGGCGCGTCGTCGACCTCCTCGACCGGCTCGACGCCTGCGAGAACCCCTACGCCTGCCCGCACGGGCGCCCGGTCGTGATCCGGCTCGACCGCGAGGAGATCGGGTCGCGCTTCGAGCGCGACTACCCGGGCCACGGCGGGCGACGCGCGGAGTAGCGTCCGCCGAGAGCGCGCCCGGCGACACGGGGACGCGGATTCAGGCCCGCCGCCGATTTCGGATATCACGTATGATAGCAGCGGGCCGCCGTTTAACACGTTGGTTCGCCTGTTAGATCGTATGCCGATCGCAGCGGTGAAAGACAGCTACGGGGCGAAACTGGGGGTCGGGTACGTCGCGACGGGGGCGTTCATCGTCTCAGTCGGCGTGGTCACGAACGACGCGAACGCGACGGTCGTCGCGGCGGTCGCCGGACTGCTGACGCTGGGGTCGATCAACGCGGCCGAGACGATCGCCAGCGTCACGGAGATCGGCGCGCAGACGCGACGCGTCGCGAACGGCGACATCGACCGGGAGGTCCGGTCCACGCGGACCGACGAGTTCGGCGAACTGGCGGGCTCCATCGAGGAGATGCGGGTCTCGCTGAAGGACCGCCTCGCGGAGATGGAGCGGACGCAGGACGAGCTCGAGGGCGCGCGGGCGGAGGCGACGGAGATGGCCGAACGGTATCGCCGGACGGCCGACCGCTACGCCGAGGTGATGGAGGAGGCGGCGACCGGCGACCTCACGCGCCGGGTCGACGTCGACGCGAGCGACGAGAGCCTCGCGACCGTCGGGGAGTCGTTCAACCAGATGATGGACGACCTCCAGGCGACCGTGGAGACGGTCCGGGAGATGGCCGATCGGATCGAGGCCGACGCCGGCGAGATGGCGGAGATGAGCAACGAGGTTGAACAGCGCGTCGCCAGCGCGACCGAGAGCGCGACGACGATCCGGGGACAGGCGAGCGACCAGCGCGCGGAGCTGGAGTCGATCGCCGCCGACGTCGAGAACATCAGCGCCTCGGCCGAGGAGATCGCGGCGACCGTCGACGACCTGTCGGACCGGAGCGAGGCGGTCGCCGCGACGAGCGACGACGCGCGCAGCTCCTCCCAGAGCGCGCTCGACGAGATGGCCGAGGTCGAGTCGGAGGCCGAACGCGCCGTCGACCGGGTCGAGCGGCTCCAGGAGGGGATGGACGAGATCACCGAGATCGTCGACATCATCGGCGAGATCGCCGAGCAGACCGACATGCTCGCGCTGAACGCCTCGATCGAGGCGGCCCGCGCGGACGGCTCGGGCGACGGGTTCAGCGTGGTCGCCGAGGAGGTGAAGGGGCTCGCCGAGGAGACGCAGTCGCGCGCGAACGAGATCGACGAGATGATAGACGAGATCGCGGACCAGACCGAGGAGGTGACGGTGTCGATCCGCTCGACGCAGGAACGCGTCCAGACCGGGACGGACACGGTGGAGTCGACGCTCTCCGACATCGAGTCGATCGCCGACTCAGTCGACGAGATCAGCGGGTCGCTCGGGGAGATCCGCCGGACGACGGCTGACCAGGCGGACACGGTACAGGACACCGCGGAGTCCGTCGACGAGATCACGGAGCTCAGCACGGAGACCGCTGAGACGGCAGAGGAGACGGCGGCGGAGATACAGGAGGGACAGTCGGTCGTCGAGGACGTGTCCGACTCGCTGCGCGAGTTCCAGACCGACGCCGTGACGACGCTCCAGGACCGCGTCGCGGCCTTCACCGTCGAGGGGAGCGACGCCGGGACCGGCGGCCCGGCCGCCGAGGGCGGTGCCGGCCGCTCGCGGGCGACGACCGACGGGGGTGCGCGATGACCGGTCCCGTCACCGCCGCGTACTGGATCGCGGCCGTCGGCTTCCTCGTCGGGCTGGGGATCACCGCGGCGCTGTACGCGAAGCTCAACGGGTCGGAGCACCGCGGCCGACTGGCGGCGCTGGCGGCGATCCCCGGGTTCGCCGGGCTCGCGTACGTCGGGATGGCGCTCGGAATCGGGACCGTGACGGTGAACGGGAACGAGCTGGTCGGGCTCCGATACGTCGACTGGATCGTCACCACGCCGCTGCTCGTCGGGTTCATCGGCTACGTCGCCGGCGCGTCGCGCCGCGCAATCGCGGGCGTGATGGTCGCCGACGCGCTGATGATCGCGTTCGGCGCCGGTGCGGTCGTCGCCGACGGGACGCTCAGGTGGGTGCTGTTCGGCGTCTCGGCGCTGTTCCACGTCACGCTGTTCGCGTATCTGTACCTGATATTCCCGCGGTCGGTCCCCGACGACCCGATGCAGCGGGGGCTGTTCAGCCTGCTGAAGAATCACGTCGGGCTGCTGTGGCTCGCGTACCCGTTCGTCTGGCTGATGGGCCCGTCGGGGATCGGATTCACCGGCGCGGTCGGCGCCGCGCTGACGTACGCCTTCCTCGACGTGCTGGCGAAGGTGCCGTACGTCTACTTCTTCTACGCGCGGCGGCAGGCGTTCACCGACGTGGTGTCCGCGGCGGCCGCGGAGCGCGAGGCGGCCGCCGCGGTCGGCGACGACGCCCCGACCGCCGCCGACTGAGTCGGGCCGGGGGCGATCCCGGCGACCGCAGAGAGGTACGTTTTAGGCGACTGCGACGGACCCGGCGGTATGGAACGCGTAGCGATCGTCGGCGCGTCGATGACCCCGTTCGGGCAGCGCGACGCCTGGGTGCGGGAGCTGCTGGCGGAGGCGGGCGCGGCCGCGCTCGACGACGCCGGCGTCGACGGCGACGACCTCGATCACCTGTACGTCTCGAACATGGCCAGCGGCGAGTTCGAGGGGCAGACCGGCGTCCCGAACGCGCTGGCCCACGATCTGGCGGCCCAGCCGGCCTATACCGCGCGGATCGACCAGACCTCCTCGTCGGGCGGGGCGGGCGTGTACGCCGCGTGGCAGTCGGTCGCGTCCGGCGCGAGCGACCTCACCATGCTGGTCGGCGGCGAGAAGATGACCCACCGGACGACCGCGGAGGCGACCGACGTGATCGCGTCGCTCACCCACCCGGTCGAGTACAAACACGGCGTGACGCTCCCCTCGTTCGCGGGGCTCACCGCGCGGCTCTATCTCGACGAGTACGACGCGCCACGCGAGAGCCTCGGGAAGGTCGCGGTGAAGAATCACAGGAACGGGGTCGACAACCCGCACGCGCAGTTTCGGAAGGAGGTCGACCTCGACACCGTCCTCGACTCGCCGGTCGTCGCCGATCCCCTCCGGCTGTACGACTTCTGCCCGATCACGGACGGCTCGGCGGCACTCGTGTTCTGCCCCGAGTCCGTCGCTGAGGAGTACGCGCCCGACGGGAGCTACGCCGTGATCAGCGGGATCGGCGGCGCGACCGACACCCACGTCGTCCACGAGCGCGCGGACCCGACGACGATGGGCGGGGTCGCGGACTCCTCGGACATCGCCTACGAGATGGCCGGCATCGGTCCGGACGACGTCGACGTGGCGGAGCTCCACGACATGTTCACCATCCTGGAGTTCCTCCAGAGCGAGGACCTCGGCTTCTTCGAGAAGGGCGAGGGGTGGAAGGCGGTCGAGGAGGGCGTCACCGACCGCGACGGCGACCTGCCGATCAACACCTCGGGCGGCCTCAAGTCGAAGGGCCATCCGCTCGGGGCGAGCGGCGTCGCGCAGGTGTACGAGATATTCAAGCAGGTGACGGGCGACGCCGGCCCGCGACAGGTCGAGGCCGACACGGGCCTCGCCTGCAACGTCGGCGGGTTCGGGAACTGCGTGACCACCACTATCCTGGAGGGAAGCCAATGAGCGACAACGAGACGACCGACGGCGAAGACGGGGCAGCGCCCGGCGAGGAACCGACCTTCGAGGCGGCGGAGTACGCGGACGGGACGGTCACCTACCCGCCCCACACCGTGAGCCCGGACGGCGCCGAGCGCGTCGGGACGGTCGACCTCCGCGAGTACGAGGGCCGGGTCGTCACGTGGACGACCTCGACCGCGACGCCGCCGGGGGTCCGCGAGCCGAACACCCTCGCCATCGTCGAGTTCGAGATGGGTGACGACTACGACGGGCCGCCGGTCCGCGCGCTCGGACAGGTGGCCGAGCGGGGCGACTCGGAAGCGGGCGACGACGGAGACGGCGGGCAGTTCGACGTCGCCATCGGCGACCGCGTCGAGCCCGTCCACGCCGGCGAACTGCGCGAGCCGGGCGCCGGCATCCGCGAGCCGGAGAGCCAGGACTGGGACGGGTTCCGGTTCCGCCCCGTCGAGTAGTTCGAGAGCGCCCCGCGGCCGGGGGCCTCAGGCCCGGAACCGCGACGCGGCGGAATCGGTGAGCGCACCGAGCCGGTCCTCGTGAACCCCGTCGAGCGTGTAGACGTCGGGGCGGTACCTGATCTCCTCGGTCACGCCGTGGACCTCCCTGAGCCGACGCCGCACCCGGTCGACGTCCGCCCGGTCGAAGTAGTTCGGCGTGAACACCAGCACCGCGTGGGCCGTCTCGCCGAAGGCCTCGCGGCCGGCGCGGGTCGTGACCTTCGCGTCCCAGAACCGCCCGGCCGCGACGTCCTCGACCACGCCCTCCCAGAGGTCGTCGACCGCCGCCGCGGAGCGCTCGACGAGCCACTTCCCGCTCAGGTACGTCGTCTCCAGCGCGAGGCGGTCGGCGTCGCGGACTGTCTCGGGGGCGACCGGGAGCGCGTCCGCCCGCGATCGGTCGATCTCCGGTAGGTCCGCCTCGGTCGTCGCCGCCGGGCGCGTCACGTCGTGGGTCGGGAAGTAGGCGTCGCGGGCCTGTCGCGGGAACCCGGTCACGTGCTTCACGCGGAGCCAGTGCCACCCGGCCTCGTCGATCGCGGTCGGCGACCGGTCGGTGACCATGGCGCCGGTTCGTCGCCGTGGGTGAAAACGGTCTCGTCCGTCGCGACGCGGACGTTGGCTCGCGGCGCTCAGACCCGTCGGTAGTCGCCGAGCCGCGTCCCGTCGAGCAGGTAGGCGTCGGCGGCGGGCAGCGCCGCGGGGAGGTACGGCGCGAGGAACGACTGGCCCTCGACGTTCACCCACGTCCCGCCCGAGCGTTCGTTGAACGCGGGGAAGACGACGAGTTCGGGTGCGTCGGCCGCGCGGTCACTCTCGTCGCCCGACTCGGTGAACGCCGCGGAATCGAGCTCCCCGCGGAGCCACGCGCGCTCGACGCGCGAGCCGCCGACCGCGTCCTCCAGCCGCACCTGCGGGTGTTCGTGGCCGGTACACACGACGTCGGCGTCGAGGAGCCCCGGGTCCGGCCAGGTGTGGCCGTGACAGACGCCGACGGCTCCCGGGGAGTCGCCGATCAGCCCGCCCTCGGGGCCTATCACGTCGAGGTCGTCCGCGAACGCCTCCGCGACGCCCGCGTCGTGGTTCCCCTCGACGAGCGTCATCGGGACGCGGTCCGTGACGGCGCGGACCAGCGTCTCCAGTTCCTCGCGCTCGTCGCCGTCCGGCGCGCCGATTCGGTGCGCGAGGTCGCCGAGGACCACGAGCCGGTCGGCGTCGGTCTCGGCGATCAGGTCGCAGAGGCGCTCGCGGCGCTCGCCGGTGCGGGAGTCCAGTTCGACGCCGCGCTCGTAGCGCAGGCCGACCTCGATGCCGGCGTGAACGTCGGCGACGAGCACCGCGCGCTCGCCGTCGAGGTCGGCCACGGCGGCCGGCTCGCCGACGACCGGCTCCACCCGCGCCATCAGATCGGCTTGAGCAGCCCGTCGCCGGGCTCGTAACACTGCCCGCTCATCAGCGCGTCCTGGATGGCGTCCTCGACCGCGCCGGGATCGACGCCGTGGTCGTCGGCGACGCGCTCGACGACCGCCTCGCGGGGCGCGCCGTCGCCGTCGTCGAGGTCGCCCATCGCCGCGACCGCGGCGGCTTCGAGGTCGACGTCCTCGGCGGCCTCTGTCGCGTCGGACTCGTCGTCTTCGGTCGGTTCGGCGGCCTCGGTCGCCGGGTCGGCCGGCTCGCTCTCCTCGGTCGCGGCGCCGGACGCCTCGTCCGCGGCCGCCGCGGGGTCGTCGACCGGCTCCTCGGCGAGGTCCTCGGGGTCCGGCACGTCGATGTCGGCCTCGCCCGGGTCATCGACCTCGGTGCCGGTCGAGAAGTCGGTGCCGAACTCGGACTCGATCTCCTCGCGCTCTTCGTCGTCGAGCTGGTACATGTCGTCGGCGTCGGCGTCCGGGTCGATGTCCGCGGTCGCGTCCGCCTCGCTCCCGTCGTCGAACGTCGCGTCCGCGTCGCCGCCGGCGTCGAAGTCACCGAGCCCGCCGTCGTCGGCTGCCGCCTCGGTTGAGTCGCCAGTGTCGCCGAGCGATTCGGGTTCGGCTGTCGAAGCGGACGCCGGTTCGGCCGTGTCGTCCGTCTGTGACCCGGCGTCGTCGGTCGACGCCTCGGTCGAGTCGCCGAGCGACGAGTCGGTCTCGGGGGACGACGAGTCGTCGTCGACGGTTGCCCCGGAGTCGGCGGCCGAGTCCGACTCCGCGGCCGGATCGGCGTCGCTCGCGGCGGGAGACGGTTCCGCCTCGGAGGCGCCGGCCTCGCTCGGGGTTCGGTCGGCCTCGGTCGTCGCCGCCGGCTCGACGACCGTCACATCGGTCTCCGGGAGGGGACCGAGCGCGGTCTCGCCGCCCTCGTCGGGGGCGAGGTCGAGTGCGCGGACCTCGTCGCGGTCGCCCGCGATCATCTCTAGGGCGTCGACCGCGAGGCGGCGGACCGCCTCGGCGTAGGCCGCGGTGGTGCCGTAGTGGTCGAGCGCCTTCGGGATCCCCGCGGCCAGGGGGGCGGGGGCGCCGCCCGCCTCCAGCGCCGCGCGGAGGTCGTCGCCCCGGAGGTCGGAGTCGAGCGCCCGCGCGAACACCGCGAGGCGGTCGAGCGTCGCCTCCGCGGCGGAGACGACCCAGCGGTCGCGGGTGTCGGCGTCGACCTCGTTGAGGCTCTCCGGGCGGACGGAGGTGAACACGCGGTCGGAGTCCTCGGGCTCGAAGGTGCGCGCCTTGCCCGTGAGCGCGACGAACGCCGGCGGGTCGGCGCGCTCTAAGAAGGTCTGCGCCTCCGGCTGGTACTGGCCCGCGTAGGTGACGAAGGCGCCGGAGGGGTCGACGACGCGGCCGCGCCGCGTCTCGTCGTTGACGCGCTCGACCTCGGTGAGCACGCCGGCGGTGAACAGACGGTTCACCCGCGCGCCGGTCGGGGTGACGACGTAGTTCGGGGCGCGCTCCTCGTCGCTCTCGGAGTACGACAGCGAGGCGTCGTCGAACTCGGCGGCGAACACCCGGTAGGCGACCTCGCGCGTGCCGGGCCCGTCGTCGCTCATTCGCCCACCTCCGCGAGCGCGGCGCGGGCGTGCTCGGCAGGGTCGTCGGCGGCGAGCGCGAACTCGGTCGCGTCGAGGGTGGCGCCGTAGTCGTCGACCGAGAGGTTCCCGCGGACGCGGTAGGCGCGCCCCACGAGCGCGTCGGCGATGTCGTCGGCGACGACCTGCTTGTCCATCGCGTCCTTCGCGGCGGCGAGGGCGTCGTCGAGCCCGCCGCCGTACACCTCCGCGGTGAGCTCGTCGTCGAGGACGACGGTGACGGTGTCCGTGCCGTCGTCGAGGATGGCCTTCACGCGCAGGTCGTCCTCGCCGTCCACGTCGCCGTGGCTGCGGCACTGGCCGTTCTGGACGACGCGGCCGCACTCCGGACAGCGTTCGATGAGTCCGGAGCCGTCCCGGACCTCCAAGACGTTCCCGACGACCTCGACGTCGAACATCCCGCCGGAGCCGACCGCGTCGGCGACCGAGAGGCGGGGAGCGTCCTCGGCGACCTCGACCGGGTCGGGGAGCGGGGTGACCGTCGAGAACTCCGTGAGGTTGATCGAGGGGACGCCGCGGAACTCCCGGACGTACACGTCCTCGATGCGGAGGTCCGCGCCGACCGCTATCTCGGAGCGGGGCTGCCAGTCGGTGAAGGGGAGCTTCGCCGTCTCGTCGCCGACGACCCCCTCTAAGATCTCCGTCTCGCCGTCGCGGCCGGAGATTGTCTTCTCGTCGACCTCCAGCACCCGGACCTCGACGTTGCGGCCGCGGTCGCCGGCCGCGATGTCGACGAGGCTCCGGTCGCCGCCGACCTCGCGGTCGACCTCGACGGGCTCGTCGGCGATGGCGACCGTCGTCGAGTCGTTGAGGTTGAGCTCCGGCGCCCCCTCCCACTCGCGGACGCCGGCGTTGCCGATCGTCAGCGAGTCGCCCGGCTCGAAGCCGAAGTCCTGCCACGCGGTGTAGGAGATGACGCCGGTCTCGTCGGCGACCTCCCCCTCCCGGATCGTGAGGTCGTCGCCCTGGTATCGGATGGTGCGCGTCCCCTGCGTCAGCACGCGGACGGTGACCGTCACGCCGTCGTTCTCGGTGGTGATCTCGCCCACGTCGACGGCGTCCGGGGTCGGCGACGACCCGCCGCCGCCCCCGCCGTGCTTCCGGCGGACGCTCTGTTTCGCCTCGTCGATGGGGACGCTGTACTCCAGTAGGTTCTGTAGGTCGGCTTTGACCTCCTCTTTGTCGACGCCGAGGTCGGAGGCGAGCTCCTCGGCATGGCTGTTGACGTCCATCGAAGCGAGGTTCGGCGCGGCCGCACAAAAGGATTCACCACCGTTCGAGCCGGCCGCGGGCGGGAGCGCGGCGCCCGCGACGGCCGGTAGGGCTAAACCGCCCCCGTCCGGAACGTGGGGCATGGACGAGATCGACGTCGACGCGCGGATCACCGACGACCGCACCGTCATCGACGTGACGGGCACGAGGGACGTCGCCGTCGTCGTGCGGTCGGCGAACGGCGAGCGGATCTACCTCCCGCCCGAGGGGTTCGACGACCCGGTCGGCGGGTCGCCGTACACCTCGCCGTATCAGGGCGCCGGCGCCGGCGGCGAGGAGAGCCCGTACGGCGGGACGACCGGCAGCACGCGCGGCGTGATGGAGACCGCGGACGGCTTCCGGGTCACGCACCCGCAGCCGGTGACGGAGTTCGACGTGTATCGGGGCGACGAGAGCTGAGCCCGCCGCGGGCGGCGGACGGGTGGGGACTAGACCGGGGGTTCAGGCGACGTCCTCGTACACGGCGAGCGTGTCCTCGGCCACGTCCAGCCACTCGCGGCGCTCGTACTCCGACGGCTCCTCGCGGTCGAGCGCCTCGATGAGCCCGTGGACGATCGACTCCGAGTCCGTCGCGACCTCGACGAGGCAGCCGTCGGGGAGCACCTCCGCGACGCCGGACGGGGTCGCGACGACCTGCGTCCCGGCCTCCAGCGCCTCCGTGATCGTGATCCCGAACGGCTCCGCGTACGACGGCGAGACGAACGCGTCCGAGGCGGCGTAGTAGTCGCCGAGCTCCGCCTCGGGGACGTAGCCGACGAACTCGACGCGGTCCTCGATACCGAGCAGCTCCGCGAACCGCTTGAGCTGGTCGGTCTGGTGGCCGGATCCGCCGACGACGAGCGTCGCGTCGCGGCCGCGCAGCTTCTTGACCGCGTACAGGAGGTGGGAGATCCCCTTCTGGTCGGTGTGGCGCCCGACGAAGAACAGCATCTCGCCGTCGATGCCGAGGTCCTCGCGCACGTCCTTCCCGGAGAACGTCGGCGTCGAGAAGCCGTTGTACACGACCCGCGAGTCGGCGTCGTACAGCTCCCGGATGTCCGAGCGGACGATCTCGCTGACCGCGATGTTCGTGTCGGCGGCGTTCGCGAGGCGGCGCTCGGTCTCGACCTCGCGGCTCGGCGGGTCGATGTTGCGGTCGCTCGCCAGCGAGTGGAACGAGGAGACCCAGGTGGCGTCGGACGCGCGGGCGGCGGCGCGGCCGGGACCGTACCCGAACCAGTCGTGCGTGTGGACCACGTCGTGGTCGGGCGCGAGCTCGGCGAAGCGGTCGGAGAGCTCCCCGACGCGCGCCGCGACGTCGCCCTCGCCGGTCTCGACGGGTTCGAGTCCCGGCTCGTCGTCGGGGGCGAACTCCGCGGGCAACACCAGGGTGACCTCGACCCCGAGGTCGTCGCGGAGCCCGGTGAACAGTTCCCCCACGTGGACGTCGAGCCCGCCGGTGATGTTCGGCGGGAACCCCCACCCCAGCATGAGTACGCTCGGCGGCATACACCCCCGTTTCTGGAGTCACCACTTAGGTATGCCCCTCGTGGCGTGGGAGAACGGAGAGACAGAGGGCGGGGAAAGGAGTCGGCGGGAGACGCTGTCGGACCGCGTTCAGGCCGCGCGGACCGCGTCGCGCAGCGCGTCGGTGCGCTCGGTGATCGAGCCGGCGGCGTCCGCGAGCACGTCGAGCGGGTCGCCCTCCTCGGCCTTGACCGTGAGGACGGGCTCGGTCTGCCCCCCGGACTGCTCGGGGTTCATGTCGTAGGTCGCGGCCGCGACGTCGTCCGACTCCAGCAGGGCGCCCTTCAGGACGTTCATGAACGTGTGGTCCTCGCCCGCGATCTCGATGTGGAGTTCCGTGTCGGTCTTCTCGATGACCCGCAGTTCCATGTCCGAGAGGTCGGGCGAGCGGCGTTTCAAGCTTTCGTCTCCCGAATATCGGCGGATGCGGACGGATCGCACGCGACCCGAAAGCGTATGCCGCCGGCTCCGGTGGCCGCCGTATGGAGATTCGACGCCTGCCCGCCACGGCGGCCGCCGCGGAGCGGTACGCGGCGGAGCTGTGGCTCCCCTACCACCGCGACCTCGCGGCCGCGGCGGACGGGCACGCGCTCGCCGACCGCCCCGACGAGGAGCTGATCGCCGCCGAGGCCGCGTTCCGGCTCCGCCTGCTCCGCGAGAACGCCGACCGTCGCCTGTGGGTGGTCGCGGTCGATCCGGAAGTCGCTCCGGGCGACGTCGGTTCCGGGGCGCTCGATCCCGAGGCGCTCGACCCCGAGGAGCCCGCTCCGGTCGGCGTTCCCGATCCCGACCGAGACCTCGTGGCGTTCGTCTCGACGAGCGCCGACGAGTGTCCAGAGGTGTTCGACCGGCCGGACCGGCTCGTGGTCGGCGACATCTACGTGGACGAGTCCTACCGCGGGACCGGGTTGGCGGAGCGGTTGATGGAGCGAGCAGGGGTAGACGCGCGCGAGCAGGACTGCGGCGAGCTCCGGCTCGACGTCGACGCCAGCAACGCGCGGGCGGCCGCGTTCTACGAGAAGGTCGGCTTCGAGCCGCACCGCCGACAGCTGACGCGCGAGGTGTCCGGGCCGTGACCGCGACGGTCCGGCGGCTCCGCGCGTCCGACGTCCGCCCGCTCGTGACGGGGCTGTGGCTCCCCTTCGCCCGGGAGATGGCGGCCCTCGCCGACCGGAACGCGCTCGCCGACGACGTGGACCTCGTCGCGGCGGGCGTCGGGCACCGCCGGGACCGGCTCGATGACGAGGCCGTCTGTACGTGGGTCGCCGTGGACGACGAGTCGGGCGCCGAGGACGACGAGTCGGGGGACACCGACGCGGAAGCGGCGGCCGCCGACCGCGCGGTCGCCGACGGCCGTCTCGTCGGGTACGCCGCGGCCGAGGTCGAGTCCTCGGCGCCGGTGTTCGCCGCCGGCGACCGCCTCCACGTGACCGAGCTGTACGTCCGGCCGCCGCGCCGCGGCGAGGGGCTCGGGCGCCGGCTGCTCGACCGCGTCCGGACGGCGGCCGCCGAGCGCGGCTGCGAACACGTCACGCTCGACGTGGACGCCGAGAACCGCGACGCCCGCGAATTCTACGAGGCGGTCGGCTTCGAGCCGGCTCGGCTTCGCATGGCGACCGCCCCCGACGCGGAGTGAGGACCGCTCCGACGCGGGGCGGAACGGTCGCGCACGGTGCGCCGGGCGGCGAGAAGCGGGCGCGCACGAGTCGGGAACCGCCGACGGAACGGGCGGCGCGGCCGCTGGGCGGGCGATAAACGGAGAAGTCGGCGTCGGTCGGCCGAAGGGTTACTCGTCGGCGTCGACCGCCACTTCGTCGGCGTCGACGTCCACGGACGCCTCCTCCTCGGCGGCGACCTCGCTCGGGCGCGCTTCGAGGGTCAGCTTCTGGACCTCGACGCGGCGGAGCGGGTAGATCTCCTTGGCGTCGCCGTAGATGGCCGACGAGAGGTTCCCGTCGACGATGGCGTCGACGAACGCCTCGAAGGTGCGCTCCTCGGCGGCGGCGTGGACCTTGTCGATCATCACGCGGCGGATCGCCTTCTCCTGGGAGCGGTCCGCCTTCTTCGTCGTCAGCGCGACGGGCTGGACGCGGATGCGGTAGTCGTCCGTCGTCAGCACCGTGATCGACGCCTCGACCTTCGAGGCGCCCCGGCGGACGAGCGAGCGCAGGTAGTCGCGCGTCAGCTCGTACTTGATGAACTCGGTGTACGCCGAGTCGCTGCCCACGTCGGTGATCTTGAAGGTCAGCTTCGTGTTGTTCGCGTTGGAGTCGCCCGTTAGCTCGTCGAGCGTCGTCGTGATCGTGCGGCCGACGACCTGCTGGGGCTCCTCGGCGAGGGTCTCGCCGAGCTCCTGCCGGTCGAACTGTTCGGGCGCCAGCACGGTGTACCAGCGCTTCTGTTCTCTGCTCTTGGATACGGATCGTTCGCTCATGTGTCGGGTTGTGTGTCGGTGTCGGTCGTCTGCGGTTCGTCTGCGGAGTCGAGGGAGTCGGCGTGCGCGGCGTCTGCGTCCGCGGCGTCGGGAGTCGCGGCGGCGTGGTCGCGTGCGCGGTCGATCACGCGGTCGGCGACCCGCAGGTTCACGAGGTGGTCGTCCAGCGTCGACTGGAGCCCGCCGGTTGTCGGCCGCTCGACCGCGCAGGCGACGACGTCGCCGTCGACGCGCGTGCGCATCGAGTCGGTCTCGTCCGGGGCGAGCGCGGCCGCGACCGTCACGGCGTCGGCGTGCTCGGTCCGGACCGTCGCGCTCCGTGCCGCGTCGGCGCGCGGCGAGGCGTCGCCCGCCATCTCAGATCGCCTCCCGGAGCGCGGCCAGCGCCGCCGTGGCGTCGGCGTCGACGGCGTCGTTCGCGTCCGTTGCGACCGAGACGCCGCCGCGTTCGGGGGTGCCCCAGCCGTCGCCGCCGACCTCGCCGGCGGCGGTCCGGCAGGCGTCGCCGACGTCGGTCGGCTCGCCGGCCGCGTCGCCCGACGCGTGGCCACCGCCGGTGGCGGCCACGGCCAGGCGGCCCGCGCCCTCGTCGAGCGCGACCGCGACGGGCTCCGGCGACCGGAAGTCCCGAACGAGCCGGGCGACCGTCGGGAGGACCGCCTCCGAGGCGTCGACGCGGGCGACGACGCAGCCGTCGTACCGGCCGACCGTCGCGGCGTCGAGCGCACGGTGGGCCGCCAGGCCGTGGCGGCGCCACGCGTCGAGCGCGCTCTTTCGGAGCGAGTCGTCCGGGTCGCTCGCGAGCGCGAGCGCGACGCCCGTCCCGGGCGCCTCCCGGGCGAGCGCGTCGAGCACGTCGGCGTAGCCGCCGACCGTTTCGAACGGGCCGTCCGTCGCGTACGGGCGGAGCGCGCGCTCGACCGCCGAGGCGGCGCGCTCGCTCGCGTCGTCGCCGTCGACGGCGTCGACCGCGACCAGCGACGCGAGCCGGCGGCGGTCGTCCGCGTCGGGGTCGGCCGGCAGCCCCAGCGGGGCGAGCGCGTCGCGCGCCGCCTCGGGGTCGCCGGAGTACCGCGTCGCCGCGAGCGTCGAGGCCGCGAGGGCCTCTGCCCGCGAGGGTGCGGCGCCCGCCTCTTGGTCGCCCGGCGCGCCGCCCGAGACCGGGAGCGCGACGCCGGGACGCCGCTCGACGCGGCCGGCCCGCTCCGCGGCGTCGAGCGCGTCGCCCGAGCCGTCGGCGCCGGGGATCGACCCGGCCGCGACGACGCCGGCGAGCGCGACCACGGGGTCGGGGTCGCTGCCGAGCGCGCGCGCGACCGCGAAGGCCGCCGTGCTGGCTGGGCGCCCCGTGCCGGGGATCGCGTGCGGCCCGCGGTCGACGCCGACGGTCACCGCGACGCCGTCGTCGGGGTCGGCTGGGACTGGGTCGGCGGCCACCCGCGCCTGGAACGGCGTGCCCGTCGCTCGGAGCGCTCGCGCGAGCAGCCCCGCGGCTGCCAGCGCGTCGCCGTCGTCGGTCGCGACGAGCCGGACGAACGGCGCGTCTGCGAGGACGCCGGCGAGCGCGTCGGGGGCGGGCGTGGCGGACGTCGCTTCGGTCATGGGTGGGTCTCGTGGGGTGTCGTCGCCGCGTCTCGCCGCGTTACTCCGCTAAGAGCTCGACGGCGTTCTCGTAGGTGTACGTGAACTCCTCGTCGAGCTCGTCGCCGCGGTAGTAGTTCGCGAGGCGGCGGATCTTCGACTCCGTGTTCTGGAGCGCGCGCTTGTTCTGGTGGTCCTGCCCGTTCTCCTCCATGTGCTCGCGCAGGCGGATCGCCTGCCGCATGAGGTTACGGAGGTCCTCCGGGAGGTCGGCGTCGGCGTCGTGCTCCTCGAGGATCTCGGTGACCTTCTTCCCGGTCGCCAGCTTCACGTCCGGGATCGGGACGCCCTTGACGCCCTCGTCGCGCAGCTTGAGGCCGATGACGCTGGGGTCGTGGCCCTGCTCCGCCAGTTCGACGACGCGGGACTCGATGTCCTCGGCGTCGACGTCGCTCCACTCCGGGGTCTCGTCCGTCGCCGGCTTGTCCGAACCGGACGAACCGCGACGGCGCGTGTGCATTCGTGCCATTGTCTGTCTGGTTGGAACGGCACAACCGCAACGTGACCGCGACTCCGCGCGGCGCGGCTACGGATCGCTCGCGGACCGAGCGATCCGACCGGACGGCCCGCGCGAGCGGGCCGCCCGACCGCGACGCCGGAGGCGTCGGGGCACTGCTACATTCCCAAGCCGCGGGCGAAAGGGCCCCGGCGAGTCGGATCTGCAGCTGTGCTGTTCCCGTGTGAGGGGTCGCCGTCGGGGTTCTTAAGCGTGTTCTTGTGGGGCGGAGCGTTCTCGCGGAGCGAAGCGGCGAGCGGGGTCGCGCTCCCGGCCGCCCTCGGTCCGCGCCGCTCGGGATTCTGTTCCGCGCGAGTTCTCCGCCGAAAGGAGGATTTAGGTGAGTCGTCGGTGTTCGGGGCGATGTGACCGACAGATGACCGAGACCAGCGACGGGGCTCCGCCGGCGACCGACGGCGGGGACCCGCCCGACGGTAGCGAGTTCGGCGTCGGCGACCAGGACGGCGACGGCCCGCGGATCGAGTTCCGCGGAGGCAAGTGGGCGAGCACGATCCCGCTCGCCTTCTTCATCCTCTGGGCCATCTTCCAGAGCGGTGTTCTCAGAGTCGGCGGCTCGGATGGACTGGTGATCGGTGCGCTGATCGGGACGATCCTCGGGATGTTCTTCGTTCGCGGGAGCTGGAAGACGTACGCGGACACCATATTCGAGGGGATGACCCAGCGCGTCGCCGCCACGGCGATCGTCGCGTGGCTGTGGGCCGGGATGTTCGCCGACACGCTCCAAGCCGGCGGATTCGTCAACGGACTCATCTTCGCCGCCGAGGCGTTGAACGTCAGCGGAGCGACGTTCCCGGCGGCCGCGTTCGTCCTCTGCGGGCTGCTCGCGACCGGGATCGGGACGGGGTACGGCGCGACCATCGCGTTCGTGACCCTGTTCTTCCCGGCCGGCGTGCTCCTCGGCGCGAACCCGGTGCTGCTGTTCGCCGCCATCCTCTCGGGCGCCGTCTTCGGCGACAACCTCGCGCCCGTCAGCGACACGACGATCGTGAGCGCGGTGACGCAGGACGCCGACATCGGCGGTGTCGTCGCCTCGCGGTTCAAGTACGCGATCCTCGCTGCGGTGCCGGCGTTCGTCGCCTACCTGATCATGGGTTCGGTGCTGCCGGGCGCGACCCTCGAGGGCGCGGCCGAACTCGACGCGGCCGCGGCGGGGTTGGTCCACCTGGGCTCGATGGGCGTCGTGATCGTCACGGCGGTCGCGGGCCGCCACATCGTCGAGGCGATCTCGTGGGGGATCGTCGTCGCCGTCGCGTCCAACCTCGTGTTCGGGCTCTCGTCGGTGAGCGACATCCTCGTGTTCACCGTGAGCGAGGCCGGGACGTTCACCTCGCTCCCGTTCGTCGCGGTCGGCGAGACCACGGGCGTTAGCGGAAGCCTCTACACGGGCGCGACTGGCTTCTTCCCGCTCATCGTGTTGACGCTTTTGATCGTGTCGATGGCGCAGATCATGATCCGCGGCGGCGGCTTCGAGGCGATCCTGGAGTTATTGTTGAATTCCGTCGCGACGACGGTCCGCCGCGCGGAGCTGACGATGGTCCTCGGCACCGCGACCATCAACGGGATGATCACGATCAACACCGCGGCCGAGATCGCGATCGCCCCGTATATCGCGCGGATCGGCGAGAAGTTCAACATCAACGGCTACCGCCGCGCGAACATCCTCGACGCCAACACCTCCGCGCTCGGCTACATCTTCCCGTGGGCGGGCGGCGTGCTAGTGGGTTACCAGGTGATGGTCGGCCCCGACGGCCTCGGCGCCGAGTACGGCCCCGAGATGGTCGTCAACCCCATCGAGGTCGTCCCGTACGTCTTCCACGGCTGGTTCCTCGTGGCGATATTCGTCCTCGCCGCGATCACCGGCTTCGGGCGGGAGTACATCCCCGACCGCGTCTCCGAGGAGGTGTCCCGCGCATGAGCGTCTTCGACAAGTTCCTCGCGGGCTGGTCGGCCCGCGGCCCGACGCCGGACTACGCGGCCGGCGACGTTCTCGAAGTGATGGTGACCGGCGAGGGGGGCGGCCCCGGCGAGGACGGCGACCACGTCGCCCGCATCGGCGACTCGACGCTCCGTATCGAGGGCGCGCCGCCGGACGCGGTGAACACCCGCGTGATCGTCGACGTGGAGTCGTGGGACGACGCGACTCACAGCGGCCGGGCGACCTACCGGAAGACGGTGGGCGAGAGCGCGTTCTAATCGGTAGCGAGGACGTATTTTTTCGAGGCCATCGCACCGGCAAGTCGCCCGTACATCGCTGCTTCCGAATCTGCGGCGAACCCTTTTGATCTCTCAGCCGCTCGCCTATAGCTAGTCGACTGCGGAGCGCCGACGAACATCTCCGAAGCCCCAGCCGCGAGGACTCGATGCGCTCGCTGTGGTCCTCGGCGCTCACTCCGTTCGCGCCTGCGGTCCTTACGTCGCGCGTCTTCGCCCTCGCGGCAGCGTGGCGCGTAGCGCCACGGGCAACCGGCGACTTCGTCGCCGGTGACTGCCCCTTCGAGTCCACCTACAGCACCGCAACCGCAGCCTCACACCTCCCCAGCCTCGTCGGCCTCCCTTCGGTCGGCCGACTCCCTCGCGCGTGCTCCTCGCGGCCGCCGGGGGCGGCCGCTCGCAGGCACGCGCCACCGCGGTTGTGTTTTTTTATATAGCAGATCGTTAGAACGGGGTTCAGCCGCCGCGAATCCGCGGGAACCGGGCCCGGACCGGGGCGCTTTTTATGACCACGCTCGAACTATCGGGTGTGCTATCGGTCGAGCTCCACGCGCACTCCGCGCTGTCGTACGACGGGCGCGACCCGGTCGACCTCCTCTTGGAGCAGGCGGCCGCGGTCGGGCTCGACGCGCTCGCCGTCACCGACCACGACGAGATCGACGCCAGCATCGAGGCGGCCAAGAAGGCCCCCGACTACGGGCTCGTCGGCATCGTCGGCATGGAGGTGACCTCGGCGGTCGGCCACGTCCTCGCGTTCGGCATCGAGGAGCGCGTCGAGAGCGGCCTCCCCTTCGACGAGACGCTCGACCGGATCCGCGACCAGGGCGGGATCGCGGTCGTCCCCCACCCCTTCCAGAAGTCCCGCCACGGCGTCGCCGCGCACATCAGCGACGAGCAGCTGGCGAGCGCCGACGCCCTCGAAGTGTACAACTCCCGGCTGTTCACCGGGCGCTCGAACCGCCAGGCCGAGAAGTTCGCCGTCCGCCACGGCCTGCCGATGACCGCCGGGAGCGACGCGCACATCTCCGAGATGGTGGGGCAGGCGGTGACCGAGGTCGGCGCCGACGAGCGCTCCGCCGCGGCGATCCTCGACGGCATCGCCGACGGCCGGACCAGCGTCGTCGGGAAGCGCACCCCGTGGCGCGTCTCGCTCCGCCAGTTCGGCGGGGGCGCGAAGCGCCGCGCGCTCCGCGCGCTCGACGCCCTCCGGTGACCGCGATGCCGGGCTCACCCGCCTCCGACCTCCGCGGCACCGACCCGGACCGCGTCCGGGCCGCGCTCCGCGACGCCGACCCCCTCCCGGGCGGGCGCGGCTTCGCCGGCCTGCTGGCCGACCCGCCGGACCGCGAGGGGCCGGTTCTGGTCCGCGACGCCCTCGGTCGGCAGCCGCTGTTCGCCGAGGCCGCGGCGCTCGATCCTGAGTCCGACCGCCGGCCGACGGAGCCCGGCGCGTGGGCGTTCGACCGGGCCGACCTCGACGACCCCGAGCCGGTTCCGGCCGGGAGCGTCGCCTCGGCGGCCGGGACGGAGCGCGTCTGGCGGCTGCCCGACGCGAGTCCGACCGCGGACCGCGACGCCGCGCTGGCGGCGGTCGACGACGCGGTGAGCGCGGCGCTCGACGACCTCGATGCCGCTCGATCCGCGGACGGCGCCGAGAGCGGCGGCGACCTCGCGGTCGCCTTCTCCGGCGGCGTCGACTCCGGGCTCGTCGCGGCCGCCGTGCCCGAGGCCTCCTGCTACGTGGCCGGCTTCGAGGGGAGCCACGACGTCGCCGCCGCGCGCGACGCCGCGGCGGCCATGGGCCGCGACCTGCGAGTGGTCGAGGTCACGCACGACGACCTCACGCGCGCCGTCCGCGCGGTCGCGGCCGCGACCGGCCGCCGGAACCCGATGGACGTCGCCATCGCGGTCCCGCTGTTCCTGACCGCCGAGGCGGCCGCCGCGGACGGGGTCGACCGGCTCGCGGTCGGGCAGGGCGCCGACGAGCTGTTCGGCGGCTACAGCAAGGTCGTCGACCCCGCCGAGGACCCCCGCGTCGAGGCCGACACCGTCCGCGGGGCGCGGACCGAGACCGTCCGCACGCTCCCCGCACAGCTGGAGCGGGACGTTCTCGCGCTCCGGGCCGCCGGCGTCGAGCCCGCGACGCCGCTGCTCGACGACCGGGTGGTCGCCGCCGCGCTGGCGCTCCCCGACGATCTGCTCGTCGACGGCGAGGAGCGGAAGGTCGCGCTGCGTCGGGTCGCGGCCGAGCGCGTCCCGGCGTCGGTCCACGCCGCGGACAAGAAGGCGGTCCAGTACGGGACGTACGTCTCCCGCGAGCTCGACCGGCTCGCGCGGCAAGCGGGCTTCAAGCGGCGGCTGGACGACCACGTCGGGAAGTACGTCGAGTCGCTGTGCGCCGACGAAAAACCGGCCGGTGAGGGCCGGAACTGACCAAGTCGCCGCGGGGAGTACCAGTCCTGCGGCCGACGCCCGATCGATCGGGCGTCTAGAGACAGATCTACGGGACAAGTATAAAATCCAGACAGTAGCGACAAATATGACACTCCCGAGCGCGGGTAGAAAACGATCGTCCGCGGACGGAGGCGATTACTGCCGAATCGAACCGACGGGGACGCGCTTTGCCGGAGAAAGTTCACGTCCATGCGGCGGTGACCGACGGGGGCGCACGCCCGGCGGGCACTCGTTCCGTCAGCGGACGAGGTACGGGTCGCTGCCGGCGATGAACCGTCCGAGGTCGCTCTCGCGGCGGAAGTCGGTCGACCGGAGCTCCCCGAGCGCGTCGACGAGCCGGTCGGCGTCGCCGTCCGTCCAGTCCGACGGGTCCTTGACCGGGACGACGAGCCACCCGGCGCCGAGCAGCTCCTCGCCGTGGAGCGCGTCCATGTCGACCTCGGTCTTCCAGGCCCGGGCGGTGTAGGTCTCAAGGACGTGTTCGGTCGCGCGCGCGCCGACCGGGAGCAGCACGTGGGCCGCGATGGCGCGGAGCTCCGCGTCGAAGAACCGCTCCATGTCGTCGTAGGCGTCGTCGTCCGGCGGCCCGTCGCTCTCGCACATGTGGAGGTACGAGAGGAACGTCCGGTCGGTCGAGACGGGGTCGACCGCGGTGGGGTCGCCGTCTGTCGCGACGCCGTCGGGGGCGACGCCCTCGGCGAGCCCGGCGATCAGTCCGGCCGACTGGAGCGTCGACAGGAACGCGGGCGACCACGGCTCGCCGGTGAACGGGACCGCGGCGGCGGTCCCGCCGTGGACGCCGGGGCGGTCGCCGACGACGTGGAAGTCGGCGTTGGCGTCGCCGTAGCCGGGGACGAACGAGGGGCAGTCGGGGCGCATCCCGAAGGGGTTCCGGATCCGGTCCGTGACGTTCTGCACGCGACCGGGTAAGCGCGCACGGCGTTAAATTCCGTTCGGTCCGGCGCGGGGCGGCGTGGCTGGTGGGGCGACGCGATCGGCGAGGCGGCGACGGACCCGCGCGAAGGGCGCCGATTCGAGGCGCACGAGCCGGCGTGGATTCGCATAAGTTACGAGAATAACTTCGGTCGGACCGGCTTGGGATACGCGACGATCCGCGCGAAACGGGAGAAATTTCAGAATCGTTAATTTACGACCGAAAAACGCGAGACTGCGTCCGGATCGTCTCGGCGCCGGCCACGGAAGATATTTATACATCCCCCGGTTGGGCTGGGGCAGAAGTCCAATGTTCGACCGCATCCGAACCGCGGCCCTCTTCGGGCTGCACCAAGCGACCGTCGCCGTCGGAATCTCGCTGTTTCCGGTGGCCGTCTTCGCGCGCCGACACCTCGGCGTCAACGTCCCCGTCGGCCGGCTCGTCGAGACCACAACCGAGGCGTGCGAGACCGCCGCCGAGGAGTGATCGGCCGGCCGTAGCCCCCGTTTTGCGACGTCGACCCGACGCCGAGCGACGGCGCCGTCGCGCCCCGCGGGCCCTCGCCGCGTCGCCGTTGTCGCCGAGACGCTCGTTAGGCCGCCGTCGGGCGGTCCCGACGCGGCGACGGATAGGCCCGTCGGAACCGGTCGGCGGCCCCCGAAGGGTTGCCTTTATCAGCGCGCCGGGCCAACGAGCGTGTAATGCGACCACCGACTGGCGACCTCTCCGACGGGCCGGCCGCCGACCTGGGCCGTGACCAGCCCGTCTTCGGACCGGAGCTCGGCGAGTTCGAACACAGCGACCGCCGCGCCGCGAAGGCGGAGGGCGAAGGCGAGATGAAGACCGGGACCACGACCGTCGGCATCAAGGCGGACGACGGCGTCGTGATGGCGACCGACATGCGCGCCTCCCTCGGCGGCATGGTCTCCTCGAAGGACGTCCAGAAGGTCGAAGAGATCCACCCGCGCGGCGCCCTGACCATCGCGGGCTCCGTCTCGGCGGCGCAGAACCTCATCTCGACGCTCCGCGCCGAGACGAGCCTCTACGAGGCCCGTCGCGGCAAGGACATGTCGATGGAGGCGCTGTCGACGCTGACCGGTAACCTCCTCCGCTCCGGGGCGTTCTTCGTCGTCCAGCCGATCCTGGGCGGCGTCGACGACGAGGGCGCGCACATCTACTCCATCGACGCCCTCGGCGGCACGACCGAGGAGGAGTACACCGTCACCGGCTCCGGGTCGCAGTACGCGCTCGGTGTCTTAGAGCAGGAGTACGACGACGAGGTCACGATCGACGAGGCGGAGACCATCGCCGCGAAGGCGATCCAGTCCGCCGTCGAGCGCGACCTCGCCTCCGGCAACGGGATCAACGTCGCGGTCGTCACCGACGACGGCGTCGACATCACCCGGTACAAGGACTTCGACGACCTCCTGTAAGGCCGACCCGGCGGCCCCGGCGACCGCTCCTCACTGCGATTTTCGACCGTCCGCGAGCGCCCGAGCTACCGCTCTATCGCGTCGCCGTCCGTTCGCACGCGAGTCCGACGCCCGACCGTACCGGACTCACCGGCCTACCGGATCACTGACCTACCGGACTCACCGCCGGAGCCCCGGCGGCGCGCGGATCCCGTCGCCCCAGTAGAAGCGCGGGCCGAGCAGGAGGTAGCCGGCCGAGAGGAACAGCAGCGCGAACGCGAACCCCTCGCCGATCCACGTCGGGAGCGCGTCCGTCGCCATGTGACCGGCGGGGGTGAGGATCACGGCGGCCTGGACCACGCCCATCACGAGCGCGTCCTGCGCGTGGAGGTCGGGGTACGTCACCGTCGACCCCATCAGCAGCGCGAACGCCGCCGTCGCCGCGACGAGGAGGAGCGGGGCGGTGTAGCCGGCGATGACGGCGGCCGCGAGCACGGTCGCCGCCAGCGTCGTCGGGACGCCGACCGTCTCGCGGGCGCCGTCCTCGTCGACCGTGTAGAGCCCGAGCCGGGCGACCGCGGCTGCGACGAACAGCGCGCCCGCGCCGACGCCGGCCGCGACGAGGGCGGGGTCCGCGGCGAACGACCGCCCGTCGCGAACGACCGCGGCCACGAGGGCGGCGGGCGCCACGCCGAAGGAGGCGACGTCGGCCAGCGAGTCGAGGTACGGGCCGGCGGGCGTCGACCCGCGGTGACGGGCGACGACCCCGTCGAGCCCGTCGGCGACCGCCGCGAGGAGCACGAGCCGGGCCGCGAGCGCGACGTCGACCGTCGCGGCGACGACGGCGAGGAAGCCGACGGCGGCGTTGGCCACGGTGACCGCGTCCGCGAGCCCCAGCCGCCGAGCGAACCGCAGAGGCATACCGTATCGGTCGACGAGCCGGGTTTTAGGGCTTGTTATCTCGTCGACCGTGGGCACGGTCGGCCCGCGCACAGGGACCGGCGCCCGGGCTCAGGGCACGTACCAGATGCCGCGCCCGAAGTCGAGCCACTCGCCGACCACGACGTGCGGCATCGCGATGACGCAGACGAAGATGGTGTAGAAGGCGACGGCACCGGAGAGGAGCGAGCCGCCGGCCAGCGGGTTCGGGGCGACGGTCCACAGGGCTGTGGCGACGCTCGCCGTGACCAGCGCGCCGACGACGAGGACCCCCCACGCGACGACGAGCGAGACGCCCTCCGTCCGGTCCGGCTGCTCGCGTTCGACGACCATGCTCCGCGCCGACTGCCGCATCGAGTACCACAGCGGGAAGTAGAGCCCGATGGCGACGACCACGGGCACCAGGGCGAAGTACGCGACGAGCAGCAGCGTCTCCGCGGCGTCGAGGAGCCACGAGCGGCTCACGCCGCCGGTCGCGCGCAGGCTGGTCACCAGCCCGCCGCCGAGGTGGGTGACCACGCCGAGCCCGAAGACCGCGCCCAGCGCCGTGGTGACCGTCTCCGGGTTCGAGGCGGCCGGTCCGGCCAACTGGCCGTCGAAGACGCCCAGCATGATGCCGGTGAACCCGTAGAACGTCTCAGTCCAGAAGACGGCGGGAACGATCATCACGGCGCCGCCGCGGATCAGGGCGGCGAGCGCCCGCTGCGGCTTGGTCGGGAGGTGCTCGGTCCCGACCAGCGCGTCCATCACGCGGAGGTCGCCGTGCCCGCCCTTCGCGACGGCCGTCCCGAACGCGAGCGCGAGCGCGGGCAGGGGCGCGAACACGAACAGCGCCACGAAGGAGGCGACGAACCCGAGGTACAGCGCCACGTACCGGGCGCCGAACGGGAGCCCCCGCCGTCGGAGGTTCGAGAAGTGTTCGTACCCGCCGTGCGGGAGGTTCAGCGCGACCATCCCGACGAGGTACGCGATCATCTGCGTCCGGAGCGACACGTCGGTGCCGACCGCGGACAGGGCTCCGAACCCGACCGCGAGCAGGAGCAACGCCGCGCGAGAGGCACCGATAGCCGTCCGTTCCGGTTCACCGATGAGTCGCCGCACCGGACTCGCCGTCGACGTCGACATGGGCGTATGTAGGGGCGTTACGGGGTTAGGGCCTCGTCGCCATTATTGGGTCTTTTATATACCGTCACGCGGCGCAGCGCGGGACGGAGATCCGAAACGGCGCTTCAGTACGTGTGGATCACTTCGCCGCAGCGCGTGCACTCGATCGTGTCCGCGCGGAACAGCCGCTCCTTCTTCTCGGTCGGTCCGTTACACTCGGGGCAGACGCCGAGGTTCCGGCCGTCGGCCACGCGCGCGGACAGGTCGAGGAACTGGTTCTCCAGCTTGTCGATCTGCTCCGACTGCTCTTCGACGACCGACCGGAGCTCCTCGATGGTCTCGTCGCGCTCCTCGACCGCGGTGGACAGCTCGTCGATGCGCTGCTCGTACTCGTCGATCGCCTCGACGTCGATGGTGACGTCGTCGGTCGCCTCCGCCTCGCGCTCCGCGGTGGTTTCCGTGGTCGATTCCGCTTCCGCCTCGGTCTCTTCGTCTGCCATACGACACCAGTGGGGCCCCAGGGTCATTACTTTCGGGCCGACAACGTCTCCATGCGGTCAGGGTTCGGGGACGATGGCGGGGGCAGATCCGCTCCCGCGACGCACCGCCCGCGGCCCGCGATACCTAACTGGGTTGGCATCGGTCTCAATAGAGTATATACTGTATCAAGATGTGGGTATGGACCCGATAGCGCTACAGGCGGGATACGACCTGCTCGGGGACGGTCGCCCCGAGACACTCTGGTTGGGAATCGGCACACTACTAATGCTCATCGGGACCTTCTACTTCATCGCCCGCGGTTGGGGCGTGACGGACAAGGAGGCCCGTGAGTACTACGCGATCACGATCCTCGTGCCGGGGATCGCATCGGCGGCGTACCTGTCGATGTTCTTCGGCATCGGGCTGACGACGGTCGAGGTCGCCGGGATGGCGGAGCCGCTCGAGATCTACTACGCCCGGTACGCGGACTGGCTGTTCACGACGCCGCTGCTGCTGCTCGACCTCGCGCTGCTCGCGAAGGTCGACCGCGTGACCATCGGGACGCTCATCGGCGTCGACGCGCTGATGATCGTCACCGGCCTCATCGGCGCGCTCTCGCACACGCCGCTCGCGCGTTACACTTGGTGGCTGTTCAGCACGATCGCGTTCCTGTTCGTGCTGTACTACCTCCTGACGAGCCTGCGTAGCGCGGCGAAGCAGCGCTCCGAAGAGGTGCAGTCGACGTTCAACACGCTGACCGCCCTCGTCGCCGTCCTCTGGACGGCATACCCGATCCTGTGGATCGTCGGGACCGAGGGCGCCGGCGTCGTCGGTCTCGGCGTCGAGACCCTGGCGTTCATGGTGCTCGACGTGACGGCGAAGGTCGGCTTCGGCTTCGTCCTGCTCCGCAGCCGCGCCATCCTCGGCGACACCGAGGCTCCCGAGCCGTCGGCCGGTGCCGACGCGCAGGCCGCGGACTGATCGGCAGGTCGCTCCGACGCGACCGAACAGCACGGTTCAACCGTTTCCAGCGTTCATTTTTCGACATGACTGACACTCCCACCGAACAGCCGCCAGTGACGAATACCCGATCCGTGGTCGGGCTGGCCGCGTGCGCCGTGATCGCGCTCGTCGGAATCTTCCTGATCCCGACGCTACAGGAGCCGAGCGGCGGACTGAACGTTCGGTTCTGGACGATGGTCGCCCTGGAACTGCTCGCCATGGTCGGGGTCGTCTACTTCGTCCTGAACCTCCACGAGGAGCCGGAGTAAGACGAGGTCCGGGGGCCGGCGAAGGCAGTGCCCGCCGACCCCTCACTCCGCCGGCGAGTCGCGTCCCACTCGCTCGGCGTCCGCGCGCCCGTCGCTCGTCGACGGCGACGTCTCGCGGAGCGCGCGCTCGAAGTGGTCGCGCCCGACGGTCGGGTCGGCCGGCGGCCCGTCGTCGACGATGGCGTCCTCGATGGCGAGCAGCCCGGCCTCGCGGACCAAGGCGGCGAGGTCGCCGCCGCTGTACCCGGCCGTGCGGTCGGCGAGGGAGTCGAGGTCGACGCCCGACGCCACCGGCATCTCTCGCGCGTGTATCCGGAGGATCTCGCGGCGCGCCTCGCGGTCCGGGAGCGGCGTCTCGACCGCCTTCTCGATGCGACCGGGGCGCAACAGCGCCTCGTCGATGTTATCCGGGCGGTTCGTCGCCGCGATCACCACCACGTCGGTGAGCGGCTCCAGCCCGTCGAGCTCGGTCAGCAGCTGCGACACCACGCGCTCGCCGGCGCCGGTGTCGTCGCCGCGGCGCTTCGGCGAGATGGCGTCGACCTCGTCGAAGAAGATCACCGCCGGCGCGTTCTCGCGCGCCGTGGCGAAGAGGTCGCGGACCGCCTGCTCGCTCGCGCCGACGTACTTGTCGAGCAGCTCGGGCCCGTTCACCGGGATGAAGTTCGCGTCGCTGAGGCTCGCCGCGGCCCGGGCGAGCAGCGTCTTCCCGGTGCCGGGCGGCCCGTACAGCAGCACGCCTGAGGGCGGGTCGATCCCCATCTCCGCGAAGCGGTCGGCGTACTCCAGGGGCCAGTACACCGCGCGCACCAGCTCGCGTTTGGCGTCGTCGAGGCCGCCGACCTCGTTCCAGCCGACCGCGGGAAACTCGACGGTGACCTCGCGGAGCCCGGTGGGCTCGACGTCGTCGAGCGCGGCCTCGAAGTCGGCCAGCCGGATCGCGGTCCGACCGTCGCGGCGGACCGCCCGCTCCAAGGCCGCGTCCACGAGGACGGCCAGGTCGGCGAACACGTAGCCGTTGAGCCGCGCGGCGACGCCCTCGAAGTCGACGTCCATCGCGAGGGGCGCGCCCTCGCAGAGCGCTTCGAGCGCGTCGCGCCGGTCGGCGGTCGTCAGGGGCTCGACCCCGATCTCGCGGTCGAACCGCCCGCCGCGGCGCAGCGCCGACGGCACGGCGCTCGGGTCCGTCGTCGCGCCGATCACGGCCGTCCGGTCCCCGTCGCGGAGCTCGTCGACGGTCGACCGGAGGCGGTCGGCGAGCGCGGAGCCCCCGCCGTCGTCGGCCCCGAGCGCCTCCAGATCGTCGAGGAGGACCACGGTCGGCTCCCCCGCGGAGACGGCGTCGACGACGCGGTCGAGCCCGTCCGACTGGTCGCTCGCGCGCTCGCCCCGGAGCCGGGCCGCGGAGGTGCGGACGAGCGACGCGTCGGTCGCGGCCGCGACGGCCTCGACGAGCGTCGTCTTGCCCGACCCGCGCGGTCCGTGGAGGAGCAGTCCGAGGGTCGGATGCCCGGCGGACGCGAACGCCTCGGCCGCGTCGAACCGGGTCGCGACGGCGTCGCGGAGACGCTCGAACGTCGCCGTCGCGACGAACCCGTCGCCGGGGCCGGTCTCCCCGGGGCGTTCGGAGACGACCGCGGCGTCCGCATCGTCGTCCGCGACGGTTATCTCGGTCGCGTCGTCGACGACCGCCGGCGAGGCGGGCGCCACGTCCCGCACGTCGAACCGGAGGGTGAGGGCGCCGCCGAGGCGCGTGACCTCGACCTCGTCGCCGACGGCGACCACGCGCCGGGCGAGCCGCCGGCGGATGGCGTCCTCGCTCCGCTCCACGTCGACCGACTGGCGGAGCCGCAGCGTGACCGACGACGCGACCGGGAGGTCCGAGACCGCCACCGTCGCGGTGTCGCCCGGCTCGACCCCGCCCGTCCGGCGGAGCCGCTCGGGGAGGAACACCGCCCGCGTCCCGTCGTCGACCGCGACGACCGGGGCGGCGACGCGGTGCGCGCCCGCGACGGTCACCGTGTCGCCGCGGCCGACCCCGAGGTCGTCGAGCACGGCCCGGGGGAGCCCGATCCGGTCTCCGGGGACCGACGTTGGCGGTTCTCTGACGGGGACGCGCACGCTCATGCTCCGTAAGTTCGTTCGCGGGACTCTGCGGCGGTGGTCGACACCATACGTCGATCTCACGCCCAGCGACCACAAAGTACCCACGGCCTAACTGGACAGTCGCGGACCGACGGTGACAGGCAGTCGTTAGATCGTATGTAAGGGATACTCGCAAGTAAGCGATCGAATAGATTTATTTCGGACGCAAAACCGCCAATGTACGATCTATTCGGGACACCGACCGCGCAGCCGGCGGCGATTCAGGTCCTCGGAAGACAGGTAAGCATTAACCCGTACGGGTGCGAACTGCTGCTCATGGCGAATGCTCGGGCGCTCCTCGTCCACCCGGAGGAGGGGAGCGATCGAATCGAGACTGCGCTCGGCGCCGCGGGGTTCGACGTGACGCGCACGGACACCGCGGCGTCCGCGGTCGCGAAGGCGACGACGGGCGAGTACGACTGCGTCGTCAGCGAGTACGCGCTGGCCGGCGACGACGGCGTGGCCCTCGCGACCGCGATCGAGGAGTCCGACGCCGGCGTACCCGTCGTGATGTTCACGGCGACCGACGAGGAGGGCGTGCCGGAGGCCGCCTTCGAGAACGGGGTCGACAGGTTCCTCCAGAAGAACGGGTCGGCGTCGATCGACCGGCTCGTCTCCGACGTGTCGACCGTCTGTTCCGGCGTCTCCGCCTCGGAGACCCGCCAGGACGTGTCGGACCACGAACCGACCGCGTCGGAGGTGACGCGGGCCGTCGAGGACGCGCCGATCGGGATCAGCATCAGCGACCCGGACCTCCCGGACTACCCGCTCGTGTACGTCAACGACGCCTGGGAGGAACACACCGGCTACCCGGTCGAGGAGGCGCTCGGTCGCAACCCGCGGTTCCTTCAGGGGCCGGGGACGGACCCGGAGACCGTCGACGAGATCGCGGAGGCGATCGGCAACGAGGAGGAGGTGACCGTCGAGATCCGGAACTACCGACGCGACGGCACCCCGTTCTGGAACGAGCTGACCGTCGCGCCCGTCTACGACGAGGACGGCGACCTCGCCCACTACGTCGGCTTCCAGAACGACATCAGCGACCGGAAGGAGGCGGAGCGGCTCGCCGAGGAGCGCGCCGAGAAGCTGGCGACCGAGCGGCGCTCGCTCGACAGGGTTCTCGGCCGGGTGAACGGCCTCCTCAGCGACATCAGCCGCATCCTCGTCGAGAACCGCGACTCGGGGGTCATCTCCGAGCGCGTCTGCGAGGTCATCGCCGGCGAGCCGGGGTACGCCGGCGGCTGGATCGGCGAGGTCTCGTCGGCGACCGGCCGGCTCGAGATCCGCGCGGCGAGCGGCGTGTCGGTCGAGCCGGGCGCGTCGTACGACGTCGCCGAGACGCCGGCGGAGGTACAGGAGGCGATCGAGACCGAGGAGCTCCACAGCGGGTCGATAGACGACGCCGCCGACGGGCCGCTCGAACCCAAGTCCGCTGGCGGCCGCCGGCTCCTCGTCGTGCCGCTCACGTACGGCGACCGGCAGTACGGCCTGCTGGGGATCTACGGCAACGGGGCGGACGTCCTGGCCCGCCGGGAGCGGCGGGTGTGTGAGTCGGTCGGGAAGATGATCGCGAACGGCCTCCACTCCATCGAGACGACGGAGATCCTCACCACCGACCGGGTGGTGGAGCTCGTGGTCGGGATCCGCGACGAGACCGCGGCGCTCGCGCGGATCGCGGACGCGGTCGGCGGGGAGGTAGTACACCTCGGGACGACGCGGCTCGAAGACGACGAGTGCGAGCTGTACTTCCGCGCCGACGGCGAAGGCCTGGACCTCGACGAGCTCGCGTCGCTCCCGCTCGTCGAGTCGATGCGGACCGTCTCGGAGACGAACGACGGCGTCAGCTTCGCCGTCACCGTCACCGACTCGCCGCCGCTCACCCAGCTGGCCGCTCACGGTGGCGTCGTCACCGAGGCGACGGCCACGGGCGACGAGGCGACCCTCACGATCGAGGCGCCGCCAGAGCACGACGTGCGGTCGATCCTCGACGTGTTCCGCGACGAGTACGAGGGCGTCGAGCTCCGGTCGCGCGTCGAGCGCGAGAGCCGCGACCGCACCGTCGCCGAGTTCGCCGCCGCGGTCGACGAGCGGCTCACCGACCGGCAGCGCGACGCGCTGAAGACCGCCGAGCTGAACGGCTACTTCGAGTGGCCGCGCCCGGTCGACGGCTCCGAGATCGCCGATCGGATGGGGATCACCCGACAGACGTTCCACCAGCACCTCCGCGCGGCCGAGCGGAAGCTGGTCGAGGCGTACGTCGACCCCCGGTCGGACGGATGACCCGAGCGTCGGCGGCCGATCGCGACGGCGCATGACCGACGGGGGCGACGCGGGCGGCGGCCCGTCCGTGGCGAGCGACGACCCGTTCGCCGCGAGCGACGCGGTCACCGTCGCGGCCGACCCGGGGGCGGTGTTCGCGTTCCTCGACGACCCCGAGAACCACGCGGCGATCACGCCCGGGCTCGCGGACGTGCGGGACGTCGAGCCGCTGGAGAACGGCGGGAAGCGGCTGGCGTACACCTATCGGATGGCGGGCCTCGGGATCGACGGCGAGATCGTCCAGACCGTCCACGATCCGCCCGAGCGTCATCGCTTCGAACTCCGCGGGCGCCTCACCGGCACCATCGACCTCCGGCTCGTCCCCGTCGAGGGCGGGACGGAGCTGACGTACGCCGCGACGTACGGCCTGCCGGAGAACGCGCTCACGAGGGTCGGCGCGCCCGTGATCCGCCGGTTCAACGAGCGGCAGCTCCGCGCGGCCCTGCGAAATGTCGCCGCGGAGTTCGAGGCGGACGAGTGAGGGGATCGACGGGGGCGCCGGGAGCGGACCGGGGGACGGCGTTGCGATCGGGGTGCCGGCGGGCGAACTATTAACCGTTCGATGGTCTAAGTGGCGGTATGGATCCGATCACCCTCCAAGCCGGACTCGGTCTCGGGCTCGTCGGCGTCGGTCTGCTGGCGCTGCTGCTCGTCGTCGTCACGCTCTGGCAGTCGTTCGAGATCGTCGACGCGTACGAGAAGAAGACGCTCACCGTCTTCGGCGAGTACCGCAAGCTGCTCGAACCCGGTATCAACCTCATCCCGCCGTTCGTCTCGCGGACGTACCCGTTCGACATGCGCACCCAGACGCTGGACGTGCCGCGGCAGGAAGCGATCACGCGGGACAACTCCCCCGTGACCGCCGACGCGGTCGTCTACATCAAGGTGATGGACGCCAAGAAGGCGTTCCTCGAGGTCGACGACTACAAGAAGGCCGTCTCGAACCTCGCGCAGACCACCCTGCGGGCCGTCCTCGGCGACATGGAGCTCGACGACACGCTGAACAAGCGCCAGGAGATCAACGCGAAGATCCGCAAGGAACTCGACGAGCCCACCGACGAGTGGGGGATCCGCGTCGAGAGCGTCGAGGTCCGCGAGGTCAACCCCTCGAAGGACGTCCAGCAGGCGATGGAGCAGCAGACCTCCGCCGAGCGCCGCCGGCGCGCGATGATCCTCGAAGCGCAGGGGGAACGCCGCTCCGCCGTCGAGCAGGCGGAGGGTGACAAGCAGTCGAACATCATCCGCGCGCAGGGGGAGAAGCAGAGCCAGATCCTGGAGGCGCAGGGGGACGCCATCTCGACCGTCCTCCGCGCCCGCTCGGCCGAGTCGATGGGCGAGCGCGCCATCATCGAGCGCGGCATGGAGACGCTCGAAGAGATCGGGAAAGGCGAGTCCACCACGTTCGTCCTCCCGCAGGAGCTCACCAGCCTCGTCGGCCGCTACGGCAAGGCCCTCTCCGGCTCCGACGTCCAGCAGATGGAGGGGCTCGACGGCAAGGAGTTCGACGCCGACACCCGGAAGATGCTCGGGCTCGACGACATCGACGAGATCCTCGGCCAGATCGAGGAGTCCGCGGAGATGAACGTCGAGGAGTTAGAGAAGGAGGCGGAGGCCGTGAAGGCGGGCGACGCCGGCGCGAACATCCGGTCCGCCGACGAGGTCATCCAGGAGATGGACGACGAGGAGGCGCCCGCCGAGGTCGAGAAAGAGGAGTAGATCGCCGCGAACCGCCGCCGAAGACCGCGTTTTCCGCCGGGGTCCTGTCACGAGCGAAGTGCTTTTGTCGCGGCGTAGGCTACTGGGACTGTGACAGAGGGGTTCGACGGGCAGAAGCGCGAGACGCTCCGACGGTTCGCCGCGGTCGGAGCGGCCGCGCCGTTCGTCGGGACCGCGAGCGCCGACGACGAGGGGGGCGACGGGAACGAGACGCGGGAAGCGATCCGCGGCTACGTGCCGACGACCCCCGGCGCGCACTTCTCGAAGCTCCGCGACGACCTCAGACTCGGCACCGGCGAGGCGCAGTACCACCTCCGGAAGCTGGAGGAGGCTGGCGCGATAGAGTCGGTGAAAGACGACGACTACCGGCGGTTCTTCCCCGCCGGCCGGTTCGACGAGACGGACAAGCGGGCGCTCGGCTACCTCCGCCGCGAGACGCCGCGGGGGATGATTCTCGCGCTGTTGCGCGACCCCGACGCGACGGGCGCCGACCTCGCGAGCGCCCTCGGCGTCTCGCGGCCGGCGATAAGCGCGGCGGCGGCCGACTTGGAGCGCGCCGGCCTCCTCGACCGGACCGACGGCTACGCGCTGACCGAGCCGGAGCGGCTGCTCACGCTCGTCGTCCGGTACGCCGACTCCTTCGACGCCGCCGCGGTCGCCGTCGCCGACGACGCGGCGTCGCTGGTCTCGTACGACCCCTGATCCGCGCGGCCGGCCGTCAGGCCGTCACCATCCACGTCGTCCCCGACGAGTAGCCCCACTTCTCGACGTCGATGTCGGTGGCCGCGTCGGCGACGGCGCTCATGTTCGCGCCGACCTCCTTCGCGGAGAGACCGAGGTCGTCGGCGATCAGCCGCGACTTGAAGTACGTCCGGTCGCCCGCGTTCTCGCGGAGGTACCGCAGGATCCGCGACTGTTTCGCGGAGAGGCCGCTCGATTCGACTGCGACCGCGTCCAACTGGGCAGTGCTCATACCCGACCCACGCCGGCGTCCGACATAAGCCGGTTGGTAGACGGGGTTAACACGCCGCTGTCGTGCGGTTTCGTCCCGGAACGGGAGCGAGAGCGCCGCCCCGCGACCGCGTTTGGGTACGGTGTTCGAACCGCGCCGACCGCCGGCGGCGGCGCCGCGAGCCGCTCAGTACAGGTCCGAGACGAACGGGCCGAGCGCGCCGCTCACGCCGGCGGCGAGCGCCTCGGCCCGGTCGACGCGGCCGGCGGTGAGCGCGCCCGCGGCGCCGCCCCGCTCCGCGACGCCCTCGGTGTCGAGGAGGTCGTCCATCACGGGGCCGAGCTCGGCCCCGTCGGCGAGGCGGGCGGCGACGCTCGCCGGGAGCGCGAGGCTCGGGCCGGCCCCGCGGCCGACGCGGTCGCCGTCGGTCACCGCCGCCCACATGATCAGGTAGCGGTCGTCGGTCCCGTCGAACCCCGCGACGCCGCCCTCGACGCCGACGCCGAGGTCGAACGCCGCGGCCTCGCCGTCGCTCGGCGCCGCTTCGAGGACGGCCGCGGCCCGGTTCTCGGCGCCGGCGATCGTCTCCGCGTGGCCCCGAGGCTGTTCGCTCACGTCGGAGTCGACGGGGACCGACTCGATGGCGACACCCGTCGGGGCGCCGGGGAGATCGGCGTCCGCCGCCGATCCGAGGGCCAGTTCGACCGCGCGCCGCTTCACCGGGTTGCCGCTGCCGACGCCGACTCGCAGGGTCGTCATGGTCGGCCGTCGTCGCCCGGGGTCGAAAACGCGTCGGGATGGAGCAGCCGCGCCAGGCGCTCGACGCCGTCGACGAGGGCGGGGCTCGGCTGGTTGAGCAGGGAGTCGTCGACGACGTGAACGGGGGCGTCGATCCAGTCGCGCGCCGCGACGGCCGCGGGGTCGACGCGGTCGCCGCGCCCGCAGACGTGGACGACAACGTGATCCGGGTCGGCGCGCGAGACGGCGGCGGGGTCGACCTCGCGGGAGCGCTCGCCGGGGTCGACGAACGGGTAGCGCCCGCCCGCGGCGCGGACGGCGTCGGGGACCCAGTTGCCGGCCGCCATCGGCGGGTCGGACCACTCCTCGCAGTACGCGGTCGGGCGGGGGCGGTCGGCGACGGCCTCGGCGATCCGGTCGAGGCGCTCGCGAGCGTCGGCGGCGAGTCGCTCCCCGGCCTCGGGGCGGCCGACGTCGCTCCCCCGGGCGGCGAACCCGTCGAGGGCGTCGTCGAGGGTCGCCGGCTCGCGGTGCGCGACGTCGAGGCCGCGCTCGCGACAGCCGTCGGCGAGGTCGGCCTGGAGCCCGTCGCTCGTGAGGACGACGTCGGGGTCGAGGTCGACGACGCGGTCGAGGTCTGGGTTCAGCCAGCCGCCGACGGCGGTCGGAGCGTCGGCGCCGTGCGCGAACCCGGCGTTCGGGGCCTCGGAGAGGTCGCAGTGGGCGGTGACGCCGACGAGGCGGTCGGCCCCGCCGAGCGCGGCGACCGTCGCGGTCGCGCTCGGCGCGAGCGAGACGACGCGGGGCGCGGACATAGGAATCGCTCCGGGCGCGACCGTGTCAACGGTTTCGGTCCCGGGGGCCGCGGGAGGCGGGGTTCGAGGGCGCGTGACGGCGCGTCGCCGTCGACTGCGAGAGCGGCGAAAACGCGTGATAGATCGTGTCTTTTCGCCGGGATTCGAGCGACACGTTCCGGTCGTTTTAAGTTGTGTTCTGCCGACGGTAAACCAAGATCGCTCTCGGGCAGTTTCAGTTTCCGGGGGCAACCGAGCTATGAGTGAACGACTACACACACGGGGGAGTCGCTCCCGAACGGAGACGAACGAGGAGGAATCGGAGAGCACCGACGAGACGCTGAGCTGCCCGGAGTGCGGCGGCCACGTCATCAACGACGAGGAGCACGGCGAGACGGTCTGTAGCGACTGCGGCCTCGTCGTCGAGGCGGACTCGGTCGACCGCGGCCCGGAGTGGCGCGCGTTCGACTCCCGCGAGAAGGACGAGAAGAGCCGCGTCGGCGCCCCGACCACGAACACGATGCACGACAAGGGGCTCTCGACGAACATCGACTGGCGCGACAAGGACGCGTACGGCCGCTCGCTCGGCGCGCGCCAGCGGCAGAAGATGCAGCGGCTCCGCAAGTGGAACGAGCGCTTCCGCACCCGCGACTCCAAGGAGCGCAACCTCAAGCAGGCGCTCGGCGAGATCGACCGCATGGCCTCGGCGCAGGGCCTCCCGGACAACGTCCGCGAGACCGCGTCGGTCATCTACCGCCGCGCGCTCGACGAGGACCTCCTCCCCGGCCGCTCCATCGAGGGCGTCTCCACCTCCTGCGTGTACGCCGCCGCCCGGATGGCCGGCGTCCCGCGCTCGCTCGACGAGATCGCCGACGTGTCGCGCGTCGAGAAGGCGGAGATCGCCCGGACGTACCGGTACGTCGTCCGCGAGCTCAAGCTCGAAGTGAAGCCGGCCGACCCCGAGCAGTACGTCCCTCGGTTCGCCTCCGACCTAGAGCTCTCCGAGGAGTCCGAGATGCGCGCGAAGAGCCTCCTGCGCAACGCCAAGGAGAAGGGCGTCCACTCGGGCAAGTCGCCGGTCGGCCTCGCCGCGGCCGCCGTCTACGCCGCCGCGCTGCTCACGAACGAGAAGACGACGCAGGCGGCCGTCTCGGAGGTCGCCGACATCTCCGAGGTCACCATCCGGAACCGCTACCACGAGCTGCTGGAGGCCGAGGACGGCCTCGTCGCGTAACTCGCGCGCTCTTCCTCGATTCCCCGCTCCCGCGGGCTCCCGCCAACCCGACCAGCTAAGTCCCCGCCCGCGGAACGCCCGCCTATGTTCGAGGAGTACGTTCTCGCCGCGAGCACGGCGGACCTCTCGGCGGAGCCGGCCGCCCGCGAGCACGCCGACGCCGTCGAGTTCCGGATGGACCTCGCGAGCGACCCGCTCGACCAGCTGACGGGCTACGACGGCGAGCTCCCGCTGCTCGTCACGAACCGGGCGTCGTGGGAGGGCGGCGAGGCCGAGGGGCTCGGCCGCTACGACGCGCTCTCGGACGCGATCGGTCGCGACGCCGTCGCCGCGGTCGACGTCGAGCTCGCCGCGCTGCGCGGGACGCACCCGGACCCGGCCGAGGCGTCGCACGCGACCGCGCTGCGCGAGGCGGCCCGCGAGGCCGGCGTCGCGGTCGTCGCGTCCGTCCACGACTTCGAGTCGACGCCCGAGCCCGCCGCGCTGGTCGACCTCCTCGCCGACGCCGCGAGCGAGGGCGACGTGGGGAAGCTGGCGACGACGGCGACGGCGCCGGGCGACGCGCTCGCGATGATCGAGGCGACCCACGAGGCGACCGCGGCGGGCCACCGCGTCGCGACGATGTGCATGGGCGAGCCGGGCCGGCACACCCGCGCGGTCACCCCGCTGTACGGGTCGAAGATCGGCTACGCGCCCGTCGACGCCGCGGACGCGACCGCGCCCGGACAGTACCCGCTCGCGACGCTCAGGGAACTCGTCGACGGGCTGCGAGCGGTCGACTCGGAGGCGTAGGGAGTCGCCGCTCGGTCGAACGGGACGAATATTTTTCACCGGCGCCGTCGAACCTGATGGGTGAGATGGCCCTCCTCCGATCGAATCAGTCGCCGCGGGTCTCCGCGTTCGGCCTCCTGATCGCCCTCGTCGCGGTCGTCGGAACCCGCTTCCTCGGCTGGGAGTGGGGGTCCGGCCGGCTCGTCCCGACCCTCGTCGGCGTCGCCGTCGCCGGGGTCGCCGTCGCGGTCGTCGCCGCGCGGCTGCTGGACTGAGCGACGCGCCGCCGACCGGTTCGAGCCGCCCGCCAGCCGCCGGCTCGTCGCGCGGTCGGCCGTCCGTCAGGGCCGGCGCGGAGCCAAACCGCTTTACGACCGCCCCCGTAAGTGCGGGCAATGGCGACGTGCGACGAGTGCGGGGAGTACGAGAACCTCCCGTACCAGTGTAAGCGGTGCGGCCAGACGTTCTGCGCCGAGCACCGGCTCCCGGAGAACCACGACTGCCCGGGCCTCGCCGAGTGGGACGACCCCGGCGGCGTCTTCGACAGCGGGTTCGACGAGAGCGTCGAGGGCGGGTCGGGCGGCGGCTCCCGCTCGGGCGGCGCGTCCGCGGGGGTCGTCGATCAGGTCAAACGGCGGATCGACCACGAGACCAGCACCGGCGGGCTGATCAGCTACTTCCGTAACAACGCGACGTACGCGATCCTCGCGGCGATCTGGGTCACCTTCGCCGCACAGCTGATCGTGTTCTGGGGCCTCGGCGCCCGAGGGCTCCACGACACCCTGTTCGTCCTCCAGCCCGACGCGCTCGGAAACGTCTGGACGGTGATCACTTCCGTGCTCTCACACTCGCCGGTGAGCCTCTATCACATCATCGGGAACAGCGTCGTGATCCTGTTTTTCGGCCCGCTCGTCGAGCGGGCGGTGGGGTCGAAGAAGTTCGTCGCGTTCTTCTTCGCGTCCGGGATCGTCGCCGGGCTCGGCCACGTCCTCTTCGCGATCGCGACGAACGCCCCCCTCGCCGGGATCCTCGGGGCCAGCGGCGCCGGGTTCGCGATTCTCGGCGTGCTCACCGTCTGGCGGCCGAACATGCAGGTGCTCCTCTTCTTCGTGGTTCCGATGAAGATCAAGTACCTCACGTGGGGAATCGCGCTGATCTCCGCGGTGCTCGTGGTCCAGAGCCTCCAAGCCGGCGGCGGCGGCGCCGCCGGCGGCATCGCGCACCTCGCGCACCTGATCGGCTTCGCCATCGGCCTCGCGTTCGGCAAGCGCAACGAGGGGCTCGCGCGCTCCGCGGGCGGCATGGGCGGCGTCTCGATGGGCGGCGCCCGCGGCCCGCGCGGCCCCGGCGGTCCGGGCGGTCCCGGCGGGCGCTTCTGATGGACCTCGCGCGGCCCGAGTTACGTCCGGACCCGTCGCTGTCGCGCGGGGAGATGGAGGCCCTCCAGCGCGACATCGCGGCCGCCGCGGTCTTCGCGGACGACGGCGCGCCCGACCCGGTCGCCGTCGCGGTCGACGAAGGCGCCTCGCTCGCGGACGGGCTCCCCCCGGCGCGCAGCGACGTGCAGGAGCGGCTAGGGGCCGGTGCGGGGCCGGCAGACGCCGAATCCCATGAGCGCGGCCGGGACGCCCCCACCGTCGTCGGCGTCGATCAGGCGTTCCTCACCGGCCGGGGCGAGGGTCGCCCGGACGCCGCCGTCTCCGCCGCGGTCGCGCTCCGAGGCGGGACGGTGGTCGAGTACGCGAGCGCGACGACGCCGCTGTCGATCCCGTACGTTCCCGGGCTGCTCGCCTTCCGCGAGGGAGAGCCGATACTGGCCGCGCTCGACGCGCTCGACGCCGACCCCGACCTGCTGGTCTGTGACGGCTCGGGCCGGATCCACTACCGGGAGGCGGGGCTCGCGACGCACGTCGGCGTCCTCCGCGACGTGCCCAGCGTCGGCGTCGCCAAGAGCCTCCTCTGTGGCGAGCCCGACGAGCGGACCGACGAGCGGCCCGAGGGCTGGCGCACGCCGATCAGGGCGGACCACGCGGTGGAGACGGCGGAGCCGGGCACCGTCATCGGCCACGCGTTCCAGTCGCGACAGTACCCGAACAGCAGGCGCGTGAACCCCCTGTACGTGAGCCCGGGGCACCGCGTCTCGTCGGAGACCGCGGTCGCCCTCGTTGCGGCCCTGTGCGCGGGGTACAAGCTCCCGGAGCCGACGCGGCTCGCGGACGCCCACGCGGAGCGGGCGAAGCGGGACGCGGAGTGAGCGCCGGACCGCCTCCCGCGCCGAGATGTATGTCAGCAGTTGCCACGGTAGGCGGTTTTTAGGCGGTCGGCCGCGAACGCGGAGACATGACAGACGACGGGAAGAGTCCGATGTCCGCGGAGGAGTTCCGGTCGCTGACCGACGGGTTGGTGCGACAGAGTTCGGGCGGCGGAACGACCGTCTACAAGAACGCGGCAGGGGTCGGCTGTCCGAACCCCGACTGCGACCGCGGCGTCTTCCAAACGCTGTTCGTCAGCGACCACGGCTGGCAGCAGATCGGCGCGACCCGGGACGGGATCGACCTCTGTTTAGTCAACACGGAGTCGAAGCGGCTCGTCTTCATCCACGACGAGTAGGCGGGCCGCCCTGCGGGGCGGCCGCGCCGCCTCTCAGTCGTCGTCAGCGGCGGGCGCGGCGTCGGGCTCGGCCGCGCAGCGGTTCGGGCCGAGTTCGAGTTCGATCGCCGCGGTCTCGTCCGGCGGCGACTCGACGCCGCGGTTGGCCGCGATCACCGACTCGTAGTTCGGCGGCTTCTCCGGCAGCGTCCGGGTGATCCGGTCGACGAAATCGTCGCGGTCGAGGTCGAGGACTTCGATCCCCCGGCGCGCGTCGCCGACCGTCGTGAACACGGGGTCGCCGGGCTCGGCGCCGCCGGTCGTCCCGTCGTTCGCGACGGCGAAGTGACCGGGGCAGACGGCGACGTCGTCCGGCTCGGCGAGCAGCGTCCCGTGGAGCGAGTCGTACAGCCGACGAGCCGCGCCGGCGGCGCCCTCGTCGCCGTCTCCGCCGGCGGCCGACTCGTCGCCACCGCCCGCCGAGAACTGGAGCTCCGTGCGGCCGACGCCCTCGGTGAACAGCGTGTCGCCCGTGAGGACCGCGGCGCCGCCGATCAGGTAGCTCGCGCCGTCGTCGGTGTGGCCGGGCGTCGCGAGCGCCTTCAGGTCGACGCCGCCGACGTCGAGCGTCTCGTTGCGCCCGATCGGTTCGAAGGCGTGCGCCACGTCGCGGTCGGCGGCCGCGGCCGGGAGGTAGTACGGGACGCCGAGGTCGTCGGCGAGCGCGCGGCCGCCGGAGAGGTGGTCGGCGTGGACGTGCGTGTCGAGGACGGCCGCTATCGAGGCGTCGCGCTCCGCGGCCGCCGCGACCCACTCGTCGCCGTGTCTGGAGACGTCGATAGCGACGGCGACGCGGTCGGCGCCGTCGGCGTCGTCAGCGGGTGCGCCCGCTGGGACGTGGTCGGCCTCGCCCGGCTCGCGTCCGCCGACGGCGAGGTAGCCCAGACACCCCTTCGCGCGGCGCTGGACCTGGACGAGGTCGATCGGCGGGGCGTCGTCGAGCGCGTCGGGGAGCGGGACGTCGGTCCGGTCGTACACCGCGGACCACCCGCGCATCCCGTCGGCGACGACGGTCACGTCCTCGTACCCCGCCGCGGCGAGTTCGGCGGCGAAGTCGTCCGAGGCCTTCCCCTTCGCGCAGAGCGTGACGACGCTGTCGTCGGGCGAGAGGCCGGTCTCGCGCTCGAAGTCGGCGAGGTCGAACTCGTGGAACGGCTTGTAGAAGTAGTGGACGGCGTCCGCCACGCGCCACCCCTCGAAGCTCTCCTCGGGTCGCGTGTCGACCACGGTGAACGACCGGTCGCCGCGCCGGCGCGCGTCGATCCTGTCGCGGAACTCGTCGGCGGAGATCGTCTCGACCATACCGAGGTGGCGTGCCGAGCGAGCAAAAACGCTCGGTGGACGGAAGGCGGAGACGACCGTCGACGGACGGACTGCGGCGGCCGCTCGGCAGGGGGCGCCACCGCGGCCGCGATGGAGAGGATTTATTCGGAGCGCCCGGCGAGCGGGCGTATGGTCGAGGCGTTCGCGGTCGCCAGCGGGAAGGGCGGCACGGGGAAGACGACGAGCACGCTCGCGCTCGGGATGGCGCTCGCGGCCGACCACGACGTGACCGTCGTGGACGCCGACACCGGGATGGCGAACCTCCTCTTCCACGCCGGGCTCGACGACGCGGCGGTCACCCTCCACGACCTGCTCGTCGAGGGGACCGCGACGGACGTGAGCGAGGCGGTGTACGAGCGGTTCGGGCTCTCGGTCGTCCCCTGCGGCACCTCGCTGGCCGGCTTCGAGGCCGCGGAGCCGGCGCGGCTCCGCGACGTGGTGGCGGCGCTGGCGCGCGACACCGACGTGCTCTTACTCGACTCGCCGGCCGCGCTGGGCTCGAAGTCGGCCGTCCTGCCGGTCGTGCTCGCGGACCGCGTCGTGGTCGTCGTCGAGCCGACGATCCCCGCGCTCTCGGACGGGCTGAAGGTCCAGGAGTACGCGCGGTCGTACGGTACCGAGACGGCCGGCGTCCTGTTCAACAAGGTCCGGGACGAGGCCGACGACGTGGCCGCGCAGGCGGAGCGCCACTTCGGCGGTCCCGTCCTCGCGAACGTCCCCGAGAGCGACGCCGTCCGGGCGGCGCGCCGGGCCGGCGAGCCCCTGCTCGCGCACGCCCCTGAGAGCGAGGCCGCGGCGCGCTACCGGCGCGCCGCCGACCGGCTCGACGTGCGCGACGGCGACGGCGACGCGGTCGCCGACCGGTTCCGCAGCGCGGTCGTCCCCGACACGCCATGAGCGGGCGCCGGGACGGCGACGGTTCGGAAGGCGACGGCTCGGAGCCGCCCGCGCTCACCATCCCGCGGGGGACGCTGCTGCGCTCGCGGGTGGTCTCCGACGTGGGAACGACGCTCTCGCGCGCGCTCGACCGCGGGCTCACCGGCTACGCGACGCTCGTGCCCCAAGAGACGCTGCTGCTGTCGGGCGAGGCTCGCGGGGTGATCACCTTCGAGGACGGCGTGCCCGTGCTGGCGTACAACACCGTGACCGACAGCGGCGGCCCGGACGCGCTCGCCGAGCTCGCGGTCCCCGGCCCCTACCGCGTCGAACTGTACGCCGTCGACGCGAGCGGGCTGGCGGCGGCCCACGAGGAGGACGCGCTGCGCGTCGCGCCCGACGCGGCCGCGACCGAGCTGGCCGACGACGCCGCCCTCGCCGAGCGGACCCGCGAGGCGGCACCCGATGAGCGCCTGCGCGACGGCGCCGACGAGGACGACGCCGTCGCCGCCTTCCTCGCCGACGACGAGCGGATCGACGCCATCCGCGAGCAGGCGCGGGCCGAGGCCCGCGACCGCGCCGCCGAGTGGGGGCTCGACGACGCGCTCGACGGATCGGACGACCCGGCGGAAACCGGCGACGAGAGGGGGACCGCCGCCGGCGCCGAGCGGGAGACGCGCCGGACCGACGAGTCCGGCGATCCGGCGGACCGCGCCCCGCCGCCCGACCCGAGTTCAGACGGCCGAGGCGCGTGACACGGAGATCAGACGCGCGTTCAAAACGACCGTCTCGCCGGTAATTTTTTGAACGCAGGTCGTGTGAAGATATAACATGTCATTCGGTGGACGAGTGGACGCGGGAGCACGACCGGCCGGAGGGGTCGAGGGGTCGCCCGAGGCGCGGGACCCGACGGACCGCGCCGGGTCGGCCGGCGTGACGGACGCCGGGAGCGGGAGCGCGGCCGACGCCGAAGGGCGGACGGCGCGGCGAACGGGCGGCGCGGACGACGGCGCCGTGGACGGCGGCGGCGAGCCCGACCGCGATCCCGACGCGCCGGCCGACGGCGATCGCGTCTGCGCGAACGAGCTCCTGGAACTGCTCGGGAACCGCCGGCGACGCCTCCTGTGGCGACACCTCCGCGCGGAGGAGGCGGCGGCGCTGTCGGACGCCTCCCGACGGATCGCGGCGTGGGAGAACGGCGTCGACCCCGCGGACGTCGACTACGACCAGCGGAAGAGCGTGTACACGTCGCTCCGGCAGTTCCACTGCCCGAAGATGGCCGACGCCGGGCTCGTCGAGTTCGACGACCGCGACGGGACCGTGCGGCTGACCTCGGACCTGCCGGACGAGCTCGTGATCGAGATCGAACCGGACACGGCGAACGTCAGGCGGACCGCCCTCGGCGCGCTCGCGCTCGCGACCGGCGTCGTCCTCGGCGCGTGGGCCGCCGGGCTCCCGGTGTTCGGTCCGCTCTCGTTCGCCGGGGTCGCGTTCGCCGTCGCCTTCGCCGCCGTCGCCGCGGGCGTGGTGTACGCCGTGGCCGTTCGCTCCGACCACGGCGTCTCGCTCGGCGACGCGCTGGCCCGCGTCGACGGCTGACCGACCGAGTTATTTCGGCGGGGCCCCTCCGATCAGTATCACCGTCCTTCGACTCCTGCGGCTGACAGCGCCCACCGACTTCGCCGCCTGGTACGCGGCCGGCCGCGCGTACACGACCGCCGTCGCCGAGGGAATGGGCTTCCCCGGCGTCGACGCGCTCGACGGCGACCGGACCGTCCGTCGCCTCCGGGCGGCCCCGGACGAGCTGACCCCGGCCGAGGCGCGCTCTGTCGCGACGACGCTGCTCGCGGACGGCGCGTTCTCGGAGCCGTACTGCGAGTGGCTGCCGACGTGGTACGAGCTCGCCCTGATCGCGCCGGTCCGGTACGCCGACTGGCGGTTGCGGCGGGTCGCCGGGGCGGTCGCCGAGCGCGCGTCCGTGACCGCGACCGCGCCGCGGTTCTCGCGGCCGACCGACGTGCGGATCGACGGCGCGCCGGCGCTGTCGCGGGTCGACGGCTTCCGCGAGCGGTTCCTCCTCGCCGACTCGCTGCTCCACCTCGAGTGGTTCGACCACGTCGCCGCCGCCGACGGGATCGAGGTCCCGAACGACCTCGTCGCGCGGACCCGCGAGGAGTCGCTGTCCTACTACGGCGGCGAGCGCGACCGGCTCTCCCCGGAGGTCCGGCGGTTCCAGCGACACCTGTTCGGCGACGACCGCTGGGTCCGCCGGGTCGACGAGGCGTACGGCCTCGACAGCGCGCTGTTCGGGCTCTGGGAGCGGCTCCTCCGCGACGAGCGTCGGCGGCTCGGCGGCGACTGATCGGAGCGAGCGGCGCCGGTCGGGGTCGGCGACCGATCGACCGAGTCACGCCGGACGCTTGCGGGAACAGCTGTTACATACGCTGTAACAAGTTACAGGATCCGATCGCAAAACCGAAGGTAAGTATAGACAAGTCCGACCGTTACCGAGTGGTACGAACCGCGTGTCGGTTCGCTGTCCCCGACCTTCGGCCCTCGTTTTCGCTCGCGGCCGCGGCGGTCTCGTCGCGGCCCTGCTCTGGACCCCGACAGACATTGTCGTCCCGTCGGACTCCCGTGTAGCGCTCGTCCGTTCACGTGGTCGCCCAACGAGTGCGGGCAGGGGGATAGAAGGACCGGAGGTAACGTGTGAGCAGCGAAGTATCCATGTCCGGATCTGGGAGGCTGTGACCGGGATTGCCGCAGTCACCGCCGAAGGAGTTCCGAACTGAAGCCGCTGCTCAGCGATTCGGGGTGTCCACTCCGACTCGCGGTGATAACTCGGCGGCGAGTAATCTTTTATTCACCGGTGCGGCTGCCGGAAGCTTCATACGTCGGCTCGCGGATCCTCCGGACACACGAATGGCAGTACGCTTGCTGGAGGACGTCGATGCCGACGACGTCGGGACCGTCGGCGGGAAGGCCGCGTCGCTCGGGGAACTCATCGGTGCGGGGCTCCCGGTTCCGCCGGGGTTCGCCGTCACCGCGGGGACGTACCGCACGTTCATCGAGGAGGCCGGGATCGACGACGAGCTGTTCGAGGCGGTCGACGTCGACCCCGAGGACTCCGCGGCGCTCCGCGAGGCGGAGGAGCGCGCGGAGGAGCTGATCCTCGGCACGCCGTTCCCCGAGCCGGTGCGCGAGGAGATCCTCGACCGGTACCGGGCGATGGGCGAGGACGGCGAGGAGGCGTTCGTCGCCGTGCGCTCCTCGGCCACCGCCGAGGACCTGCCCGACTCCTCGTTCGCCGGACAGCAGGAGACGTTCCTCAACGTCCGCGAGGAGGACCTCCTGCGGCGCGTGAAAGAGTGTTGGGCCTCGCTTTTCACGCAGCGCGCTATCTACTACCGACAGCAGCGCGGGTTCCCGCACTCGGAGGTCGACATCGCGGTCGTCGTCCAGCGGATGGTCGACGCCGAGAAGTCCGGCGTGATGTTCACCAGCCACCCCTCGACGGGCGAGCCGCAGGTCACCATCGAGGCGGCGTGGGGGCTCGGGGAGGCGGTCGTCTCCGGCACCGTCTCGCCCGACAACTACGTGTACGACCGCGAGCGCGGCGCGGTCGACAAGGTAACCGTCGCGGACAAGAAGGTCGAGATGGTGAAGGACGCGGAGACCGGCGAGACGGTCCAGCTCGACGTCGAGGAGGAGCGCCGACACGAGCGGGTCCTCTCCGACGCGGAGATCGGTGACCTCGTCGAGCTCGGCGAGCGCGTCGAGTCCCACTACGGCGCTCCCCAGGACGTCGAGTGGGCGATCTACGACGGCGAGATATACATGCTCCAGTCGCGCCCGATCACGACGATCCGCGAGGACGCCGGCGGCGAAGCGGGCGCGGACGAGGCCGGCGCGGCAACCGCGGACGGCGACGGGAGGGTGACGGACGACGGCCCCGACCGCGGGACCGCCTCGAACGGCGACGACGACGCGGACGTGCTCGTCGACGGGCTCGGCGCGAGCCCGGGGGTCGTCTCCGGCGCCGTCCGGATCGTCCACAAGCTCGACCACCTCGATCAGGTCCAGGAGGGCGACGTGATGGTGACGGAGATGACGATGCCGGACATGGTGCCCGCGATGAAACGCGCCGCCGGCATCGTCACCGACGAGGGCGGGATGACGAGCCACGCGGCGATCATCTCCCGCGAGCTCGGCGTCCCCGCGGTCGTCGGTACCGGCAACGGGACGCGGGTCCTCGAGGACGGCCGGCAGGTCACCCTCGACGGCGACAAGGGGACGATCCGGGCCGGCGAGTCCGAGTCGGCCGAGCCCGGCGAGGAGTTCGAGCCGGTGGAGGCCGCGCGTCCCGAGACGCCCGTCAAACCGATGACGGCGACGGAGGTGAAGGTGAACGTCTCGATCCCGGAGGCGGCCGAGCGCGCCGCGGCGACGGGCGCCGACGGCGTCGGCCTGCTCCGGATCGAACACATGGTGCTCTCGCTCGGGAAGACGCCCGAGCGGTACATCGCCGACCGCGGCGCCCGCGCGTACCAGGACGAGCTCATCGAGGGCGTCCGGCGCGTCGCCGACGAGTTCTACCCCCGCCCGGTCCGCGTGCGCACCATCGACGCGCCGACCGACGAGTTCCGCGAACTGGAGGGCGGCGAGGGCGAGCCGGCCGAACACAACCCGATGCTCGGCTGGCGGGGGATCCGGCGGAGCCTCGACAAGTCGGAGCCGTTCCGCCAGGAGCTGGCCGCGTTCGCGCGCCTCTACGACATGGGGTACGACAACCTGGAGGTGATGTTCCCCCTCGTCAACGACGCGGCCGACGTGGAGGGGATAACGGCACACATGCGCGAGGCCGGGATCGACCCCGAGACGCACCGCTGGGGCGTGATGGTCGAGACGCCCGCCAGCGCGCTCCAGATCGAGGAGCTGGCGAACGCCGGCATCGACTTCGCCTCCTTCGGCACCAACGACCTCACGCAGTACACGCTCGCGGTCGACCGCAACAACGAGCACGTCGCCGACCGGTTCGACGAGCTCCACCCGGCCGTGTTGCGGCTCATCGGCGACACCGTCGAGGCGTGCCGGGAGCTCGGCGTCGACACCAGCATCTGCGGGCAGGCCGGCTCGAAGCCCGAGATGGTCGAGTTCCTCGTCGAGAAGGGGGTCTCCTCCATCTCGGCGAACATCGACGCGGTCCGGGACGTCCAACACGAGGTGAAGCGGACCGAACAGCGGCTCCTGCTGGATTCGGTCCGCTGAGGCCGCCAGCGGGGATTCCCTCGAACGCATCCGAGAGCGGAACGGGTAAGAGCCGCCCCCGGCAACGGGGAGGCAGATGCGACAGCCGGAACCAGAGCCGCAGTCGTTCGACCGGGTGCTCTCCTCGATGTGTACCGAGCCGCACCCGGACGCCAGCGCGGCCGCCGAGCGGTTCCTCGCGACGAACCCCGGCGACCCCGCCACCTACGAGTCGGTCGCGGAGCTGGAGGCGCGGGCGGTCGCGGGGCTCGCGACGCTCGCGGGCCACCCGACGCCGGCCGACGCCGCGGGATACGTCACCTCGGGCGGCACCGAGGCGAACATCCAGGCGGTGCGGTCCGCGCGGAACAGGCACCGCGAGGCGACGGGCGACGGGGCGGGCGAGGTCAACGTCGTCGCCCCCGAGAGCGCGCACTTCTCGTTCACGAAGGCGGCGGCGCTGCTCGACGTGGAGCTGCGGACGGTCCCCCTCGACGACGGCTACCGCGCGGACACCGACGCCGTCGCGGCCGCGGTCGACGACACCACCGCGCTCGTCGTCGGCGTCGCCGGCAGCACGGAGTACGGCCGCGTCGATCCGATCCCGGAGCTGGCAGCGATCGCTGACGAGGCGGGGGCGCGGCTTCACGTCGACGCGGCGTGGGGCGGGTTCGTCCTCCCGTTCACCGACCGCGACTGGTCGTTCGCCGACGCGCCGGTCGACACGCTGACGATCGACCCCCACAAGTTCGGGCAGGCGCCGGTCCCGTCGGGGGGGTTGCTGGCCCGCGAGGACGCCGCGCTCGACGCGCTCGCGGTCGACACGCCCTACTTAGAGACGCGGTCGCAGGCGACGCTGACCGGGACGCGGAGCGGCGCGGGCGTCGCCGGCGCCGTCGCCGCGATGGACGCGCTGTGGCCCGACGGCTACCGCGAGGCGGCCGAGCGCGCGGCCGACAACGCCGACTGGCTCGCGGAGGGGCTCGCCGACCGCGGGTACGACGTGGTCGAGCCCGAGCTCCCGCTCGTCGCGGCCGACGTGCCCGAACCGACGTTCGCCGCGCTCCGCGACGCCGGCTGGAAGGTGTCGCGGACCGGGGCGGGCGAGCTCCGCGTGGTGTGTATGCCGCACGTGACGCGGTCGACGCTGCGGGCGTTCCTCGACGACCTCGACCGGATTCGCCGGTAACCGGCCGAGCGACCGGTCGAGCGACCGGTCCGGGGCGATCGCTCGCGCCGCGTTCGGATCAACATATTCACTACGGGCCACCACGAACCGCCTCGTATGAGTTCGGACGACGTCTCTCGGCGCGCGTTCATGCGGACGGCCGCCGGTGCGACGGCCGCCGCCGGCGCGGCGACGGCGACGGCGGGGACGGCGGCGGCACAGGAAGTGGAACCCGACTGGCCGAGCGCCGCCGTCGGGAACGTGGGCTCGTACACCGACGCCCGCGGCCAGGACTCGGTGACCATCTCGGTCGGCGCCGGCGACCAGGGCCTCGCGTTCGACCCGACCCTCGTGTGGGTCGACGAGGGGACGACGATCACCTGGGAGTGGACGGGCGCCGGGGGCTCGCACAACGTCAAGACGGTCGACGGCGGCGGCCCGGCCAGCCTCGACAGCGGCGACCCCGTCGGCGAGGAAGGTGCCACCTACGAGTACGAGACGTCGAGCGAGGACGCCGGCATCACCCACTACCACTGCGTCCCCCACACCGCGGTCGGCATGCACGCCGGCCTCGCCGTCGGCGAGGACGTCGCCACCGTCGAGGTGGGCGGTGACAGCGGCTCGAACGCGGTGTTCGTCCCGGACGCCGCGCGCGCGCTCGGCATCGCGACGTTCATCGCGATGGTGAGCACGCTTGGCCTGGCGTTCGTCTTCATGAAGTACGGCGGCACGATCACCGGCCGCGAGCAGGCGTAGCGGCCGGCGACAGACCCTTTGCGCCGCCCTCGCGGCGACTCACTCCCCGTCGACGACGTCCTCGTACAGCGCCACGTAGCGGTCGACCACGGCGTCGTGGTCGAACGAGGCGAACTCGCGGTCGACGGCGCGGCGGTCGAGGTCCCCGACCGCGACGAACTCGTCGGCCAGCTCGGCCGGGCTCGTCACGAGCCGCCCGCGCTCGCGCCCCTCGACGAGCTCGTGGGCGCTGGAGTCGGCCTGGTACTCGACGAGGGCGACGCAGCCGCAGGCGACCGCCCACAGCAGGTCGGTCGCGAACGTCTCCCACGTCGCGGTCGCGACGGCGACGTGCGTCCCCTTGAATATCGGGACCCGCTCCTCGGTCGGGAGGTCGCCGAGGAACTCGACCCGGTCGTCGATCCGGAGGTCGCTCGCGGTCGCCTCGATCCGGCCGCGCTCGGGCCCGTCGCCGATCACCGCCGCCGTCCAGTCGCGGCCGCGCAGCTCGGCGAGCCCGAGGAGGAACGTCTCGACGTTGGCGTGGCGGTCGAGCCGCCGCGAGTACACCGCGTCGAACCGGTCGTCGACGCCCGCGGACTCGACGGCGTCGAAGTCGATGCTCTCCGGGAGCACTCGCACGTCGTCGCCGTCGGCGCCGTGTTCGCGGACGCGCGTCTTGGTCGTCCGCGAGGGCGTCGTCACCGCGTCGGCGCGCCGGGCGAGCGGCCGGTACCAGCGGCGGGCGTCGGCGGGGTGGTCGCGCCACCAGTCGACGACGACCGGGACCCGCGAGAGCGACCCGGCCACCGTGGCGGCGAGCGCCGGCGTCGGCGGGCTGTTGACCGCGTGGACCACGTCGGGGTCGACGCGGCGGACCGCGCCCGGCAGCCGCGCGGCGAAGGCCCCGGGCGCGGGCTCCGCGGTGACCGACCGGTACTCGATCCCGTCCTCGTCGAAGGCGTCGACGTCGCCGCCCCACCACCGGGCGCAGAGCCAGACGACCTCGTGGCCGCGGGCGGCGAGGCCGCGGGCGGTCCGCAGGGTCCGCGTTCGCGGCGGAGTCTCCCCGTGTCCGGGAGCGAAGAGCGAGGCGAACGCGACGCGCATACGCCGACCGCACGGGGGGCGCCGCTAAAAAGACACGGCATCCGGTCGGGAGACGACGCGCTGACGGCGACCGGACCGGCCTCCCCTCGCCCGGGGTTCCGTCACCCGAAGCGGTTTCACGCCGCGCGCGGTACGGGTCCGCATGCGACAGTACGACATCGAGCGCTACCTCAACGTGCGGAACGCGGGCGGCGCGGACCTCGGCCCCGACGGACGGCTGTCCTTCCTCCTCAACACGACCGGCACGGGGCAGGTGTGGTCGCTCCGCGAGCCGGAGTCGTGGCCCGAACAGCACACCTTCTTCGAGGAGTCCGTCTCCTTCGTCGACTCCTCCCCGGAGCGCTCCGAGGCCGTCTTCGGCATGGACGAGGGCGGCAACGAGCGCGCGCAGCTGTACCGGCTCGACTACGAGTCCGGCGCGATCGAGAACCTCACCGACATGCCGGAGGCGAAGCACCGGTGGGGCGGCTGGGACTCGGCCGGCGACCGGTTCGCGTTCGCGTCGAACCGCCGCGACGAGGCCGTCTTCGACGTGTACGTCCAGGGCCGCGACGAGACGGGCGACGACGCCGAACTGGTGTACGAGGGGGACGGCTGGCTCTCGGTCGCCGGCTGGTCGCCGAGCGACGACCGGCTGATCGTCCACGAGGCCCACTCCTCGTTCGACCACGACGTGTACACCCTCGACCTGGCGACCGGCGACCTGACCCACCACACGCCCCACGAGGGCGACGTGCGGTACAGCAGCCCGGAGTGGGGGCCCGACGGCGAGGGCGTGTACCTCGTCACCGACCGCGAGACCGACACGCTCCGCTTGGAACGGCTCGACTTGGAGACCGACGAGTTCGCCGTCGTCGCGGACGGCGGCGAGTGGAACGTCGACGGCGTCGCGATAGACGAGGACACCCGCCGGCTCGTCTACTCCCGGAACGTCGACGGCTACACCGAGCTCACCGCCGGCGAGCTCGTCGCGCCCGACCGGATCGACGAGTTCCCGACGCCGGAGCTCCCGAGGGGCGTCGCGGGCGGCGTGAGCTTCGGGCCCGACGGCGATCGGTTCGCCGTCACGTCGACGGGCAGCACGCACAACGCGAACGTCTTCGTCGTCGAGGCGACCACCGGCGAGGCGGAGCGGTGGACGCGCGCCTCGACCGCCGGCATCCCCGCGGACACGTTCGTCGAGCGCGAGCTGGTCCACTACCCCACCTTCGACGGGCGGGAGATCCCCGCGTTCTTCTCCGTGCCCGAGACGGAGCCGCCGGAGTCGGGCTACCCGGTCGTCGTCGACATCCACGGCGGGCCGGAGTCGCAGCGGCGGCCCTCCTTCGCCTCGGTCACCCAGTACCTGCTGAACAACGGGTACGCGGTCTTCGAGCCGAACGTCCGCGGCTCCTCGGGGTACGGGAAGGCGTACTCCGGGCTCGACGACGTGGAGAACCGGATGGACTCGGTGAAGGACGTCCGCGAGGGCGTCGGGTGGCTCCACGACCACCCCGAGGTCGACCCGGACCGCGTCGTCGCGATGGGCGGCTCCTACGGCGGCTTCATGGTGCTCGCGTCGCTGACGGAGTACCCGGAGCTGTGGGCCGCGGGCGTCGACATCGTCGGCATCGCGAACTTCGTCACGTTCCTCGAGAACACCGGCGACTGGCGCCGCTCGCTGCGCGAGGCCGAGTACGGCTCGCTCGACGGGGACCGCGAGTTCCTCGAGTCCGTCTCGCCGATCAACAACATCGAGCGGATCGAGGCCCCCCTCTTCGTCCTCCACGGCGAGAACGACCCGCGGGTGCCCGTCGGCGAGGCCGAACAGATCGTCGAGGAGGCCCGCGAGCAGGGCGTGCCGGTCCGGAAGCTGATCTTCGAGGACGAGGGGCACGGGTTCGCGAAGCTCGACAACCGGATCGAGGCGTACCGCGAGATCGTCGACTTCCTCGCCGAACACGTCTGACCGGACCGCGCGGTCGCTCCCCCGCGTCTTCACCGCCGTCGAACGGCCGTGACGGTTATACGGGCTCGCCGACGAACATGGGGAGAATGAGTGCCTCCGAGCCGTACGAGCTACTGCTCGACCAGGCGCAGGACAAGGTCGCCCTGTTGAGCGTCGACGGCGAGTACACGTACGTCAACGCGGCCGCGGAGGAGATCCTCGGGTTCGAGCCGGACGAGCTCGTCGGGACGAACGCCTTCGGGTACATCCACCCCGACGAGCGAGAAGCCGTTCGGCGCACCTTCGAGGGGGCGATCCGGACCGACGAGTTCACGGAAGTCACGGCGGAGTACCGCCACCGGGCCGAGGACGGCTCGTGGGTGTGGCTGGAGAGCCGCATGTCGAACCTCACAGACGGGGAGCTCGACGGGTTCGTCGTCAGCTCGCGGGACATCACCGACCGCGTGGCGGCCGAGCGCGAGCGCGAGGAGGCGACCGCGCACCTCCGGGAGATCGCCGCGGTCTCAAGCGACGTGCTCTGGATGTTCGACGCCGAGTGGTCGGAGCTGCTCTTCGCGAACCCGGCGTACGAGGAGATGTACGGGGCCTCGCTCGACGAGCTCCGCGGCGACCCCGCGACGTTCCTCGACGCGGTCCACCCCGAGGACCGCCCCGCCGTGAGGGAGTCGATGGAACGGCTCTCCGCGGGCGAATCGGTCGACATGGAGTACCGAGTAAACGCCGCGGAGAACTACAAGCGGTGGGTCTGGGTCCAGGGCGAGCCGATCGTCGAGGACGGCGAGGTCGTCCGGATCACGGGGTTCGCGAAGGACGTCACGGACCGGCGGCGGCGCGAGCGCCAGCTCGTCGTGATGGACAACCTCCTGCGCCACAACCTCCGGAACGACCTCAACATCGTCCTCGGGGCGGTCGAGGAGCTCGAAGACGAGGTCCCCGAGTCGGCGGCACACACGGCGGTGATCCGGCGGGTCGGCGAGAGCCTCCTCGACACCGCACGGAAGGAGCGGGAGGTGATCGAGCTCATCACCGACCAGCGGGAGACCGACGCGATCGACCTCCGGAGCGTGGTCGAGGAGGCCGTCGAGACCGTCCGCGAGCGGTATCCGGAGGGGTCGATCGCGGTCGGGGAGCTCGACGCGGTCGTCGTCGACGGGCGCTGCGAGCTCCGCTCGGCGGTGATCGAGCTCTTAGAGAACCCGTTCCAGCACGCGGACGACGGGAGTCCGACGGTGACGGTGCGCCTCCGCCGCACCGAGGGGGGCGCCGAGCTCGTCGTCGAGGACGACCTCCGACCGATCCCGGCCATCGAGGCCGACGTGCTCACCGGCGACCACGACATGAGCCACGTGTACCACAGCAGCGGGCTCGGCTTCTGGCTCGTCTACTGGAGCGTGGAGCTGTCGAACGGGAGCGTGTCGGTCGCGGTCGGCACGGAGGTCGATACGGAGGCCGGCGAACCCGGTGAACGCGGCTCTGCGGGCGACGACCGCGGCAACCGGATCACGGTGTCGCTGCCGCGCGCGGCGGAGTGAGCGGCGGTCCGCGCGAACGCGGGCCGGCGGTTACCAGTCCGGCCCGAAGTCGGGGTTGAGCTGGCGGTCGGTGCGGCCGAGGTCGTCGATCGCCGCGACGTCCTCGTCGTCGAGGTCGAGGTCGACGCTGGCGAGGTTGTCGCGGATGTGGTCGATCCCGGTCGCCTTCGGGATGGCCGTGACGCCGGACTCGCGGAGCCACGCGAGGCTCACCTGCGCAGCGCTGACGCCGTGCTTCTCCGCGATGTCGACGATCGCCGGGTCGTCGAGGACCTCGCCGCGCGCGAGCGGCGAGTAGGCGACCAGCTCGACGCCGTTGGCGTCGGCGTACTCGCGGAGCTCCTCCTGGCGGAGCAGCGGGTGCATCTCGACCTGGTTCGCGAACGGCGCCTCGCCGAGCGCGTCCGCCGCGGCGTCGAGGTGTTCCGGCTCGAAGTTGGAGACGCCGATGCGGTCGATGAGGCCGTCGTCGCGCAGCTCGGCGAACGCCGGCAGCGTCTCTTCGGGCTCGTACTCCCCGGCCGGCCAGTGGACGTACATGAGGTCGACCGAGTCGACCCCGAGCGTGTCGAGGCTCTCGCGGGTCGACGCGGCCACGTCGGCGGGCGCGAGGTTGTCGATCCACACCTTCGACGCGAGGAAGACGTCCTCGCGGTCGACGTCGCTCTCCGCGATCCCCTCGCCGACGGCCGCCTCGTTGCCGTAGATCTGGGCGGTGTCGACGTGGCGGTAGCCGGCGTCGAGCGCGTTCGCGACCGACTCGGTGCACTGGGCTGGCTCGTCGTTCTCCCACGTGCCGAGCCCGAGGACGGGCATGCCGTTCCGGGTCGGGACCGCGGGCTGCTGCTGTTGGTCTGTCATCGCCCGCCTCTACTCGCGTGAGCCGAAAGTCGCTTGCGGTAGGGGCGGGCGCGGCCGGGTCGCGGCGCGAGGCGCCGGGCGTCGTCGGGGGGCGAGCGTCGGGCCGGACCGGTCGCCGTCGGGCGCCGCGATCACTCGACCTCGTCGACGAGCACGAGCATGTACCCGACGACGGCGAGGTCGATCACGAGGTTGACGGCGGGCGCGGCGGCGCCGTCGCCGGCCCGGAGCGCGAACAGGACTTGGCCCGCAGCCAGCATCGCGGCGACGCCGAAAAACAGCGCCGTGAGCCCGACCGCCCGCGGTCGAAGCCGGTAGAGGCCGATCGCAGCCCAGCACTTCACCGCGCCGATGCCGGCGACCGGAACGCCGACCAGGAAGAGCGGGCCGAGGGCCATCAGCAGTCCGCTGCCGAGGTCTGCCAGTCCGCTGAGCAGGCCGACCGTGGCGACGAGGGCGACGCCGAATCGACGATCGTCGGACTCCTCGTTCGTCTCGTCGTGGGAGGGCGTCGAGCGGCCGCTTCCGCGCCGCTCGGCTTCGCCGAGTGGCATGTCGGGGTCCAGCGCGAGCGACGGGATGTGTCTTTGGGTCGGCGTCGCGTGATCGGCGGCGTCCGGACGCGACCGACGCGTCGGTTACTCCTCGGCGAGCAGCGCCCGCGAGGAGTTCGTCACCACGAGCAGGCTCGACGCGCCCATCGCGACGGCGGCGAAGAGGGGGTTCAGCAGGCCGGTCGCCGCCAGCGGGATGGCGACCGCGTTGTAGCAGAACGCCCAGCCGATGTTCCCCTTCACGCGCCGGCCCGCCGCCCGCGCGAGCTCGAAGACGGTCGCCACGGAGCCGAGTTCGTCGTCGACGATCGCCACGTCGGCGGCGTCGGCCGCCATCGCGGTGCCGCCGCCGAGCGCGATCCCGAGGTCGGCCGCCGCGAGCGCCGGCGCGTCGTTCGTGCCGTCGCCGACCATCACGGTGACGCCGCGCTGCTTCAGCCGCCCGACGGCCTCGGCCTTCCCCTCCGGCGGCACGCCGGCGAACACCGACGAGACGGCGTCGTGCTCCGCGAAGACCGTCGCGGCGCGCTCGTCGTCGCCGGTGAGCACGATCACCTCGACGCCCGACTCGTCGAGCGCGGTCACCGTCTCCTCCCAGCCCTCGCGCAGCTCGTCGCCGACCACCACGAACCCCTCCGCGGCGCCGTCGCGGCCGACGGCGACCGGGACGCGCCCCACGTCGCGCGCGGCCGCGACCGCCTCGCGGACCTCGTCGGGGACGGTCCAGCCCCGCTCGTCGAACAGATCCGGGTGGCCGACGACGACCTCGACGCCGTCGACGACGCCGGAGACGCCGCGGGCGTGGCTCTCGAAGGACTCGACCGCGGGAGCGTCGCCCCCGTCTCCGGACTCGCCCACCGCCGCCGCGGCCCCGCCGTCGGCGACCGCCGGCGTCGCGCCCTCGTCGCCCGCCTCGCCGGGACCGGCCTCGGCCGCGTCCGCCGCGGACCGCGCCGCCGCGATGGCCTGCCCGACCGGGTGCGCGGACCGCGATTCGAGGGCGGCCGCGAGCCGGAGCAGGTCGTCGTCGACCTGCCGCTCGATCGGCCGCATCTCGCCGGTCGTCAGCGTGCCGGTCTTGTCGAAGACGACCGTGTCCGCGTCGCGGATCCGCTCGAAGACGGTGTCGTCGAAGACGACGACGTTACGTTCGAGCGCGTCGCGGATCCCGGCGGCGACGGCGAGCGGGGTCGCCAGCCCGAGCGCGCAGGGACACGAGACGATCAGCACCGTCAGTCCGACGAGCATCGCGTCGGTGGGGGCGCCGCCGAGCGCGAGCGACGCCCCGGCGGCGACCGCGGCGATGACGAGGACCGCCGGGACGAACACGGTCGCGAGCCGGTCCGCGAGCTTCTGGACGCCGTGGTTCCCGCTCTGGAGGTCGTAGACGAGCTCGGCGACGCGGTCGAGGCTGGAGGCCGCGTCCGGCCCGACCGCGACCGTGAGCGAGCCGTCCGCGACGACGGAGCCGCCGACGACCGGGTCGCCGGCGACCTTCCGGACCGCCAGCGACTCGCCGGTGACGACGGACTCGTCGACCGCGGCGTCGCCGTCGACCGCCTCGCCGTCCACGGGGACCCGCTCGCCGGCCCGGACGAGGAGCCGGTCGCCCGGTTCGAGCGCGTCGACGGCGACGGACTCCGTCTCGCCGTCGCCGGTCAGCCGCCGCGCGTCGTCGACCTGGACCGCGGTGACCTCGGAGAGGAGCGCCGTCGCCCGGTCCTTCACCGAGTCCTCGTAGTGGTTCCCGACCGTGACGATGACGACGATCGCGACGGTCACGTCGTAGTATATCGAGGGCGACTCGACGAAGATCACCGCGAGCGTGCTGTAGAGGTACGCGCTCACCGCGGCGATGGCGACCAGGAGGTCCATGTTCGGCGAGCGCGTCTTCGCGCTGACGTACGCGCCGCGGAGGATCGGCTTCCCGGTGAAGAAGAGGACGATGGTGGTGAGGACGCCGATGACGATGAAGAAGTACGTGCCCGAGGTCGAGGCCATCGCCTCGTCGAGGTACGTCAGCGTGCGCTCGTCGTAGAACGGGAACGCGAAGTACGTCGGGTAGATGAGGACGATGTACTGCAGCATCACCGCCATCCCGACGAGGACGCCCGCCGCGAGCCGCGCCGTCGCCATGTTGCTCGCCTGCCGCCTGGAGAAGGCGTCGTCGCGGGCGTACGCGCTGTACCCGAGCCCGCTCACCGTCTCGGTGAGGTCGTCGATCGTGACGGCGTCCGGGTCGTGGTCGATCCGCACCGTGTCGGTGACGTAGCTCGCGCTCGCGCCGCTGACGCCGTCGGCGTCGGTCGCGACCGTCTCGATGAACGCCTCGCAGGTCGCGCAGTGCATCCCGTCCACCTCGAGGAACGCCGCCTCGTGGCCGTCGGGCACGTCGCGGTCGCCGTCGGCGTCCGTCTCGTCGCCCGCGGCACCGTCCCGCTCCCGTCGCCGCTCTCGGACCGCATCGGCGTTCACGTCGGCGTCCCCGAGGGCGCCGTACACGTCCCGGCAGCCGGTACAGCAGAAGCGGTTCTCCTCGTCGTCGGTCACGTCGACACCCTCGGTCGGGAGCTCGCAGAGGGTACAGGCGGCGGGGTCGTCGGGCGCGCCCGCGGCGCCCTCGGTCGCGCTCATCTCACATCCCTCCCATCATCCCGGCGTCGAGCGGGTTCCAGAACGGGAGCCGCGGGTGCGGCACGTGGATCCCGACCGACATCAGCCCGTGCGCGAACAGCACGTAGCCGAGCGCGACGAACGCGAGGCCCAACAGCCGGTGGATCCGGCGGCGGTGGGCCGGGTCGACGCTCTCGATCAGCGTCCCGTAGGCGAAGACGGCGGGGATCGTCCCGAGCCCGAGGGCGCCGAGCGCGACCCCGCCCGCGACCGCGGAGCCGCTCGCGAGGGCGTACAGGTACGCGGGATAGAGGATCGGACAGGGGAGCAGCCCGTGGACCGCGCCGAGCGCGACGATCCCCGGCCCGTTCGCGAGGCGGTCGACGTGCCCCGTGAGCCAGCCCGTGACGCGTTCGAGCCCGGGGAGGTGGACGCCGCCGGTCGCGCCGCCGAGGAGGTACCGGACGCCGACGGCGATCACGGCCGCGCCGACGAGGAGCCCGACCCCGCCGCGGACCGCCGTCGCGGCGCCGGTCAGCGTCGCCGTCGTGACGAGGACCGCGCCGCCGAGCGCGCCGAGGAGGGTTCCGATCGCCGCGTAGCTCGCGGCCCGCCCGAGGTTGAACAGCGCGTGCTGGCGCACCTCGTAGGTTGTCAGGTGCCCCTCGCGGCCGGTCTCCGCGCCGGCGACGCCGGCCGCGCTCGGCTCGCCGCCGTCCGTCCGCCCGCCGTCGGCGTCCATCCGGCTCGCGTAGACGGTGACGAGCGGGCCGCACATGCCGATACAGTGGGCTCCGCCGAGCAGTCCGATGGCGGCGAACAGCAGCACGTCGGTCCCGAGGAGCGGCGAGAGGGCCATGCGAGTCAGTCACCTCCCGTTCGGTGCGCGGGCGTGAATGGGTTTCGCTGCCGGGGGTCGGCCGAGCGGGGCGCGGTGCGGCGGTCGGCGGCGGGACGGAGCGACGGTCGGCGGGCGGCGTCGACGCTGATCACGCCGATCACTCCTCCACGACGACGGTGCCGAACATGCCGCCCTCGCGGTGGGGGATACAGACGTACTCGTAGGTCCCGGGGACGGTGAACGTGTGCTCGTACCGGTCGCCGTTCTCCAGTCGCCCGCCGAAGTCGGACTGCCACGCCGACAGCGCGGCGTCGTAGTCGTCGAAGCCGCCCGAGGCGAAGAACTCGGCGTCGTCCGGGATCCCGCCGTCCGTCGCGGTGACGGTGTGGGCCCGCGCGCTCGTGTTCTCCCAGACGACGGTGTCGCCGACCGAGACCGTGACATCTCGCGGCTGGTACGCGGCGGCGAGCATTCCGACGTCGTAGTCCGGCTCGCCGCCGACGCCGGCGCACCCGGCGAGGCCCACGGCGGCCGCGGCGCTCGCGACGCCGCCGGTCCGTCGAAGGAACCGTCTGCGATACATACCTTACCTGAGCGCCTGAGGGGTTTCAATACCGCGGTCGACCCCGCCGCGTGGGAACGGATCCGTCCCCGGGGAGCCCGTCCCCGCGGAGCCGTTCGCGGCGGGGCTCACCCGCCGACGAGGTCGTCGAAGACGCGGCGCTGCGCCGCCGCGAGGTGCTCCGAGAACGTCGCGCGAGCGATGCCGATGGCGTCGGCCACCTCCGTCGCGCTCGCCTCGCGGGGGTGTTCGAAGTAGCCGAGCCGCTGGGCGGTCCGGACCACCTCGCGCTGGCGCTCCGTGAGCCGCCCCAGGTCGACCACGACGGGGTCGGACCGAGTGTCGGCGCCGCCGGAGCTGGTGAGCCGTTCGAGCCGGACCGAGCCGCCGGTCGCCTCCAGCGCGTCGATCACGTCGCCGAGCGGGTCGGCCGCGGGCAGCGACAGCCGGAGGCGGACGCGGTCCGGCGCCGTGCGGACCGTGACCGACGAGACGGGGTAGCCGAGCGACTCGACGGCGTCGGACGGGAACTGGCCCGCCGCGCGGCTGCGGCAGCGGTAGACGAACTCGTCGCCGCCGTCGAAGACGAGCTCCGCGTCGACCGCGCGGTCGGCGCGGAACTGCGAGACGACCGCCCCGTCGACCCGGACGCGGTCGACGTCCTCCGCGACCGCGCCCGGCGGGAGCGCCGCCGCCACCGGCGCGGGGCTCGGGTCGTGAACGACCACCTCGACGCGGACTCCGGCGCCGCCGCGACCGCCGGCCCCGGACCGGTCGGCGGCTCGGGACGCGTCGGACCCGCTCCGCGCGGCCCCAGAGCGCGCGAGACCGTCGGAACCGGGGTGGCCGGCGGTACCGGGGCTGTCGGCGGTATCTGGGCTGTCGGCGGAGCCGCCGTCCGACGACCGCGACCGCCGTTCCATGTATCGATCCTGTGCCCGAAGCCGGAAAAAAAGGAAGCCGAACGAGTACGCGTCGCGGCGGCTCGTCGGAGCGCCGAATAAAGAGCCGTCGAGAGTTGGCAATCACACTCAGGGCGCGAGCCCCTACCGACCCCATGAGCGACGAGCCGCTGCGCGGAGCCTCGGTGGGAGTGGTCGGCGGCGGCGTCGGCGGGCTCTCCGCCGCCGCCTACCTCGCGGCCGGAGGCGCGGAGGTGACGCTGTACGAGCGCGCAGAGCGCGTCGGGGGAGTCGCCGGTCGGTTGGAGCTGGACGGGTTCCGGTTCGACACCGGCCCCTCGTGGTACCTGCTCCCGGACCTGTTCGAGCGGTTCTTCGAGGACTTCGGCCGGTCGCCCGACGAGTTCTACGACCTGCGTCGGCTCGACCCGCACTACCGGGTGTTCTGGGACGACGGCGACCGCGCCGACGTGCCCGCCGACCCGGCCGCCGCCGCAGACCTCTTTGAGTCCTACGAGCAGGGCGCCGGCGAGGCGTTTGAGCGGTACCTCGACGACGCCGAGCGGGCGTACGACGCCGGGATGGAGCGGTTCGTCCTCCCCGGGCGGTCGCGGTTCCGCGACTACCTCTCGCTCGACGTGCTCGCGGGCGGCCGCGAACTCGACCTGCTCTCCAGCCTCGACGAACGGGTGCGGTCGTACGTCGACCATCCGAAGCTCAGGCAGCTGCTGGAGTACACGCTCGTCTTCCTCGGGGGGTCGCCCCACAACACGCCGGCGCTGTACCAGCTGATGAGCCACGTCGACTACGGGCTCGGCGTCTACTACCCGATGGGCGGGATGTACGAGGTGGTCGAGGCCGTCGCGGCGGTCGCCCGCGACGCCGGCGCCGACGTTCACACCGGCGTCGAGGTGACGGGCCTCGAACCGGTCGACGGCGGCGTCGAGGTCGAGCTCGGCGGCGACCGCTACGTCCACGACCGCGTGGTCTGTAACGCGCCGCCCGCCCACGTGGAGCGCGAGCTGCTCCCCGAGGGCACCGTCTCGCGGCTCGGCGACTACTGGGAGCGGCGGACGTACGGCCCCTCGGCGCACCTGCTGTACCTCGGCGTCGAGGGCGAGCTACCGGAGCTGGCGCACCACACGCTCGCGCTCCCGACGGACTGGGACCCGCACTTCGCGGCCATCTTCGACGACCCCGCGTGGCCGACCGGCGAGACGGAGCCGGTCGTGTACGTGAACGTCCCGTCGCGGACGGACCCCTCGGTCGCCCCCGACGGCCACGAGGCGGTCGTGACGCTCGTGCCGCTCGCGCCCGGGCTCGACGACACGCCGGACCGGCGGGCGGCGCTCAGGGAGCGCGTCCTCGACGCGGTGGACTCGCGGGCCGGCGTCGACCTCCGCGACCGGATCGTCGCCGAGGAGTCGGCGTGCGTCTCGGAGTTCGCGGCGCGGTTCGACCAGCCCGGCGGGAGCGCGCTCGGGCTCGCGCACACGATGCGACAGACCGGACCGCTCCGCCCCGGACCGCGCGTCCGCGGGACCGACCGCCTCTACTACGTCGGCGGGAGCAGCAATCCGGGGATCGGCGTGCCGATGTGCCTGCTCGGCGGGGAACACTGCGCGGCCGCGGTCGAGGCAGACGTCGCCGGCGGCCCGCTCGACCGGCTGCCGCTGGTCGGACGTTGAGCACGGAAAGAGTCGAAACGCGCGTCCAAATACGCGTTCTGGAACGGTAATATATCAAAAAATACGGGGAGAGGCGGGAGACTGTCAGAAAAACCTTACCAGTCAGGTTAGTACATTTAATAAACACGCCACGTGTAATAGAACGTCGCATGATAGAAACAGCAGCGGCCGACCTCCTGGCGCAGAGTACCGTTCCGCTCGAAATGACGCAGACCGAGGTATTCCAGTTCATTCAGAGCAACACCCTCCTGGCCTCGTCGCTCTGGATCAACATCGCCCTCGCGGGGCTGTCGATCCTCCTGTTCGTCTACATGGGACGGAACGTGGAGGACCCGCGCGCCCAACTGATCTTCGTCGCCACGCTGATGGTACCGCTGGTGTCCATCTCCAGCTACACGGGGCTCGTCTCCGGACTCACCGTCAGCTTCCTCGAGATGCCGGCCGGCCACGCGCTGGCCGGCGCGGGCGCCGGCCCCGAGGGCGGGGTGTTCACTCCGTGGGGTCGGTACCTCACGTGGGCGTTCTCGACGCCGATGATCCTCGTCGCGCTCGGCCTGCTCGCCGGCTCGAACCTGAGCAAGCTGTTCACCGCCGTGGTGGCCGACGTCGGGATGTGCGTCACCGGGCTGGCCGCCGCGCTGACCACGTCCTCGCTCCTGCTGCGCTGGGTCTGGTACGGCATCAGCTGCGCGTTCTTCGTCGTCGTCCTCTACATCCTGCTCGCGGAGTGGGCGAAGGACGCCGAGGTCGCCGGCACCGCCGACATCTTCAACACGCTGAAGGTGCTCACCGTCGTCCTCTGGCTCGGCTACCCCATCTTCTGGGCCCTCGGCGCCGAGGGGTTCGCCGTGCTCGACGTGGCGATCACCTCGTGGGCGTACAGCGGGATGGACATCATCGCGAAGTACCTCTTCGCGTTCCTCCTGCTGCGCTGGGTCGTCGACAACGAGCGGACCGTCGCCGACATGGCCGCCGGTCTCGGCGCGGCCTCCCGCGGCGGCGCGGCGCCCGCCGACGACTGATCGGTCGCGGTCGGTCCCCCGCTATTTTCACCGTCGACGAGCGCCGCGGCCCGGCGTCGGAGAGAAAAGCGCTAAACCCGCGGCGGCGGTGGTGACGGTATGAAACAGGCCATCGTCGCCCGGACGGACGTCGGCATGGGCGAGGGGAAGCTCGCCGCGCAGGTCGCGCACGCGTCGCTGTCGGCGTACCAGGACGCGAGCGACCGGGCGCGGAAGAAGTGGCAGGGCGAGGGGCAGAAGAAGGTCGTGCTGAAGGGGAGCTCCGAGAGCCAGCTCTTCGAACTGGCCGACAAGGCCGACAAGGAGGGGCTTCCGTACGCCGTCGTCCGGGACGCCGGCCACACCCAGCTCGAACCGGGGACCGTCACCGCGCTCGCGGTCGGCCCCGCCCGCGACGACAGCGTCGACCGCGTGACCGGCGACCTCCCGCTGTTCTGAATGGCCGACGGCGATTCCCTCCGCGAGGCGCACCCGACGGAGCGCGCGGTCGGTATCGAGTACTACGCCAGCCGCGCCGACGGGATCGGCGGGCGGCTGCGCGAGTCGCCCGAGGACTTCCGGGTCCGGGAGCTGGAGGCGTTCGACGCGGAGCCGCTCGACGCCGACCCCGGCAGCTACCCCGACCTCGTCGTCCGGGCGACGCTCCGCGACTGGGACACCAACGACTTCGCGCGCCGGCTCTCGGACGCGCTCGGCGTCAGCCGCGAGCGCGTCTCGTGGGCGGGGACGAAGGACAAGCGCGCCGTCACGACGCAGCTGTTCACCGTCCGCGGCGCCGACGCCGACGACCTCCCGGAGATCCGCGGCGCCGAGATAGAGCCGCTCGGCCGGGCGGGCCGGAGCCTCTCGTTCGGCGACCTCGCGGGCAACGCCTTCGAGATCCGCGTCGCGGACGCGGTCGACGGCGCCCCCGAGCGCGTCGCCGAGGCGGTGCGGGACCTCCGGGCGTTCGCGGGCGACGTCAACGGAGTAGACGCGGACGGGACGGACGCGGACGGGAGCAGCGGCCCCGGCGGGGACGGGTCGATCGAGGCGACCGTCGGCGTCCCGAACTACTTCGGCCAGCAGCGGTTCGGCAGCCGGCGCCCCGTCACTCACGTCGTCGGGCTGGCGATCGCGCGGAACGACCCCCGGGAGGCGGTCCGGCTGTACGCCGGGAACCCCGCCGCGGCGGAGCCCGACGACACCCGGGCCGCGCGCGACCGAGTCGACGCGGCGTTCGGCGTGAGCGGCGACTCCGGACCCGACGGCGGGCCCGCCGCCGACGGCACGGGCGACGGCGACTGGGCCGCCTGCCTCGACGCGATCCCCGGCAAGCTCCGGTTCGAGCGCTCGATGGTCCACCGGCTCGCCGACCGCGGCGTCGGCCCCGACGCGCCGCCGGACGACGAGGACTGGTGGCACGCGCTGGAGGCGGTGCCCTCGAACCTCCAGCGGCTGTTCGTCAACGCCGCACAGTCGTTCCTCTTCAACCGGATCGTGAGCGAGCGGCTGCGCCGCGGGCTCCCGTTCGCCCGCCCCGTCGCCGGCGACGTGGTCTGTTTCGCCGACGGCGACGCGCCCGAGGGGCTGTACGCGCCGGACGCCGACCGCCTCCAGCGCGTCGACGCCGACCGGGTCGACGTGGTCTCGCGGCACTGCGAGCGCGGGCGGGCCTTCGTCACCGCGCCGCTCGTCGGCACCGAGACGGCGCTCGGCGACGGCGAACCGGGCGAGATAGAGCGCGAGGTCCTCGCGGACGCCGGCGTCGAGCCGGGCGACTTCGCGCTCCCCGGCGAGTTCGACTCGAACGGGACGCGGCGCGCGGTCCTCCTACGCACGGACCTCGACGTGACGTTCGAGGGCGGCGACCCGCGGTTCGCCTTCGCGCTCCCGAGCGGGTCGTACGCGACCGCGCTCCTGCGGGAGTTCACGAAGCGCGGCCCGCTCGACCTCTGATTGATCCGTATTCGTGGATCACTTCGGGGTTCGCAGGGTCGAAACCACCACGGGACTGTGTTCCGTTCCGAGCCGTTTTTGTGCGACAGCCGTCAATCGACGCCATGACTCGGATCGTCGTCATCGACCTCCACGGCCAGTTCACCCACCTCGAACGCCGGGCGCTCCGCGACCTCGGCGTCGACACCGAGATAATCTCGGCGGAGACGCCGGCCGACGAGGTCGAGGCGGACGGGGTCGTCCTCTCGGGCGGCCCGGACATGGACCGCGTCGGCAACGCGCCCGACTACCTCGACCGCGACCTCCCCGTTCTCGGGATCTGCCTGGGGATGCAGCTGATCGCCGCGGAGCTCGACGGCGCGGTCGGCGAGGGCGACTACGGCGGCTACGCCGACGTCGACGTCGAGATAACCGACGACGAGGACCCGCTCGTCGGCTCGCTGGCCCCCGAGACGCGCGTCTGGGCCTCCCACGCCGACGAGGTGACCGAGCTGCCGGACGGGTTCTCCCGCACCGCCACCTCCGACGTCTGCGGCATCGAGGCGATGGCCGACGCGGACGCGAACCTGTACGGCGTCCAGTGGCACCCCGAGGTCGCGCACACGGAGCGCGGCGAGGAGGTCTTCGAGAACTTCGTCGCGATCTGCGAGTCGGCGTAGACCGCGAGCGATTCGTCGACGTGCGCCGCGGGCTATTCGCTGACGCGCGCCGTCAACACCGGGAGTTCGCTGTATCGCACGACCCGCTCGGCGACCGACCCCGCCGCGATGAAGCGCCCGATCCCGGTGCGGCCGTGCGTGCCCATCACGATCAGGTCGACGCCGTAGTCCGCCGCCGCGTCGAGGATCTCCTCGTGCGGGCGGCCGCGGCGGAGGCGGCGTTCGCACTCGACGTCGCGCGTCGCGGCCGCCTCGGCGACCGCGTCGAGCACGCGCTCGCCGCGCGCCTCCTCGCGCTCGACGACCACGTCCCACTCGTCGGCGCCGGCGATGCCCTCGTCGACGACGAACAGCGCGTGGACCCGAGCGCCCGTCAGGGCGGCGAGGCCGCAGGCCTGCTCGGTCGCGGCGGCGCTCCCGGCGCTCCCGTCGGTCGGACACAGTATCGCGTCGTACATGTCGGCCCGACCCACGACGTGCGAGACGTTAACAGTATCCGATACGCGGGCGCCGGACGCGGTCGCGCCGCTCGTCGTCTCGGGGGCACATCGGTCGGAAAAGACGGCCGGCGCCTACGCCTCGAACAGCTCGTCGACGGCCTCGCCCGCGGTCTCGACCGCCTCCTGCGCGACCGCGTCCGGGTCCGGCCCGGCGTCCTCCGGGGCGTTGAGGTAGACGTCGACGTCGAGGACGCCCGCCTCGAACGTGACGGTGACGTCGAGGTCGGTGACCGTCGACTGGTCGTAGTGTTTGAACACGATCCCCTCGGCCGCCTCGGCAGCGGTGCGAACGACCTCGTCGTCGCTCGGCTCCGCGGCGGCGTCGGCGTCGTCGGGCACGGCCTTACGCGCCGCCGGCGCCCGGACCGCCCGGTCCCATCGGGCCGCCGCCGCCCGCGCCGCCCTGGAGCATCTGCTGGAGCTCGCTCTGGAGGTCGTCGAACTGCTCCTCGACGCGCTCCTCCTGCTTTTCGAGCTGCTCGACGCGGACTTCGAGCGAGTCGACCTTGTCCTCGAGGTCGTCGTAGGCGGACTCGTAGTCCGTCTCGACGAGGACCTCGCCGATCTCGCGGTACATCCCCGCGTCCTCGTCGACGTCTTCGAGGGCGTCGAGGGCGGTCTTGGACTCGTTGAGCGCGGACTGGGCCTGCTCCTTCTGCTCGGCGACCTGCTGTGCGGTCTCCTGAAGGTCCTGTAGCTCCTCGATCTTCTCCTGTGCCTCGGGCGGCATGTTCCCTTGCATGGGCGGACCGAGGCGGCCCGGACGGAAAAACCCACTACATCTCTCCCGCCCCGACAAGTCGGCAATACGACGGGTCTCGGAAACGCTCGCGTCGGTTTAGGCGTCGAGCCCGCCGACGCGCTCGGCGACCGCGACGACCCGGGACCAGCTGTTGACGCCGGCGCGCAGCGCCACGAGGTCGTCGGCGAGGACGCGGACGCGGACCGCGTCGCCCTCGCGGTCGACGGTCGCGGCCGAGCGGGCGTCGTCGATCTCGCCGACCTCGGGACCGAGCGCGTCGGCCACGACGCGTGCGCGCCGCTCGGAGGGGTAGGTGAACGAGAGGACCGTCTCGTGTGTGCGCGTCACGGTCCGTGGAGGGAGAGACGGCGTTACTCGACGTCGACTTCCTTGATGCCGCCGCCGCGCTCCTTCAGGAGGACGCGGTGGCCGCAGTACGGGCAGCGCACGCCGCCGTACTCGTCGAGGGTGACGTCGCGCTTACAGCGGGAGCACTTGTAGCTCATCGTCCTACTCCTCGTCGGCGAGCGCGGCGCGGATGGAGCGGCGGACGGTGCGACCGCCGGGCGTCTCGGGGCGGTACGCGCCGCCCGTGAACGTCTCGCCGGTCTCCTCGTTGACCCAGATGCCGGTACCCACGCGCTTCACGTCGTCGCCGTCGACGGTCGCGTTGCGCATCTCCTCTTCGATGTCCTGGACCCGCTTGCGGGAGACCCGGCCGTAACGGGCGCCGAATCGGCCCGCGCTGCCGGTGCTTCGAGCCTTGTCCTCAGCCATAGTAGCCACTCCTACCGCCAGCGCAGGTAAAAAGGCTGCGAGTTGCGGCGGTCGGAGCCGCCGACGGCGACGACGAAAGACGGGTGAGCGAGCGCGGCGGCGCGTGCCTGCGAGCGGCCGGAGCGAAGCGGAGGCCGCGAGGCAGCACGCGCGAGGGACGCCGTGAGTGACGGGCGACCGCAGGGAGCCCGGAACGAACGGCGAGGCTGGGGAGGTGTGAGGCTGCTGTGCCGTGCGGCGCGGGGCGGGACTCAAAGGGGCAGCCGGGAGGGCGACGGCGCGCGACGCAAGCACCGCAACGAGGGAGCGGAGCGACCGAGTGCGGAGCGCAGCGAGCGCACCGAGCCCTCCCGGCCGGGGCGTTGGCGGTGTTCGCTACGGATCCCTACGGGCGATTCACGAGTAGACGCCTGAGGATTTGGAGGGGTGCGTTCCCGGAGCGTCAGCGGCGATGTATCAGTCGTCGGCGGGCGCGGGCGCGCCGCCGGTCGACAGCGTGACTTCGGGCGCGTCGACCTCCAGCTCGTCGAGGGCGGCCTGCGCGGCGCGCTTCCCGGAGACGAGCATCGCGCCGAACGTCGGACCCATCCGCGGGAGGCCGTGCGCGGTGGCGACCGCCATCCCGGAGGCGATCAGGCCGTCGTGGACGACGCCGGTGTGCTCGACGACGGCGTCCTCGCTCTCGCCGACCCACATCGAGTCGTGGCCGGGCGAGTCGTGGCCAGGGGCGCCGTACTGGTCGTCGCCCGTCTGGTCCATCCCGGTGTTGTGCTCTTTCGCGTGCTCGATGCCGGGCGCCGAGAGGACGCCGCGCTCGTCGAGCTTGCTGATCGCGACGGCGTCGTGGCCGGTCGCGTCGATGACGAGGTCGGACTCCACCGCGATGGGGTCGACGCAGGTGATCTCCCGGGGGAGCGCGTGGACCGGCGTCCAGTTCATCACGATGCCGCCGACCCGGTGGTCGTCGCGGACGACGAGGTCGGTGAACTCGGTCATGTTCTGGACGCGCGCGCCGGCGTCGCAGGCGGCCTTGATCAGCCCGGAGCAGGCCTCCGGGCCCGCGGCGGTGTAGAGCCCGTCCACGTCCGCGACCGGCTCGTAGTCCACGTCGAGGTCGCCGAGGATCTCCTGGGCGGGGTCCCGGACCGTGACGGTGTTCATCAGGAACCCGCCGAGCCAGAAGCCGCCGCCGAGGTAGTTGTTCTTCTCGACGATCATCACCTTCACGCCGCGCTCGGCCAGCTCCTTCGCGGCCATCAGCCCCGACGGGCCGCCGCCGAGGACGATCACCTCGGAGTCGGTGAAATCGAGGAACCCGTCGGTCCACTCGGTACCGATGGCCTTCGTCACGTCCGTCTCGCTCACGTCGCTGAAGCCGTCGAATCCGTTCATACAACTTGGTAGTATTACTTGGTTTTGAAATGCGTTGCGGTCGACACGGAGTTGTACGTATAAATGCTGTCGGCACCACCGACACGAACATCACCAGAGTCCCAGCCGAGAGGGCTCGGTGCGCTCGCTGCGCTCCGCACTCGGTCGCTCCGCTCCCTCGTTGCGGTGCTTGCCTCGCAGGCACGCGCCGCCGCAGTTCGGACTGCGACTCATCCACGCCGGGCACCGGACTGAACCCGCGGCGCGCCCGTCCGTCACGAACGTTCACTCGGGAGCGACTCAACCGGGTGCCTTTTTCCGGCGCTACGTCGAACCCGGCGGTATGCGAAACGCCAAGATCGTCTGTACGATCGGTCCCGCCTCGGACGACCGGGACACGATCCGCGGCCTCGCCGACGCGGGGATGTCCGTCGTCCGACTCAACGCCAGCCACGGGACCACCGACCACCGGGAGACGGTGATCGAGCGCGCCCGCGCCGTCGACGACGAGATCGACGACCCGCTCGCGGTGATGGTCGACCTGAAGGGCCCGGAGGTCCGCACGGCCGAGATCGACGAGCCGATCGAACTCGCGACCGACTCGGAGGTCACCTTCCTCGAAGCCGACGACGCGACGCCCGAGCGCGTCGGCCTCACCCACTCGATCGGGGCCGCCGGGCCGGGCGACACGATCCTCCTCGACGACGGCCGGATCGAGTGCCGCGTCGAGCGCGTCGACGGCGAGTCCGTGGTCGCCACGGTCGTCTCCGGCGGGAAGCTCGGCTCCCGGAAGGGCGTGAACCTCCCGGGCGTCGCCATCGACGTGGACCTGATCACGCCGGAGGACGAGGCCGAACTCGACCTCGCCGCGCGCACCGACGCCGACTTCGTCGCGGCCTCGTTCGTGCGCGACGCCGACGACGTCTACCGGATCGCCGACGAACTTGAGGCCCGCGGCGGCGGCGACATCCCGATCGTCGCGAAGATCGAGCGCGCCGGCGCCGTCGAGAACTTGGAGGGGATCGTCGACGCCGCCGACGGCGTGATGGTCGCCCGCGGCGACCTCGGGGTCGAGTGCCCGCTGGAGGACGTGCCCGTGATCCAAAAGCGGATCATCCGGACCTGCGTCAACGAGGGCGTCCCCGTCATCACGGCGACGGAGATGCTCGACTCGATGGTCTCCTCGCGGCGCCCGACCCGCGCCGAGGCCTCCGACGTGGCCAACGCCGTCCTCGACGGCACCGACGCGGTCATGCTCTCGGGCGAGACCGCGGTCGGCGACGACCCCGTCAACGTCGTCGAGACGATGGACCGGATCGTCCGGGAGGTCGAGGCCAGCGACGAGTACGCGGAGACGCGCGAGCAGCGCGTCCCGACCGCGGAGGAGGGCTCCCGCACGGAGGCGCTGGCGCGCTCGGCGCGCTACCTCGCGCGCGACATCGGCGCGTCGACGGTCGTCGCCGTCTCCGAGTCCGGCTTCACCGCGCGCAAGACCGCCATGTTCCGGCCGGGCGTCCCGGTCGTCGCCACGACGCCGGACGACCGCGTCCGCCGCCAGCTCGCGCTCTCGTGGGGCGTCCGCCCCGTGCTGACCGGGTACGCCAAGGACATGGAGGCGATTCTCGACAACGCGGTCGACGCCGCGCTCGACCGCGGGGGGGCCGCGTCCGGCGACACCCTCGTGGTCCTCTCCGGCATGCTCACCGAGTTCGAGGGGACGAACACGACGAACACGCTGAAGGTCCACGTCGCCGCCGAGACGCTCGTGACGGGGAAGGCGGTCGTCGCCGGCCGCGTCGCCGCCCCGGTCCACCGGACCGCTGACGGCGACCTCGACGCGCTGCCGGCGGGCTCCGTCGTCGCGCTCGACGCCGGCTTCGACGGGGAGTTCTCCGGCGACCTCGACCGGATCGCCGGCATCATCGACGCCCGCGAGGGGATGACCGGCTACCCCGCCGTCGTCGCCCGCGAACTCGGCGTCCCGATGGTCTCCGGCGCCGGCCTCCCCGACTCGGTCGCGGACGGAACGACCGTGACCCTCGACGGCGAGCGCGGCGTCGTCTACGACGGCGACGTCCTCCGGGCGGCCCGCGAGCGGTAGGCCGCGCCCGATCCCGCCGACGCAGCGTCACCCGACGCGCCGCCATCGCGTGACCGCCCCGGCCCCGCGCCGCTTGCGCCCGCCAGCCATTTATTACGGAGTCGCGTAGGCCCGATCATGAGCGACGAATCCGGCGACGACGCCCGCGACGAGCGCGTGTCCGACGCCGCGGAGTCGACGGAGTTCGGCGACCGCAGCCGGGCCAACGATGCCGGCGATGAGGAGCCGGACGGCGGCGGCGAGTGGCGCTTCTCGGTCGACGACGTGGGGCCGAACGGCGTCACCGAGGACACCGCCACCCCGGCGGACGAGCCGATAGAGCCGGGCGACGTGGACCTCGAACACGCGGTCTTCGTCGTCCTCGGCGTCGCGCTCACCGTCGGGACCCTGCTGGTCGGCTTCTAAACGCGCGCGGTCGACGACCCGGACCGCAGAGGACGCCGCCGACCGACGGCGCCGCGGTCGCGCGTACCACCACTTATCAGGCCGCGGCCGTAGGACCGATTATGAACGCGCTCGCACAGTCCGGGCTCCTCTCCCCGGACACCCTCCCGCTCCTACTCCTGACCGCGGGGCTGCTGCTCTCGATGGCGGAGGCGCTCGCGCCGGGGGCGAACTTCATCGTCGTCGGCATCGCGCTCATCGGCGCGGGGCTCGGCGGCCTGCTCCTGGCGTCGTTCGGCGTCGCCGGCGCGCTCCTCACGCTGCTCATGGCGCTGCTGACGCTCGCGTTCGGCGCCGCCGCCTTCTACGGCTACCACGAGTTCGACCTCTACGGCGGGAAAGGGCAGCAACAGACCAGCGACAGCGACTCGCTGAAGGGGAAGACGGGGACGGTCACGGAGCGAGTGACCCCCACGGGCGGCGAGGTGAAGCTCGCCGGCGGCGGCTTCAACCCCCACTACTCCGCCCGGTCGATGGAGGGAACGATCGACGAGGGCGAGGAGGTGATGGTGGTCGACCCGGGCGGCGGCAACGTCGTCACCGTCGAGTCGATGGGGTACGTCGAGGACGACATCGACCGCGAGCTGGCGGCCGACCGCGCCCGTAAGGCCGCCGCGAACGAGGCGGCGGAGGCGGACGACGCCGACACAGAGGAGGTCGAGCGGGAGACCGAACTCGACCGGGAGTGACGCGGGCGGCCGGGCACGGCCCCGGAGCTGTGAGCGGAAAAGCACTTGTCCGTCGGCGGGGACCACCCGACGATGCCCTCCCCGTTCGCCGCCCTCGCGAGCCTGCCCGGCAGCGTGCTCGACCGCGTCCGCGACGGGTTCGACTCCCCTCACGCCGGGACCGTCGCGGTCGCGATGCTGGTCGTGGCGACGATCGGTACCAGCCTCGGAATCGTCGCGCTCGGCGGCGTCTTCGACGCGACGGTCGACCAGCGGATCACCGTCGACAACCCCGACCGGCCGTCGGAGTCGACCTGCGAGACGTTCGGCGACGAGCCGGGGTCGATGTTCGCCGAGGAGTGCGACGAACCGGAACGGATCGAGGTCGACGCGGGGGAGGAACTGCGCGACGCCGCGACCGGGTTCATCCACTACGGCCTGTTGGGCGTCCCCCTCTGGTGGGTCGTGTTCGCGCTCGCGCTCCACGTCGGGGCGCTCGTCGCGGGCGGCTCCGGCTCCGCCGGCGACTCGTTCGTGATCGCCGGCTGGGCGGTCGGCGCGGAACTGCTCCGGCTCGGGGCCGGGATCGTCGGGATCTGGTACACGCTCTCGAACGCGGACCCCGCAGGGTCGTCGTTCGAGGCGCTCACGACGGACCTCGTCGCGGCGGTCACGGGTCTGACGGGCCCGCTGCTGGTCGCCTCGGCGGTCGCGATCGCTATCCAGTGGGTCATCGTCGTCGCCGGGCTGGAATCTCGGCACGACCTCGGTCGCGGCGCCGCGGCGGGCGTGGCGACGTTCTTCGCCGCGAGCGCGCTGGCGCTGGCAGCGGTCTGAGTCACGCCGGATCGGTCGGTCGGGGACGCCGGTCGGACCGCCCGCGACCGCGGTTTCGGGAGTTTTTAAGCCGCCGGCGCTCCCCCTCCCGGTATGATCCTGTCCGACGCCGACATCCTCGACCGGCTCGCCGAGGGCGACCTCGCGATCGAGCCGCTCGACGACGTCGACCAGCAGGTCCAGCCCGCGAGCGTGGACCTGCGGCTCGGCGAGCGGTTCCTGGAGTTCCAGCGCACCAACATCCCCTGTATCCACCCGACCGACGCGGGCGAGGTGAGCGAGTACGTCACCGAGACGACCGTCGACGAGGGCGACGAGTTCATCCTCCACCCCGGCGACTTCGTCCTCGGGACGACAGCCGAGCGCGTCGCGATCCCGGACGACCTCGTCGCCCACGTCGAGGGCCGCTCGTCGCTCGGCCGGCTCGCGATCGTCGTCCACGCGACCGCGGGGCTGTGCGACCCCGGCTACGAGGGGCAGATCACGCTCGAACTCTCGAACCTCGGCACCGCGCCCGTGGCGCTCTCGCCGGGCATGCGCGTGTCGCAGCTCACCTTCACGGAGCTGAAACGGCCCGCGGAGCGACCGTACGGTGCCGAGCGGGGCTCGAAGTACCAGGGACAGGACGGGCCGCAGGCGTCGCGGATCGGCGACGATCCCGAGTTCGCGGGCGAGACGGGCGACGGACGCGAGGGTAGCGGAGGGGCGACGCCGTCGGGCGGTGATCGCGAATGAGGTTCATCGAGGAGGTCGTCGTCGACGAGTTCCTGCCGACCGTCCGATCGATGCTCGCGGAGGACCTCCGCGACCGCGGGTTCACGCAGTCCGAGGTCGCGTCGGCGCTCGGCATCTCGCAGTCGGCCGTGTCGAAGTACGCCGCCGGCGACGTGGCGAGACACGAGCGGATCGTCGCCGACGAGCGCGTGCGCGACCTCGTCGAGCGGGTCGGCGAGGGGCTCGCGAGCGGCGACCTCACGCCGGTGGCCGCGCTCGTGGAGATAGAGGTGCTGATCCGGCAGTTGGAGGAGGGGGACCTGCTCGCCGACCTCCACGAGACGGCGATGCCCGCGCTCGCCGACGCCGACGTCGAGTTCTCCGTCCACGACCCCGACAGCGGGCTCCGGGAGCGCGAGCGGGTCCTCACCTCGGTCCGCCGCGGGCTCCGCACCCTGACGAACGCCTCGGGCTTCGCCGGGCTCATCCCGAACGTCGGGGCGAACGTGGCGGAGTGTCTCGGCGACGCCCGAGCGATCGACGACGTGGCGGCGGTCCCCGGCCGACTCGTCGACGTGAAGGGGCGGGCGATGGTCCCCGGCGAGCCCGAGTTCGGCGTGAGCGAACACGTCGCGACGGTGTTGCTCGCCGCCCGCGAGGGCGGGGCGACCGCCCGCGGCGCGGTGAACGTCCGGTACGACCCCGACACCGTCGAGGCGCTCGCCGAGTCGCACCCGACCGTCGAGTTCGACGCCGAACGCCCGACGCGCGAGGCGGTCGCGGACGCGGTCGCGGCCGCCGGCTCCCCGACGGACGGGGACGGGGGAACGCTCGTCCTGTACCAGACCGGCGCGGTCGGCATCGAGCCGATCGCGTACGTGCTCGCTCCGACGGCGTCCGAGGCGGCCGCGGTCGTCCGCGACATCCTGTAGGCGGGGCGGTCGCCGTGGCCCGCGACGGTCCGCACGCCGCGCGATACATGAGAGGTATTCATTAACATACAGGGCGTAGGTCCCGTATGACAGACGCGGACGCGGTTCGGATGACGGACGACGAGCGCGACGAGTTCCTCGGGCGGTCGGGGACCGGCGTCCTCTCGCTGTCGACGGACGGCGACGGGCCGCCGCACTCGGTCCCGGTGTCGTACGGGTACGATCCGGTCGAGGGGACGTTCTACTTCCGGCTCGCCGTCGGGGCGGACAGCGGAAAGGCGAACGCCGCCGACCGCGGCGTCACGTTCGTCGCCTACGGGCGGGACGACGAGCGGTGGAAGAGCGTGGTGGCGAGCGGCCGACTGGTGTCGACCAGCGACGACGCCAGCGCGACCGAGTCGCTCGCCGGCCTCGAGCGGACGGCGGAGATCCCCATCGTCGACGCCTTCGGCGAGCCGACGAGCGAGGTGACGTTCGAGTACTACCGGCTCGATCCGGAGCGGCTCACGGGGCGCGCCGAGCAGGCGATGGAGCCCTGAAGACCCCGGCCGAGGGCGCCGCCGACCCCGGGCGACGCTTTTTAGACGGAACCGCCCGAAGCGTGAGGCGTGACACGGCGTCGACGGTTCGGGATGCGGATGCGCTCCTTCTAGCGGCGGGCGGACCCGCCGCGTCGCCGCCGGCCCGTAACGCGGTCGGCGGCGACGCGGCGGCGAATCCCGTCGCCTTCCCGCAGCGCCCGGACCCTCGACTGCCTCGCCGGCGCCGACACCGACGACCGCGCGAGCGCCGGTCTCCCCGCGGTCGCCGGCCTCGAACCAGCGGGCTTTAGACCCGATCGACCGACACACGACACACACGCACCACATGAGCCACGACGATTACCCCACCGACCGGCCCGCGGTGGTGACCTGTGGACTGCCGTACGCGAACGGCGACCTCCACATCGGCCACCTCCGCACCTACGTCGGCGGCGACGTGTACAGCCGCGCGCTCGACCGACTCGGCCAGGAGACCGCGTTCGTCTCCGGCTCGGACATGCACGGCACGCCCGTCGCGGTCAACGCCGAACAGGAGGGCGTCTCGCCCGAGGAGTTCGCGCTCGACTGGCACGAGCGCTACGCCGAGACGTTCCCGAAGTTCAACGTCGAGTTCGACAACTACGGCCACACCCACGACGAGACGAACACGGAGTTGACCCAGGACCTCGTCCGCGACCTCGACGAGGCGGGCCACCTCTACGAGAAGGAGATCATGGTCGCGTACGACCCCGTCGACGACCAGTACCTCCCGGACCGCTACGTCGAGGGGACGTGCCCGTACTGCGGCGCCCACGCCCGCGGCGACGAGTGCGACGAGGGGTGCCAGCGCCACCTCGAACCGGGGGAGGTCGAGGACCCCGAGTCGACGATCACCGGCAACCCCGCGGAGTACCGCGAGCGAACCCACCAGTTCTTCGCGGTCTCGGAGTTCGCCGACTACCTCTCCGGCTTCCTCGACCGCCTCGAAGGCACCTCGAACGCCCGGAACCAGCCCCGCGAGTGGATCGAGCAGGGGCTCCAGGACTGGTGTATCACCCGCGACATGGACTGGGGGATCGACCTGCCCGACGAGAATCCGCAGGACCTCGTCTTGTACGTCTGGGTCGACGCCCCGATCGAGTACATCGCCTCGACGAAGCAGTACTCCGAGCGCGTCGGCGCCGACGCCTTCGACTGGGAGGCCGCCTGGAAGGAGGGCGCGAGCGACGAGCACCCGGAGGGCGGCGAGATCGTCCACGTGATCGGCCGCGACATCATCCAACACCACACGATCTTCTGGCCCGCAATGTTAGAGGCGACCGACCACGCGGAGCCGCGCGCGGTGATGGCGAGCGGGTTCGTCACCCTCGACGGCAAGGGGTTCTCCACGAGCCGCGACCGCGCCGTCTGGGCCGACGAGTACTTAGACGAGGGGTTCCACCCCGACCCGCTGCGCTACTACCTCGCGACCAACGGCGGGTTCCAGCAGGACGTGGACTTCTCGTGGGAGAAGTTCGCCGAGCGCGTCAACACCGAGCTGGTGGGCACGGTCGGCAACTTCCTCTACCGCTCGCTCCTCTTCGCCCACCGCAACTACGAGGACGGCCCCGACGCCGACGCGCCGAGCGACGACGTGGCGGCGCGGATCGACGAGGCCGTCGACGAGTTCGCGGCCGCGGTCAACGACTACTCCGTCCGCGCGCTCGGCGACGCCGTCACCGGCCTCGCGCGGTACGGCAACGAGTACATCCAGCGCAACGAGCCCTGGAAGCTCGTCGACGAGGAGCCTGCCGAGGCCGAGCGCGTCATCTACGACTGCGTCGCGCTCGCGAAGGCGATCGCCGTGCTCTTCGAGCCGCTGGCGCCCGAGAAGAGCGAGCGGCTCTGGGCCCAGCTCGGCGAGCCCGGCTCCGTCCACGAGGCGACCGTCGAGGCCGCCCGCGAGGGCCCCGCCGGCGACCTGAGCGAGCCGACCGAGCTGTTCGAGCAGGTGGAAGACGAGCGCGTCGAGGACCTGAACGAGAAGCTCGAAGCGCGCGTCGCCGAGGCGGAGAGCGACGACGCTGACGACGAGAGCGGCGCTGACGACGAGGGCGACGAGACCGAGACCACCGACGACACCGACATGAGCGACATCGAACCCATCAGCGACGACCGCATCGGCTTCGAACAGTTCCAGGAGCTGGACATCCGCGTCGGCCGCATCGAGGCGGCCGAGGGGATCGAGGGGGCCGACGACCTCGTTGAGCTCACCGTCGACCTCGGCGCGGAGACCCGGACGATCGTCGCGGGGCTCAAACAGCTCCACGAGGTCGACGAGCTGCCGGACACGAAGGTGATCGTGCTCGCGAACATGGAGAAGGCGGAGCTGTTCGGCGTCGAGTCCAACGGCATGGTGCTGGCCGCCGGCGAGGACGCCGACCTCCTCACCACCTACGAGGACGCCGCGCCCGGCACGAAGGTGAAGTGAGGCCGCGGCGCCCCGCGGACGGCGACCGTTCTCGAAGTTTTATTTGACTGACGTGCGACGACGGGGTATGGCCCTCCTGACGCGGTTCGAAGCCATGTCGTTTTCCGCACAGCTGATCGCCGTCGCGGTCGTCTGCGACCCGATCGGGTTCGCCGCCGGCTACCTCCTCGCGCCCGAGTTCGGCGTTGAGCCCATCCTCGGCGGCGTCTACGGGCTCGTGGCCGCGAGCGTCCCGATGTCGCTGCTCGTGCTCCGCGAGTCGATGTCGGGATAGGCAACACACGGCTCGCGCGAGCGAGCCCCGTCAGGCGTCGAGCACCTCGATCAGGTTCCCCTCCGGGTCCCGGACGAACAGGACGGTCGTCCCGCTCTCCGTCGTCCGCGGCGGGCTCAGCGTCTCGACGTCGTCGGCGAGCCCCGCGTGAAACGCCTCGACGTCGTCGACCGCGAGCCCGAGGTGAGTCGCTCCGGGGCGATTCAGGTCGGGGGCGTTCCCCAGACCCGACTCCTCGGCCGGGTCGTATTCGACGAGTTCGACGATCGCGTCCCCGGCGTCGAGGTGCGCGAACGCGGCGGCGGCGCCCTCGACGGCGACCGCCTCGGCGAAGGCGTCGCCGCCGACGGCGAACTCGGCGACGACGTCGAGGTCGAACGTCTCGGCGTAGAACTCGACGGCACGGTCGAGGTCGGCGACGGTGACGCCGACGTGGTGCGCGGTCGGGTCGGACACGGCCGGTCGGACGGTCCCCGCCGGGGAAATCGTATCGGGTCAGAGCCCGAACAGGCGGGCGGCGAGCCCGGCGAGCACGACCAGCGCGCCGAGGATGAACGTGCCCGGGATCGGGAGGAGGAACAGGGCGACGCCGATCAGGACCACGATCGTCGAGGTTCTCATGACGCGCTCCTTCGGTCCGGCGCCGGATACGCTTTGGGTCGGAGCGACCGCCGCGGTCGACGGTCGCGCCGACCTCCCCGACCGAAACGACCATTCCGCGTCCGGTCGACCGTCGCGTATGCACGTGGTCGTCAACGCGGCCCAGAGCGTCGACGGGAAGCTCGCCACTCGCCGCCGGGAGCAGCTCCGCATCTCCGGCCCCGAGGACTTCGACCGGGTCGACCGCGTCAGGGCGGCCGCGGACGCGGTGCTCGTGGGGGTCGGGACCGTCCTCGCGGACGACCCGCACCTCACGCTCGACGAGGAAGACCGCCGCGTCGAGCGCCTGCGGAACGGGCGGCCCGGCGACCCCGCCCGCGTCGTGATCGACTCGACGGGGCGGACGCCGACCGACGCCCGGATCTTAGACGACGCGGCCGCGACGTACCTGCTCGTCTCGGCCGCGACCGACCGGGAACGCCGCGAGGCGCTCGCCGACGCGGGCGCCGAGGTGATCGTGGCCGGCGAGGAGCGCGTCGACGTCGCCGAGGGGGTCGATCGGCTCGCCGAGCGCGGGGTCGACCGCCTGATGGTGGAGGGCGGCGGCGAGGTGATCTTCTCGTGTTTCGAGGCCGGCGTCGTCGACGAGCTCCACGTCTACGTCGGCTCGCTCGTCATCGGCGGCCGCGACGCGCCCACCCTCGCGGACGGCGCGGGCTTCACCGAGGGGTTCCCCGACCTGACGCTGACGGGCACGGAGCGGTTCGACGACGGGGTCGTCCTCTCGTACGCGGTGGGAGGGGACGGCGAGTCGTGTGAACGGTAACCACGGAAATCGGGGGGTACACGCGTCGTGGCACCGGTACGCACGAAAACCACCGAAGTATTTATGTATCGCCCGGGGGTAGTTGCAGGTACCAGAACGCCTCTGGCGCTGGTGGAATCGCACGCTGAAATGAACGGGAGTTCTTGTAGACGGCCCGACGCACCACAGCGAGCGTCCGCTATCGCCGGAGCGGTGATGGAGAGATAACAAATGGTAACGAAAGAAGAAGTCATCGAGCAGTACGACGTGGAAGCGATGGACGAGGCGGACAACGTGGACCTTTCTGAGGACGACCTGGAGAACGGCTCCAAGGGTCAGCTCATCAAACGCGCCGGCCAGCTGCGAGACCGACGCAACGAGCTGAACCAGATGGCGTCCGAGCGCGCCTCCAAGCGCGACGACCTCAACGCGAAGACGCGCGAGAAGGTCGACGAGGCCCAGGAGCACCGCGAGAAGCGCGACGAGCTCAACGAGCAGGTCCAAGAGCACAAGGACAAGCGCAACGAGCTCAACGCCGAGGCCAACGAGCTGTTCGACGAGGTCGAGGAGCTCAAACAGGACCTCGAACTCGGCTCCGGCAAGTCCATCGAGGAGCTCGAAGAGGAGATCGAGGACCTCGAGTTCCGCCAGCAGACGGAGGTGCTCGACGCGGAGGACGAGCGCGAGCTCATCGAGAAGATCGACGACAAACGCGAGAAGCTCGCCGAAAAGAAGGAGAAGGTCGACGACACGAGCGAGCTCGACGAGCTCGTCGAGGAGGCCGAGGAGGTCCGCTCCGAGGCGTCCCAGCACCACCAGAAGGTGACGGAGCTCGCCGACAAGGCCCAAGAGCACCACAACCAGATGATCGAGGCCTACCGCGAGGCCGACGACATCCGCGACGAGGCCGACGAGATGCACGAGCTGTTCGTCGAGGCCCAGGAGGCGGCCGACCGCCACCACGAGGACTTCGTCCGCGTCCAGAAGCGCCTGCGCGAGCTCGACAAGAAGGAGGAGGAAGAGCGGCAGGACGAGCGCGCCGAGAAGCGCGAGGAGGAGAAGGAAGAGGCCGAGGAGATCTATCAGAAGTTCAAGGAGGGCGAGACGCTCGACACCGAGGACCTGATGAAGCTCCAGAAGACCGGCCTCCTGTAAGCCGGCCGAGACGCGGTCCGACGCGGTTTTCTGCGGTTTTCCACGGTCGACAGCGACGCGCCCGGCGGGCGCGGGCGGCCGGTCCCGGCGACCGGCGTCGCCCACGACAGCATATAAACGGGAGCGCCGCCAACCGTCGGTATGGACGACGCGCCGGCGAACGGACGGAAGGGGTTGCTCGCGGCCGCCGCGGTCGGCGCGGCGACGACGATCGCGGGCCGCGCGGTCCTCGCGCGGCTCACGGGCGGGCGATTCGGTGACGCGGACGAGTACAACGTCGCGAAGGTGACGGTCTCGGGGCCGATCCGCCGGAACCAGGGGCGGCCGTCGCCGCTTTCGGGCCCGGGCGGTGCGACCGCGGACGACGTGGTCGAGCAGATCGAGGCGGCCGACGAGGACGACGACGCCGAGGCGCTGCTCGTCGAGCTCAACACGCCCGGCGGCGAGGTCGTGCCGAGCGACGACATCCGGCGGGCGGCCGCCGACTTCGACGGGCCGACGGTGGCGTACGCGACCGACACCTGCGCCTCCGGCGGGTACTGGATCGCGAGCGGCTGCGACGAGCTGTGGGCGCGCGAGGCGAGCCTCGTCGGCTCCATCGGCGTCGTCGGCTCCCGCCCGAACGCGAAGGGGCTCGCCGACAAGCTCGGCATCTCCTACGAGCAGTTCACCGCCGGCGAGTACAAGGACGCCGGCGTCCCGCTGAAGGAGATCGAGGAGGACGAACGGGAGTACCTCCAGGGGATCATCGACGGCTACTACGAGCAGTTCGTCGAGACCGTGAGCGAGGGCCGCGACATGGACCCCGAAGCGATCCGGGAGACCGAGGCGCGGGTGTACCTCGGGGACGACGCCGCCGAGCTCGGGCTGGTCGACGAGCTGGGCACAGAGGACGACGTCGAGGACCGGCTCGCCGACCTGATCGGCGCCGAGCCCGAGGTCCGCGAGTTCACCCCGGAGCGCGGGCTCGCGGAGCGGCTCGGCATCGGCGCCGAGCGCGTCGCGTTCGCGGCCGGGAGCGGGGTCGCGGGCGTGTTCGCCGACGACGGCGGCGACATCGACGTGGAGTTCCGGTAGCGACCGGCAGACTGCCGCCGAGACGGAAGGGCGGTCCGCGACCGACGGGGAGGATTTTTGTCCGGCCGCGGTGTGAGACGACACGTGACGACGCTGGTCATCTGCGTCGACCGCTCGGGGGCGATCGGTCGCGCCACCAACGTCCCGATGCCGGTCGCCGGCTGGGAGGCCGTCCGGTCGCTGGTCACGGACGCCGGGCTGGACGACCCCGAGGACGCCAGCGTGAACTGCCTGCTGGAGTCGCTGCGCGTCGCGCGCGACCTCAGGGACGAACGCGAGGAGTCGGTGGTTGCGGTCGTCTCCGCCGAGAGCGACTCCCCGGTCGGCGCCGACCGCTCCATCGCCGCCCAGCTCGACGACCTCGTGGAGCGGTACGACCCGCGGGCCGCGATCGTCGTCGTCGACTCCGCGGAGGACGAGCGCGTCCTCCCGGTCGTCGAGTCGCGGGTCCCCGTCGACTCCGTCGACCGCGTCGTCGTCCGGCAGGCCAGGGACATCGAGTCCACCTACTACCTGCTCAAGCAGTTCCTCGCGGACGAGCAGCTTCGCTCGACGGTCCTCGTGCCGTTCGGCGTCGCGCTGCTTTTAGTCCCCGCGCTGTTCTACTGGTTCTCCGCCGGCGAGGCGGTCGCCGGCGTCGCCGGGCTGCTCGGCGCCGCGCTGCTGTACAAGGGGCTCGCGGTCGACCGGCTCGTGGCCGGGCTGCCGGAGCGCGTCCGCGAGGCGCTGTACGCCGGCCAGGTGTCCGTCGTGACGTACGTCGTCGCCGGCGGGCTCGCCCTCGTCGGCGGGTTCTTCGGCTTCCTCGCCGCCTCGAACCTCACCCCCGGATCGGCGCGGCTCGTCGAGGTCGTGGAGTTCACCTACGCCGCCGTCCCGTGGTTCGCGGTCGCGGGCGTGACCGCGGCCGTGGGGCGGCTGCTCGACGAGCTGATCCGCGACGAGGGGATCCGGACCCCGTACCTCAACCTCCCGTTCGTCATCGCCGCGGTCGCCCTCGTCGTCCGCGGGTTCGCCGGGTACTTCCTCGCGCAGGAGGCGATCCACGAGCCGCTGTCGGCGTACGGCATGACGATGACCCCAGTTCAACAGCTCGCGGCGTTCATCGTCGGCGGCATCGTGGTGTCGCTCGTCGGCGTCAAGATCGCCAGCGACGTCGGCACCGAGACCCTCGAAGACGTCATCGACGCGGAGCGGGACGCCGACGGCCGGCGGGAGTGAGACGGGGCGAGGGCCGGCGAGAGCGACCCGCCGACCGACCCGTTTTTGTCGGTCGCGGCCGCGTGAGCGGGCATGGACGTGTACGGACTGATCGGGAACCCGGTCGGCCACTCGCTGTCGCCGCCGATGCACGAGGCGGGTTACGAGGCGCTCGGCCTCGACGCGCGCTACGTCGCGTTCGAGCCGGACGCCGACGCCGCGGCCGCGGCGATATCGGGCGCGGCCGACCTCGGCGTCGCGGGGCTCAACGTGACGGTCCCGTTCAAGCGGGACGTTCTCGACGCGGTCGACGTCGCCCCGCTCGCGGAGCGCATCGGCGCGGTCAACACGGTCGACTACGGCCCGGTCCGGGCGGGCGAGGCCGACCGGCCGCGCGGCCACAACACCGACGCCGCGGGGGTGACGCGGGCGCTCGAACACCACGACGTGACCGTCGACGGCCGCGACGCGCTCGTGGTGGGCGCGGGCGGCGCGGGGCGGGCGGCCGCGTTCGCGCTGGCGGACGCCGGCGCGGCGGTCCACGTCGCGAACCGCACCGCGGAGCGCGCGGTCGAGCTCGCGGGGGACGTGCCGGGCGCGACCGGCGGCGGCCTCGACGGCCTCGGCGAGCGCGTCGCGGCCGCCGACCTGCTCGTCAACGCGACGAGCGTGGGGATGGAGGCGCCCGACGAGACCCCGGTGCCCGACGAACACCTCCACGGCGACCTCGCCGTCCTCGACGCGGTGTACGCGCCGATCGAGACCCGGCTCCTGCGGGAGGCCGCGGCCGCGGGCGCGACGACGGTCGACGGCGCGTGGATGCTGCTGTACCAGGGGGTGGAGGCGTTCGAGATCTGGACCGGCGAGGACGCGCCCGTCGACGCGATGAACGCGGCGCTGCGGGCGGAGTTGGAGTGAACGGACGGAGGGCCCGGCGGCCGCTCAGAGGAGCGACGGGCTCGCGAGCAGCCCGGCGGTGACGATCAGGCCGAGGGAGACGGCGGACGCGCCGTAGAGGAACGGCTTGGCCTCGCGGGCGGGCTCGCGGAGCTTGTCGGCGTCGAGCCCGTCGGCCAGCTTCGAGCCGGCGACCTCGACGAGTCCGGTGCCGACGAACCACAGCCCGAGCATCGTCAACACGAGGTGCCCGCGGGGCGTGCCCGTCAGCGCCTCGAAGGTGTACAGCGTCCCGGCCATGTGGCCGCCGGAGAGGACGAACGCGACCGCGCTGATCCGGGTGATCCAGCGCAGGCGACCGACGACCGAGCCGAGCGCGGTCGTCCCGATCTCGCCGCGGAGCGCGGGCGGGAGGACCGCGAGGGTGACGAACAGCACGCTGCCGACCCAGAGGACGGCGAAGCCGACGTGGACCGACCACATGACCGGATTGATCACGTTCATACGACCGCGACGGCCCGGCGTCACTTATAAACAGGCGGGACGGGGCCGGCGGTCGATTGCGGCGGAGAGGGTTTTTAAATATCTCGCACGTGTAGCCGCCGGCAATGGCGCTACTCCAGAAGCTCAAAGAGAAGCTCGGATTCGGGAGCGGTTCGGGCGAGCGCGAGTCCGGCGAGACGGAAGTGACGGTCGAGCACGAACCGGAGCCGGCGGCCGAGCCGCCAGCGGCCGGTGATTCGGTCGAGTCGAGCGACGCGGAGCCGGCGGAGAGCGAGGCGGACGACGGCGACGAGGCGGCGGTCGCCGCGGAGACGGAGGCGGCCGCCTCGACGGAGTCGCTCGTCGACGACGAGGGCGCGGGGGCGGACGAGGCGGCCGAGCAGGCGGAGGCCGCGGCGGGCGAGGCGGACGACGTCGCGGTCGACGACGACGACCGCGGCCCGAGCGTCGAGGAGATCAAGGGAATCGGCCCGGCGTACGCCGAGCGGCTCGCCGAGATCGGGATCGAGACGGTGGCCGACCTCGCGGACGCGGACGCCGCCGAGGTGGCGGAGGGCACGAGCGTCGGCGAGAAGCGCGCCGCGACGTGGATCGACCGCGCGGGCGAGTTCTGACGGGCGGGTCGGGCGACCGCAACTGTTTCGTCGCGCCCGCCGAACGGAGTCCCATGAGGCGAACGGTACACACCGACCGGGAGCGGTTCCGCGCGGTCGCGGCCGCGGCGCCGGACGGCGCGCGGGTCCCGGTCGAGCTCCGGGTCGCCGTCGACGACCCCTTCGACGCCTACCGCCGGGCGCGGGGCGGCCCCGGCGGCGTCTTCTACGAGACGAGCGGCGGCCAGTCCGGGTGGGGGTACTTCGGCGTCGACCCGGTCGAGCGACTGACCGTCGCCGCCGAGGCGGTCGTCGCCGGCGCGGGCGACGCGGACGGATCGGAGCGCGTCGAAGGGGGGGACAGAGCGGGCGACTACCGACGCCCGTCGGCCTCGCTTTCCGCGCTGGAGGGCGTCCTCGACGGCGAGGCGCTGGCGCGCGGCGACTGCGAGGTGCCGTACCCGTGCGGCGCGTTCGGCTGGCTCTCCTACGACGTGGCGCGCGGACTGGAGGCGTTCCCGCCGGCGCCGCCCGCGGGCCCCGGCGCGGTCGACGACCGCGGGCTCCCGCGGCTCCAGGCCGCGCTCTTCGACCGGATCGCGGCCTGGGAGTGTCCGGTGGACGCCGAGGACGGCGACGACGGCGACGGCGACGGGACCGTTACGCTCCGCGTGACCGCCTGTCCCCGCGTGCCGGCGGGCCTCGACGATCCCGAGGGCGACCGCGACGCGCTCGACGCGCTGTTCGACGAGGGTCGGGCGCGGGCCGGGGACCTGGCAGCCCGGATCGAGACCGGGGACGCGGCCTCGGAGGCGCCGCCCGACCCGACCGCGGAGAGCGCGACCTTCGAGAGCGACGTGGGCCGCGAGGGGTACGCCGACGCGGTCCGGCGGGTCAAAGAGCACGTCCGCGAGGGCGACACCTTCCAGGCGAACGTCTCCCAGCGGTTGACCGCGCCGGCCGCGGTCCACCCGGTCGACGCGTACGACGCGCTCCGCGAGGTGAACCCGGCGCCGTACTCCGGCCTGATCGAGTTCGGCGGCTCCGGTGAGACCGGGGCCGACCGGCCGAGCGGCGTCGACCTCGTGAGCGCGAGCCCGGAGCTCCTCCTAGCGCGCGAGCCGACCGACGATCCCGACCGCGGCGCGCGGCTCGTCACGGAGCCGATAGCGGGGACGCGGCCGCGGGGGGACACGGCGAGCGGTGACGCGGCGCTGGAGGCCGAGCTGACCGGCGACGAGAAGGAGCGCGCCGAGCACGCGATGTTGGTCGACCTCGAACGCAACGACCTGGGCAAGGTGTCGCGGTTCGGCACGGTCGAGGTGAGCGAGTACCGCCGGGTGGACCGCTACAGCGAGGTGATGCACCTCGTGAGCCTGATCGAGGGCGAGGCCCGCTCGGACGTGGGGCTCGCGGACGCGGTCGCCGCCTGCTTCCCCGGCGGGACCATCACGGGCGCGCCGAAGCCGCGGACGATGGAGATCATCGACGAGCTGGAGCCGACCCGCCGCGGACCCTACACCGGGTCGATGTTCGCGGCCGGGTTCGACGGGCGCGCGACGCTGAACATCGTCATCCGGACGCTCGTCCGCCACGCCGCCGAGTACCACCTCCGGGTCGGGGCGGGGATCGTCCACGACTCCGACCCGGACGCGGAGTACGAGGAGACGCTCGCGAAGGCGCGCGCGCTGGTGAGCGCGGTCGACGAGGCGCTCGGCGCCGGCGGAATGGCGGTCGAGGCCGAGGACGGGTCCGCGGCGGAGGAGGCGGCCGAGCGATGACGGGCGACGCAGCCGACGCGGCGACCGCGGCGGACGACGCCGACGCAGCGGGCGGGTGGCGCCCCGGCGCGGGCGACGCCGACGCCCGGGTCCTCGTGGTCGACAACTACGACTCGTTCGCGTACAACCTCGTCCAGTACGTCGGCGAGGTCGCCGGCGCGGTGACGGTCCGGCGGAACGACGCGGTCGACCTCGCCGGGATCCGCGCGCTCGACCCGGACGGCGTCGTCGTCTCCCCCGGCCCGGGGACGCCCGCTGAGGCCGGGGTCTCGACAGACGCCTTCGAGCTCGACCGGCCCGTGTTCGGCGTCTGCCTCGGCCACCAGGCGCTGTGCGCGAGCGGTGGGAGCCGCGTCGGTCACGCGCCGGAGGTCGTCCACGGGAAGCCGTCGACGATCACCCACGACGGCGAGGGCGTCTTCGCCGGGCTCCCCGACCGCCTGCGGGTCGGACGGTACCACTCGCTGTGCGTCGAGCGCGAGGACCTCCCCGCCGAGCTGGTCGAGACCGCCCGCACCGACGAGGAGCGCGAGGTCGTGATGGGCGTGCGCCACCGCGAGAAGCCGCACGTCGGCGTCCAGTTCCACCCGGAGAGCATCCTGACGCCCCGCGGGAAGCGCATGGTCCGGAACTTCGTGGAGGTGTGTGAGGATGCGTGAGGGAGACGAGGGTTCGGACCGCCTGTACCACGTCGACGGCGACCTCGTCCCCGCCTCGGAGGCGACCGTCTCGGTGGAGGACCGCGGGTTCGCCTACGGCGACGCCGCCTTCGAGACGATGCGCGCGTACGGCGGCGCCGTCTTCCGGTGGGACGCGCACGCGGACCGGCTCCGGGACGCCTGCGAGACGCTCGGGATCGACCACGGGCTCGCCGACGCGGACCTGAAACGCCGGGTCGACGAGACGCTCGCCGCGAATGACCTCGCGGACGCGTACGTGAAGCTCTCGATCACTCGCGGGGTCCAGCCGGGGACGCTCGACCCGAAGCCGGCGAGCGACCCGACGGTCGTCGTGATCGCGAAGCCGCTCGCGCGCGGCGGCGTCGGGAGCGACCCGGTCCACGACGGCCCGGCCGCGCTCCAGACGACGAAGACGCGCAAGCCCGCCGACCGCGCGATCCCGGCCGCGGCCAAGACCCACAACTACCTCAACGGGATCGTAGCCCGGCTGGAGCTCCGGGTCACGGGCGCCGACGAGGCGCTCATGCTCGACCCGGACGGCAACGTCGCGGAGGGCGCGACCGCGAACCTCTTCTTCGCCGACGGGACGGCCCTCAAGACGCCGTCGCTCGACGGCCCGATCCTCCCCGGGGTCACCAGATCGACCGTGATCGAGCTGGCGGAGTCGGAGGGGATCCCGGTCGAGGAGGGGACGTACGCACCCGACGCGGTGCGCGAGGCCGACGAGGTGTTCCTCACGAACACCACCTGGGAGGTCCGGCCCGTCGCGACCGTCGACGGCATCGCGGTCGACGGCGACGGCGAGGGGGTCGCCGGCCCGCTCACGACCCTCCTCTCGCGGCTGTTCGACCGGCGGATCGAGGAGACTCACTACGACGGCGAGCGGCTCTGAGGTCGGCGGGGGACCACAGCGTTCAAATCGGCCCCATCCCACCGGACGATATGGACGAGACCCGTCGGATCGCCGGCGTTGAGGAGGTCCCGGAGGAGAGCACGCTGCTCGCGACCCTGCGCCCGGTCGACCCCGAGACGGTCGACGAGGGCGAGGGCGACCTCGGCGAGGGCGAGGGCGACGCCCCGGAGGTCGAGGCGATCCTCACGCGGGCCGCCGGGGAGGTGAGCGCGTTCCGGAACTACTGCCAGCACTGGACCGACGTGCGCCTCGACAAGGACGACGGGGCGTTCGTGCGCAACGGCGAGGTGTTCTGTCAGACGCACGGCGCCACGTTCGAGGCCGACGGCGGCAACTGTAACTTCGGGCCCTGCGAGGGCGCCGTCCTCGAATCGGTCGGCGTGACGGTCGCGGACGGCGCGGTGTACCTCGACGACGACGCCTACGAGTTCGTCCGGCTCGGCCCCTCCGCGGGGAAGGGCGACGGCAGCGGCTCGCGGATCGACTTCACCGGGAACTGAGCGCGGCCGGGGGGCCGCGACCGCCCCCTCGCCGGCGGTCAGAACCGCGTGCGACCGCTCCCGCCGCCGGCGTCCTCGCGCCCGAGTGCCTTCTTCAGGAAGTTCATCCAGCGCTTCTGGTCGGCGGCCTCCTGGCGCTTGGCCTCGGTCTCCGGGTCGGGCGCGTCGAGCCCCTCCAACGCCTCCAGCGCGCGGTCGATGCCGATGACCGACGCCGCCAGCCGCTCGCCCTCCTCGTAGCTCACCTCGTTGTCCTCGATCGGCGCCAGGCGGTCGAGCCGCTCGCGGCGGAGGTTCCGCTTGGCGCGCTCGACGCGGTCGCGCTCGCCGGGCGGGACCGAGTCGCGCCGCTTGATCTCGAAGACGAACGACCGGAGGTCGATCGCCTCCCCCTGGATCTCGATCGACTCCGGGATGTCGACGCCGATCGTCGACGACTCCCGTTCGACCCGTTCCAGGAGCTGTTTTCGCTCGAACTCCTTCACGGCCGATCGGTAGGTCGCGGGCGCACTTCGCTCCTTCGCTGGGCGCCGTCAGCCTGACGGCGCCGGCCGCTCCCTCGCCGGGAGGTAGAGCCGGACGACGTTGCCGCGGGGGTCTCGGCGCTCGAACTCGAGTTCTCCTCCGAGCGACTCGATACACCACTTCATCACGAAGAGGCCGACGCCCGTCCCGTGGCGGGTGTTCGTCACCTCGCCGAACGCGTCGAGGGCGTCGACCTCGGCCTCCGGGATGTGCGGGTTGGCGTCGACGACGCGGATCTCCACGCGCCCCGTGTTCGGCGACGGGCGGACGGTCACCTCGACGGTCGGGTCCGGCTCGTCAGCGTGCCGGACCGCGTTCTCGACCGCGTGGCGAAGCGCGTGGTCGAACGCGGCGTCGACGTGGATCCACATGGGTCTGCGCTCGTCGACGACGAACTCGGCGTCGGGGTACGACGGTTCGAGCGCGGCGACGACGTCGCGCGCGGCGGCGGCGGCCCGTCGGTGCGAACGCGGCGGCTCCGACCGACTGACGGCCTGCTGGATCTCCTTGACCGAGGTCGCGACGCCGCCGAGCCCCACCGCGGCCTCGCGCGCATCCGCGGCAGCCTCGCGAACGCCGTCGTCGTCGGTCGTCCGAAGGATCTCGCCGGTGTACCCGATGATCTTGTTCGCCTCGTTCCGGAGGTTATGTCGGAGCACGCGCCAGAACAGTGCCTCGCGCCGGCTCGCAGCGTAGTGCTCGCTGATGTCGCGCACCTCGGCGAGGACCCGTCTCGCGCCCGTCTCGCGCTCTCCGTCGCCGTCTGTTCGTCGGTCGGCGTCGTTCTCCAGCCCCCGGTCGCCGGACCACGGGGAGAGCGAGACGCGGACCCAGACCAACTCCCCGTCACGCCGCTTGATCCGCCACGTGAACTCGGGCGAGCCGCCGGCGGCGGCCTCGCGGAGGCGGTCGGCGAACTCCGACTCGGAGAAGCGGTACGTGTTGGCGGTGTATCGACCGACTGACAGCCCGCGGAGCTCCGCGGTCGAGTACCCGACGAGCGACTCCAAGCGGTCGTTCGCGCTCTCTACGGTACCGTCGGCGACGTCGAACAGCGCGATACCGACCCGGAGGGAGTCGTACGCCGGTGGCAGTCGCGCGTGCGGCTTCGCGGCCATACGTGTTGACTCGTCTCCCGCCCGGTCATGGGGCTTGCTAAGAGGGATATATATCGCTCCGGTTCGCTCGGGACCGTCGGGGTTTTTCGCGCGCGTCACGAAGGGGTAACACATGAAGTCGCTCGAAGCCGAACTCAACGCCGCCCGCGACCTCGCGGTCGCGGACTTGGCGGACGCCATCGAGTCCATCGGGTTCGAGTGTACGCGCTGCGGCGGCTGCTGTGCCGGCTACGCCCCCGACGAGCCGGGGGGCGCGCCCGCGGGAGAGGGGGCAGACGAGGGGGGCTCAGACGGCGACGGCGATACCCCCGACTGCCACGGCGACGGCGCCGCCGACCGCGAGCCGCACACCGCGACCGTCTTCCCGGACGAGGTCCGGCGCGTCGCCGACGCCGCCGAGGACGAGTTCGGCGAGGCGTACGACTGGCGCGACGTGGCGCGGCCGATGCCGTTCGGCCTCGACGCCGACAGGAGCGGCGACCCGACCGGCGAGACGTTCGAGTGGGCGCTCGCGACCGACGGCTGCGGCGACTGTACCTTCTACGAGGAGTCGGGCGGGGAGGGCGCCTGTACCGTCCACGACGCGCGGCCCCTCATCTGCCGGACGTACCCGTTCAGCGTCGCCCTGGAGGGGACGAGCCAGCCGATGGGCGAGGCGGTCGACGAGGCGGGCGTCGTCCGCGCCCACGAGTGCGAGGGGCTCGGTCGCGACATCTCCCGAGAGGACGCCGAGGAGCTCGCGGCCGCGCTGAAGGAGCGCGCGGTGCGCGAGTTAGAGGAGGCGATCGGAGTCCGGGACAGTTACGACCCCGGAGCGCGCGAGCGGGCCGACGGGGACGTCGTCGTCTTCGACTCGGAGGGACCGAAAGAGGCCGACGGGACGCCGATCGGCGGGGAGTAGCGGCCGGCTGCGGGTCCGCGGTCCGGCTTCTCGCGGATCAGACCACGTCCAGCGCCGCGTCCACGTCGTCGCGGATCGCCTCGCGGGCGGTCTCGTCCGGGAGCGTGAGCGGCGGGCGCACCGCCGGGTCGGGGATGAAGCCGCGGTGCGCCGCCGCCACCTTCGTCGCCGGCGCGAAGCCGTGGTCGGCGCAGCGGGCGAAAAGCGGCGCGACCGCGCGGCGGTGGAGCGCCAGTGCCCGCTCGTCGTCGCCGGCGCGGATCGCCTCGCCGAGCGCGTCGAACACCTCCGGGATCGCCTGCGAGAGCGCGTGTATCCCGCCGTCGACGCCGAGGCTCGCGCTCGGGTACAGCTGGGCGTCGACGCCCTGGAAGACGGCGAAGGAGTCGGGCGTCCCGCCGACCTTCGCCTCCAGGCCGGTGAGGTCGCTGGTCGTGTCCTTCATCCCGATCACCGACTCGCGGCTCGCCGCGTCGGCGAGCGCGTCGAGGTCGATGCCCTCGCCGACCGTCGCCGGGATGTCGTACAGGAGGATCGGGAGCGGGGCGTCGTCGGCGACGGCCTCCAGGAACGCGCGCTGCCCGTCCGGGTCCGTCGACGTGTGGTAGTACGGGAGCGTGACGAGCCCCGCGTCGGCCCCGGCCGCCGCGGCGGCCGACAGGTGGTCTCTGACCCGCGAGACGGCGGTGTCGGCCGCGCCGGCGATGACCGGGACTCGCCCGTCGGCCGCGTCGACGACGGTCTCGATCACGGTCCGCCGCTCGCCGTCGTCGAGGCTCGCGAACTCGCCGGTCGTCCCGCAGGGGACCACCCCGTCGATCCCGGCCTCGACGAGCGCGTCGACGTGGCTCGCGAGGGCGTCGGCGTCGACCTCGCCGCCGGGGGCGTCGCCGTCGGGGACGAACGGCGTCACTATCGGCGGCGAGACAGCTGCGTGCGGCAGATCGAAGAGTGGCATGGACGGCCCTTCGACCGGTGCCGACAAAGGCGTTGGTGCCTGCCCCGCTCCCGTCGCCTAACAGTGTCGGCGGTACAACTATACTGACCCGCTCCCAGATTCCGATGGAGTCTACTATGGAAATCTCCGAGAAGCTCCTCTGTCTGTTCAGCGCGGAAGTTCGCGAGGCCGACGACGGCGAGTACGTCGTCGACGTGCCCAACCGAGAGATCGAGACCGGGTCGCTGGAGCCGGGCGAGACGTACCGCGTCGCGCTCGTCGCCCGCGACGGAACCGCGGCGTCGACGGACGACGCCGACGCCGCCCCCTCCCGGAACGACGACGGACCGCAGCCGCCGGTCGAGCCCGGCGAGATGCGGTACGTCGAGATCGAGGACCTCGGCAAGCAGGGCGACGGGATCGCCCGCGTCGAGCGCGGCTACGTGATCATCGTCCCCGACACCGAGGTCGGCGAGCGCGTGAAGATCGAAGTGACCGAAGTGAAGTCGAACTTCGCCGTCGGCGAAGTGGTCGAGGAAGCGGGCTGAAGCGGCGGCGAAGCGAGGCGGCGGCGGTTTCTGACGACGGGACAGGCGACGAGCGGCGGCGCGCCGCTCACTCCTCGTCCGGCACCCTGGCGTCCCAGTAGGACACCGAGGCGACGTAGTCGCCGGGGACCGTGTCGCCCGCGAGCTCGTCGAGCGCCCGGAACGGCCGCGCGACCGCGCCCGGCAGCTCGCGGTAGAAGCCGTACGGCAGCACGAAGTCGTGCTCCTCGTTCGCGAGCGTGAGGCCCGCGTCGCCGAGCATGGCGGCGACCTGTCGCTCCGAGTAGAGCCGGGAGCCCATCGGGAGCAGCCAAGTGTACAGCGTCCGCAGGCTACGGCTGTTGAACGTGTCGAAGAACACCTGATCGCGGCTGACCCGGCGGAGCTCCTTCGCGAACGGGACCGGGTCGTCCATCAGGTGGAAGAAGCGCATCGCGACGACCGTGTCGAAGTGGTCGTCCGGGAACGGGAGCCGCGAGGCGTCGCCGCGGAGGAACTCGACGGCGTCGGCGTGCCCGGCGGCGGCGACCTTCTCGCGGGCCTGTTCGAGCATCTCGCGGGAGACGTCGAGCCCGACGACGTCCGCGCCCTGGTCGGCGAGCATCGTCGTGAACCGCCCGGTGCCGCAGGCGACCTCCAGCACGCGGTGACCTGGATCGATGGGTCCCAACGCGGCGAGGACGGCCTCCTTCTCCCGGCGGTCGATGAGCTGTCCGCCGCCGGAGAAGCGGACGTCGTCGTACTCCTCGGCGACCTCGTCGGCCTGGTACCAGTCCTGTCCCTTCACGTTGTCCGTGGTGGACGCCGGACCGACAAAACCGTACTGGAAGCGGTCCGGCGCGGGCCTCGGTGCGGGCGGTCCGGACCGCTCCGACGGCGGTCGCCGGTCACCCGCTCGTGGCGACGTTCTCGGCGGGGATCTTCACGATCACGCGGGCGCCCTCCTCCTCGTCGTGGTGCGGGTACTCGTCGACGTCGAAGTACCGGCGGGCGAGCGCGTCGATGTGGGCGCGCGCGCCCTCCTCCGTCAGTTCGGCCTCGCCGCGGACGGAGACGTAGCGGTACGGGTCGTCGGGGTCGAGCACGCTGACGCCGACCTTCGGGTTGTCGCGGACGTTCCGCTCCTTGCGTCGCCCGCGGGCGGTGTTCACGAGGACGTACTCGCGGTCCTCGTGGTCGACCCAGACCGGCGTGACGTGGGGGAGGCCGTCGGGCCCGACGGTCGCGAAGTGGGCGTACGACTCGGCTTCGAGGATGTCGACGTGGGACTCGGGGATCACGAGCCGGCGTACGGGCCGGCGCCGGAAAACACGCCTGATCGATCGTGTATGAGAGCGAGCCGAAGAGTGATATTAACACATTATATTATCACAGGCGGATTCCCCTATATGTAGCCAACCTTTACCACTACCCACGGAATTCGTGTGAGACATGAGTACCAGTCCCGCGGAGACCGCTGACCAGGACCGCCTGTCGGAGAGCGAGTATCGCGACCGCCTGCGCGAGCTTCCCCCGAGCGCGAAGCTCGTCGCGAAGGTACTGGAGGGGGACGCGCCCCTCTCGCAGGGCGGCCTCGCCGAGGAGTCGCTGCTGCCCGACCGCACCGTCCGCTACGCGCTCAACCGCCTCGAGGAGGAAGGCCTCGTCGACTCGCGGTACAGCTTCAAGGACGCGCGCAAGCAGGTGTACTACCTGACGATCTGAGCGGTCCTCGGACCGTTATCGCCGGCCGCGGTCGGCGCGGCGTCGGGTCGGGCCGATCGAACGCACACGTTGCCCTTTTTACCTCCTCGCCCCGATAACGGGTCGTATGGACCTCTCGGTCGTCGTCCCGACGCTCAACGGTCGGGACCGGTTGGCCGCCTGCCTCGACGCGCTGGCGGCTAGCGCCCCCGACGCCGAGGTTATCGTGGTCAACGGCCCCTCGGCCGACGGCACGACCGGCATGGTTCGCGACCGCGACGACGTCGACGTGCTGGTCGAGATCTCCGACCGGACGGTGAACGTCGCCCGCAACGCCGGCATCGAGGTGGCGACGGGCGACGCGGTCGCGCTGGTCGACTACGACAACCGCATCGAGCCGGGGTGGCGCGACGCGGTCGCGGACGGCCTCGACGCGGCCCCCGTGGTCTCGGGCCCGGTGGCCCCGATCCCGCCCAGCGAGACGGACGCGGACCGCGCGGTCGACGAGGTCGACGATCCGAGCGAACCGGAGCGCAACCGGATCGCCGGCCGGGACGTCACCTACTTCGAGGGAGGGAACGTCGCGTTCCGGCCCGAGGCCCTCCGCGACCTCGACGGCTTCGACGAGTACCTCCGGGTCGGCGGCGCGCGCGACGCGGCCCACCGACTGGCGCGCATGGACCGCGAAGTGGCGTGGCGGCCGGAGATGGCCGCGCGGAAGGAACTGCCGACTCCGACCGCCGCGGACGGCGGACGCAGCGCCCACGAGTGGGGCTGGAAGTACCGCGGGCTCGCCTATCGCCTCCTGAAGAACTACGGCGTGCGGCCGACCGTCCTCCTCCGGGCGGGATCCCACGCGGCCGGCGACGCCCTCTCCGCGGCGCGGGACGTCGTCCGCGGCGAGTCGACCCCCTCGCGCTGGGCCGCGACGGGTCGCGACGTGATCGTCGGGCTCACCGGCGGCGCCTCCGACGGGATCGTCGCGCGACGGCGGGACCGGAGCCCCGCCAAGAACCCGAACGGGGTCTCGACGCGCGCGGACCGCGCCGTCGCGAAGTACGACCGACGGGACGCGGGGGGCCGCGGCGAGGGGGCGCCGGCCGGCGAGGCGGCCGACGCGACCGGCGCCGAGTGAGCCCCGCGCCTTTTAACCGACGGCGCGGCCTACGCTTCGCCAACGAATGGGACTCACGAAGCGCATCATCCCCTGTATCGACGTCGACCTCGACGACGACGGCGACGCCGCGGTGTACACCGGCGTCAACTTCGAAAACCTGGAGTACACGGGCGACCCCGTCGAACTGGCGAAGAAGTACAACGAGGCGGGCGCCGACGAGTTCGTCTTCCTCGACATCACCGCCAGCGCCGAGGGGCGGGAGACGATGCTGGACGTGGTGAACGCGGTCGCCGACGAGTGTTTCATCCCCCTGACGGTCGGCGGCGGCATCCGCACCAAGGCCGACATCAAGGAGACGCTCCGCGCCGGCGCGGACAAGGTGTCTATCACGACCGGCGCCTTAGAACGCCCCGAGCTCATCGAGGAGGGCGCGGCCGCGTTCGGCAGCCAGTGCATCGTCATCTCCGTCGACGCCCGCCGCCGGTACGACGACGAGGGCGACCACTTCTACGAGGACGAGGACGGCGAGACGGTGTGGTTCGAGTGCACGAAGAAGGGCGGCCGCGAGGGCACCGGCATCGACGCCGTCTCGTGGGCGAAGGAGGCCGAGGAGCGCGGCGCGGGCGAGCTGTTCGTCAACTCCATCGACAAGGACGGGACGAAGGACGGCTACGACGTTCCGCTGATGAAGGCCGTGGGCGAGGCCGTGTCGACGCCGCTCATCGCGTCGTCGGGGTGCGGCAGCCCCGAGGACATGTACGAGGTGTTCACCGAGGCGAACGCCGACGCCGGGCTCGCGGCCTCCATCTTCCACTTCGGCGACTACTCCATCGAGGAGACGAAGGCGTACCTCGACGAACGCGGCGTCCCGGTGCGGCGCTGAGCGCGGCCCGGCGCGGGAGTAACTACGTTCGTAGTTTCTATTTTTGCGCGACTGAAACCAACAGTTATTATCCGACCGAGCGCGAATCGTGACGTATGTCCACGTCCACGTCATCCGCGCGTGTTCGCGACGGGTCGCCCGAACTCGTCTGTAAACGGACGGACGGCGACGACGGCGGCGAGGTGACGTTCTTCGAGCGGGACGTCGACCCGGACGAGCGGACCACGCGGTGGATCACGGTCCGCGAGTCCGACTGCGTGCCCCGCGACGAGTGGCGATAGGAGCGGTTTTGTCGTGGTTTTGGGGTTTATTTGGCTCTGTTGAAATCCTCCGCAGCTGATAGTTTTCACCCCAATCGCTCAGTACAGAGCGTGATTTCAGCGAAGTATCTTAGATAACGGTGGCCGTCAAGAGAGACGGACTAGTCGGTGTCGTAGAATACAACCAATTCGGATGAACAAACTTTAGTCATGTGGAGTATATTTATATTTCATCGTTTGTGACCACGATTTGTGTCCGAACAGCCCTCCAATACTGAGATAGATATCGGACTTATCGCCCAGACGATCTTCGTTCTCGCCGTGGTGATCGGCATCCCCTCGGCGTTTGCGCTCGATGGACAACTCCGCTCTCTCGCCTTCCTAATCCTAGCCGTCCTGCTGCTCGTGGGCTTTCTTGTCGTCGGTTACCGCCATGCACGCCGACAGAAGTCTCTCCATCAGCACGTTGCTTTTTTAATAGTTTGGTTCGGCAGTTTCTCTCTAGCGGGCCGACTCGCTCGCACAGCAAGCGGCCGCCTCCCAGAGCCGATTCCCGACCTCTTGGCAATAGGCGTCACGCTCGGTGCACTGTGGATCGGCTCACGACTTGCCTACGGTGGTGCATTGACCCGGGCGGTGTTTGGGTCAGACTGAGACTTCACGAGGAGACTGAACTGGTCAGTCGAGGTCTGGCCACTCCCAATACAGGCGTTCCATGTCGTATTCGAGGCTCTAATCGGCCGGCTGTTTCAGTCGGTAATGTGTCTGAAGAATAGGATTTCAACAGAGCCGTTTATTTATAACTCGTCGTGAGTGGAGCGGCGAACACCGCCAAAGCCCCAGCCGCGCTCGACTCCCTCAGCTCGCTGCGGTCCTCGGTCGCGACGCTCCCTGCGGTCTCGCCGGCGGCGCTACGCGCCGGCGACCTCGCGCGTGCTCCTCGCGGCCGCCGCTCCGGCCGCTCGCAGGCACGCGCCGCCGCTCAGGATTCATCGAGAAATAGTCGCCGCGTGTCGGTCAGTCGTCGTCCGCGGCGGCGCGGTCGGCGAACTGCGGCAGTTCGTCGTCGAGCAGCGCGACCGTCGCCAGTCGGATCGCGTGCGGCCAGCCGAGCGGGGTCGCGCTGTCGGGCGTCCCGTCGTCGAAGAACTGCTCGGGGAGGTACGTCGTCGGCTCGCACAGGGAGCCGCCGGGCGAGACGTGCGCGAGCAGGTCGCGGGCCCGGGCCGTCATCTCCGCGGCGCGCGGGTCGTCGTGCGCCGCGAGCAGGGCCGCGAGCTCCGCGCAGGCGTTCGCGCCCCACGCGGTCGAGACGGTCCACACCTTCTCCGAGAGCTGGTCCGCCCGGCGCCAGCCGTCGCCCTCGTAGCGGATCAGGCCGACGATGTCGTCGGTCTCGTGGGAGAGGCCGTCGACGACCGTCTCCACGTGCGAGACCAGCCGGTCGAGGCGCTCGTCGTCGACCGCGCCGCTCTCGCCGTCCGCCGCGCCGAGCGCGTCGAACGAGCGGTGCGCGGCCGCCAGCGCCAGCGTCGCGGAGTCGAGCCGGTCGTCGATGCCGCCGTCGAGCGTCTCGCGGACGGCGTAACAGCCGCGCTCGGGCACCCACAGGTCGTCGAGCGCGTCGTACACCTCGCGGGCCCGGTCGCGGGCGTGCGCGGCGAGGTCGTCCGGCAGCGACGCGGCGCCGGGCACGGCGTCGGGGTCGTCGAGCGCGTCCACGCTGAGCCCCTCGCCGTGCCGCGCGAGCTCGCTGTACGCCTCCAGGAACGTCGCGGCGGTGTGCGCGAACCGGCCCGCCGAGTCCTCCCACGCGTTCTGACAGACGACGGGGCGGCCGTCGGGTTCGAGCGTCCGGTCGAGCCCCGCGAGCGCGGCGACGAGGGTCGCGTCGAGGCCGGCAACGTCCACGCCCGTCGCCCGCGCCCGGGCGAGGTACGCGACGACGCTGCCGGTCTGGTCGGCCTGGTAGTCCACGTCGGGGCCGTCCTCGATGCGGGCGTTCGCCCACCCGGGGGCGAGCGCGCCGTTCCGCGGCCACACCCGGTGGGGCCAGGAGCCGTCCGGGCGCTGCGTGTCGACGTACATGCGGGCGGAGCGGGCGTGCCAGTCGTCGAGGTCGAGGTCGACGGCGTCGGCGGCGCCGAGCAGGAACCCGGATATCTCCGCGTCGTCGCGGAACCACGTGTAGCCGTAGCCGCCGGAGTGCTCGTAGTAGGGGTCGAAGTCCGGCCCCGCGATCCGGAGCCCGGACGGCGCGGAGAGCAGCGAGAGGACGCGCAGGTCCGCGACGACCGACTCGCGAGCGGGCGCCGACTCCGGCACCGACGGGAGCGCGTCGGCCGCCGCCTCGGCGAGCGCGTCGACGTCGTCGAGGTCGGCGAAGAGGTCGGCGAGGCGCTCGCGGGCCGCCTCGCGGTCGGTCTCGGCGCGGTCCGTCAGGAGCGTGGCGACGGTCGCGACCCCGTCGTCGAACGGCACGTCGGCGATGACCTCGCCGGAGAGGCGCTCCTCCTCGTAGCGGTCGCCGTCGCGGTCGCGCGGGAGCTCGGTGGGGTCGTCGTCGAGCAGTTCGGGGAACGTCGCCGGGAGCTGGCCCCGGAGGTCGGCGAAGCCGGTCGCGCTCGCGAGGAAGTCGCGCTCGTCGGCGTGGTACACCTCGACGGCGTCGTCGTAGCGGAGCTGTCCCACGCGGTCGTCGCGGCCGTCGGGCGCGAAGCGGGCGTAGACGACGAGCGAGGCGTCCGCCGGGTCGACGTCGCCGTCCGCGAACTCGACCGACGCCCGGGTGAGGTGCGCGTCGCCGAGCGTGAGGTCGTGGCGGGTCACCGTCGCGCGCGGCGTCTCGTGGACCGTCTCGACCAGCGCGGTGTCGCCGACGTACCGCTGGCTCGTCTCGGCCTCGTCGAGCCAGGCCACCTCGTCGCCGACGGCGAGCCCGATCCGGGACCGGACGAGCCCGGTCCGGCCGGTGAGCGGGTAGCCGAAGTCGCGGAGTTCGCCGTCGTCGCCGACGTGGACGAGCCGGCCGTTTCCGCCCGAGAACCGGCCGGAGACGGTGCGCCGCTCGCCGGGGAAGCGCGTCCCGTCGCCGGCGTGGCGCTTGTAATCGTCGAGGGCGTCGCGGAGCTGCATTACGCGAATACACGCCACCGGTCGATATGAATCTTTGGTGTGATTATTGTTCATTCGTTCCGAGAACGGAAACCCTCAAACCGCGGCGCGACGAGAGGCGGAGCGTGCACGAACCCGGCCCCCCGCGAACGACGAGCGTCGGCGAGCCCGTCGAGCTGGCGCCGCGGTGTCCCGACCCCGACGGGACCTACCGCTGGACCGTCCGCGACGCGCCCGCCGACAGCGACCTCTCCCCCGGCGACGGCCCCGACCCGACCGCGACCGGCCCGCCGAGTTCGGCGACGACGGTCGACCCCGACGGCTCGGCGGCAGCGGACGCGGCCGGGTCCGACGGTCCGGCGGCGGTGCTGCGGGCCGGCGAGACGGGTCGCGACGACGACCCGGTGGTCCACCTCGCGCCCGACGCCCCCGGCACCTACGTCCTCGCGGTCGACGCGCCGGACGGGACCCACCGGCAGCGCGTCCGCGCCTTCCCCGACGAGCGCCGCCGGGCGGAGATCCGCGTCCCGGCCGACGACCTGGGCGTCGAGGACGGCGAAGTCGACCGCGTCTCCCTGCTGTGGCCCCACAACGAGAACCGGCTCGCGCTCGACCGCGCCGAGCGCGACGGCGGCGAGTGGGTCGCCTCGGTCCGCGTCCCGCCGGGCGGCCACGGCTTCGGCTTCGTCCCCGACGGCGATCGCTCGGCCGCGTTCCACGGCGTCTGCGAGGTGCCCGGTCCCGGTCGGCCGCGGCTCTCGCTCGACGCGTCGGTCGTCGAGGCCGACGACCCGGCGGCGAGCGACCGGCTCCGCCTGACCGCCGCGGTCGAGCCCGCGCCCGCGGTCGACGACGTCGAGCGCGGCGGTGACCCGGACGCGCTCGACGCGACGTTCCTCGTCGACGACCGCGACGCCGACCCCGAGACGGTCGCGGCGATCGAGTCGCGGGCGGACGGGCGGACGCTCTCGGTCCCCCTCGACGACCTCCCGGACGATGTCCGGATCCACGCGGTCCCGCACGGCGAGCGGTACGGGGCCGCGGAGACGGTCCGGATCGAGCGGGAGGGCGCCGCGGCCGGCGGCGACGGTGCGGTCGCGGTGCGCGACCCGAACCCGACGCCGGGGTGGGCGGAGTCGCCGACGATCTACGAGGTCTTCGTCCGCTCGTTCGCGGGCGACACGCTCCCGACGACGTTCGCGGAGATCGAGCGCCGGGTCGAGTACCTCGACCACCTCGGCGTCGACGCGCTGTGGCTCACCCCCGTCCTCGCGTCGCCGACCGAGCACGGCTACCACGTCACCGACTACTACGACACCGCCGCGGACCTCGGCTCCCGCGAGGCGTTCGAGTCCCTGGTCGAGGCGTGCCACGACGCCGGGATCCGCGTGGTCTTCGACCTCGTGATCAACCACACCTCCCGCGACCACCCCGCGTTCCAGCTTCACTCGGCGGGCGTCGACGCGTACGCCGACCACTACCGGCGGACCGACGCGGCCGCCGACGTGACGGGGATCGACTGGGCCGAAGTCGGCGACGGGGACGCCCCGGACTACTACTTCGAGTGGGGCCGCATCCCGAACCTCAACTACGACAGCCCGGCGGTCCGCGAGTGGCTGCTCGACGTGGTCGACGAGTGGGCCGCCGTCGTCGACGGCTTCCGCGCGGACGTGGCGTGGGGCGTCCCGCACGGCTTCTGGAAGGAGGTCGCCGCGCGCGTCCCCGACGACACCCTCCTGCTCGACGAGACGCTCCCCCACGACCCGTTCTACGGCGAGGGGGAGTTCCACCGCCACTACGACACGTCGCTGTACGAGACGCTCCGCGCCGTCGGCGCGGGCGAGGAACCGGCCGACGCGGTCGAGACCGCCCTCGCCCGCGTCGAGTGGCTCGGCTTCGACGACCCCGCCGCGCAGATGCGCTACGTCGAGAACCACGACGAGGACCGGTACCTCGCGGAGCACGGCCGCGAGGCGCTCCGCGCGGCCGCGGCCGTGACGTTCACGCTGCCCGGCGCGCCGATGATCTACGCGGGCCAGGAGCGGGGCAACGAGACGTACCGCGGCCCGGTCCGGTGGCACGACGGCGACAACGACCTCACCGACTTCCACCGCAAACTGGCCGCGCTGCGCGCCGCCGAACCGCTCCTGCGCCGCGGCGGTGTGGCGTTCGACGGTCGCGCGGCCGACGCCCGCGTCGTCGACGGCGACGCCGAGCGCGTGGTCGCCTACGAACGGACGCCGCCGGCGGGCGCGGGAGCCGGTGACGCCGGAACGAGCGACGACGCCGACCCCCTGCTCGTCGTCGTCAACTTCGCCGCGGAGCCGGCGACCGTCGCCGTCCCCGGACCGGTCGAGGCGGACCTGTTCGGCGACGGGAGCGCGGTCGCAGGTGACGGCGACGGCGAGGTCCGGGTCGCGGTCGACGCCGTCGCCGTGCTCCGATAGCGGTCGACGCCGTCGCCGCGCTCCGGTGACGGACCGGGCGTCGCCGGTCGGCGGCGCGGCGAGGTCGCCCGGGACCGACCCATATAAGTGTCGCTCGGAAGAGGCGTTCGTATGGACGACCGGACGCTGACCGACCTCCTCCGTCGCTTCGGGCTCTCCGACAAGGAGGTCGACACCTATCTCAGTCTGCTGGAACACGGCGAGGCGAAGGCGAGCACCGTCGCCGACGCGGCGGGCGTCTCGAAGCGGTACGTCTACAGCGTGAGCGAGTCGCTGGCGGAGCGCGGCTTCGTCGAGGTGAACGACCACGTCGTGCCGACGACGATCCGCGCGAACCCGCCGGACGAAGTTATCGACCGGCTCCGGTCCGACGTGGACGCGATGCGGCCCGGGCTGGCGGAGCGGTACTCCCGCGTCGAGCGCCAGGCCGAGCAGTTCGAGGTGATCAAGTCGCGGGCCACGGTGATCAAGCGGATCCGGTCGCTGCTGGCCGACGCCGAGAGCGAGGTGGCGCTGTCGATCACCGCAAAGCAGCTCCCGGAGGTGAAGGAGGTGCTCGTCGACGCGGTGGACCGCGGCGTGCTCGTCTTGCTCGTCGTCTCCGACGCGGCCGCCGACCTCGACGCCGACGACCCCGGGCTGGCGGGCGTCGCGAACGTCGTCCGGACCTGGGGCGAGGCGATGCCGACCCTGCTCACCGTCGACTCCGCGGCCGGGGTCGTCTCCCCGCCGGAGCTGCTCCGGCGCTCGACCACCGACCGGCAGGCCATCGCCTTCGCGCAGGAGCAGCTCGCGCCGGTGATCGCCGGCTCCTTCCTCGGGAACTACTGGCCCGCCGCGACCGAGCTGGCCGTCGCCGACCCGGCGCCGCTCCCGGCGGAGTACACCGACTTCCGGCACACCGTCCTCCAGGCGACACTCCGGCTCCGCGCCGGCGACCCGCCGCGGGTGACCGTCGGCGGGCGGTGGACCGACGACGACGAGCCCGCCGAGGTCGTCGGGCGCGTCGTCGAGACGAAACAGGGGATGGTGGAGCCGACGAACAACGAGTTCCCCGTCGAGCACTCGCTCGTCGTCGCGACCGGCGACGGCGAGGTCACCGTCGGGGGACAGGGCGCGTTCGTCGAGGACGTCGAGGCGGACCTGGTGCGGATCGAACCGGGCGGGGAGTAGGGCGGGAGCGTCAGTTCGCCGACGGGACCGACGCGGTCGACGGGCCGCCGTCGAGGGCTGGCGCGTCCGGGTCGACCCGGACCCACCAGTCGGAGCCGGTCGCGTCGCCGGCCGCGCCGAGGAGGGAAATGCCGGCGATCCGGCCGCGCGAGTCCCGACGGCACAGCTCCAGCGCGGCCGGGAGCGTCGCGACCCGCCCGTCGGCGGGCGACAGCGCGTACCCGGAGACCCGGACCGTCGCGTCGTCGGCCGGAACCCCGGGTCGCGCAGCCAACCCCGCCTCGTCGGCGCGCTCGTACCCCTCGACGAGACCGACGGCCGCGAGGCGGTCGAACGCCGCGTCGACCGGGTCGGCGGCGGCCGACTCCGACGGCTCGGGGAGGTGCTCGGCGGCTGCGGCCAGCACCGACGCCTGCGCGTCCGGGTCGAGGTGCCGGTCGAGCGCCGTCGCCATCGCTTCGAGCAGGCAGAGACAGAGGTCGTCGGGGTCGGCGACGCGCTCGGCGAGCGAGAAGTACGCGTTCATCGCGGCCGACTCGGCGCGGTCGTGGCCGCCGGCCGAGAGCGCCTCGAACGTCGCCGCGGCCGCCGCGTGGCAGAACTCGACGCGGTCGCGGGCCCGGCCGCGCCTCCCTGCCTCGCCCGCGCGTCGGCGGTCCGTCGGCGCGTCGTCCCCGCCGGGTGCCCGGCGGGCGGTACCGTCAACGATCCGGTCCGCCAGCTCCGCGGGCGGCGACCCGCCCTCCCCGGGGGCGAACGTCGGGCCGCCGTCGTCCCGCTCCGTCGACCCCGACGGCGGCTCCGCGAACTCCTGTCTGACGACCACGTCGTAGAAGGGGAGTTCGGGGTCGTACCGGCGGAGGGTGTCGCGGTACTGCTCCGTCGCGCGGGCCGCCGCGCGGGCCGTCTCGCGGCTCTCGAAGCGCAGCCCCGCGGCAGGCACGGGCCGGTCGCCGTACCGCGCGCAGACGAGCGAGAACTCGCCGTCGTCGGCCGCGAGCGATTCGATGTGGTCCGCGATGTCGAGTAGGGTGGTTCCGATCACGGTTGAGTGGGTCCGGTCGCGTGCGTTCAGTCCTCGAGGCTCGGGTGCGTCTCCTGGGGGTCGGGGTGCGGCTCGGCGGACCGCTCGCGCGCCGCGTCGAGCGCGGCGGCCTCGCGTGCCCGGCGTTCGTCGGCGTCGATCTCCTCGCAGCCGGGCGGCACGTCGCGGCCGCGGTCGGTGAAGTACCCCTCCGGCGCGACCCAGTCGTGGTAGAAGGGCGCGTCGTCGTCCTCCAAGAGCGTCACCGCGACCTCCGCGCCGTGGCCTGCGCAGACCGCGGCCTGATGGGGCTTCTCGGCGAGCCGCCCCGCCGCGTACAGCCCGTCGACGCCGGTCCGACCGCGCTCGTCGACGTCGACGTACGCCTTCCCGCGGTCGACGATCCCGACGCCGTCGATCCCCTCCAGGTAGCCGACCTCGTTCTTCGTCGCCGCGACGACGTACCGCGTTCGCACCGGGTCGGCGCCGTCCGTCTCGACGACGAACCGCGCGCCGTCCGCGGCGGCGTCGGGTCGCGCGTTCGCCGCGGGGTCGTCCGCCGCGGCGTCGTCGACCGCGCCGACCGTCGCGACCCGGGTGACCCGCCCGTCGAACCGGTCCGCGCCGGCGCCGGCGGCCTGCTCGTCGAGGCGGTCGAGGAGCTGTCGGGGGTTGATCCCGAGCGGGAACCCGGGGAAGTTCTCGAGGTGCGCGTTGCGCCGGAGGATCGACTCGCCGGGGTCGACGACGAGGGTGTCGAGCCCCTGCCGTGCGGTGAAGACGGCCGCCGTGAGCCCGGCGACGCCGCCGCCGACGACCACCACGTCCCTGCTCGCGTCGGTCGACCCGCCGTCGGGGCCGTCCGCGCCGGAGTCAGTCATCGGTCCCCGACCTCCCGGCCCTCAGCGGGGCCGTCCGCCGCCTCATCGGGCAGTCCGATCGCAGCCGGGTCGGTGTCGAACGTCTCGGCGGCGTACTCGCGGACCACGTCGTCATCGAGGGCATCGAGCAGCCGGAGCTGCCCGCGGCGGTCCCGCCGCTCGCGCTCCTCGGCGGTGACGCACCGATCCAGGAACTCAGCCTTGAGATCCTCGCGGGCGGCGTCGACGACGGACCGGTCGACCCCGTCGTCCGCCGGCAGCATCTCCCGTTCGAACCACTCGTCCACGTGGTCGTCCCAGCCGTCGCCGCCGTAGCGCCCGTCGTGGACGACCCAGTCGACGTAGCGCTCGCCGACCGCCGGCCAGTACCGGTCGCTCATGTCGTCGCGGGCGAGCGCCAGGCCGACGCGAGCGCCGTGGCCGACGTTGACGCCGACCTGGTGGACGGTCTCGTCGCTCATCCAGCCGGCGACGTACAGTCCCGGTACTTCGGTGCGTCCCCCGTCTGTGGGGACGAACGGGTCCGGCGGCGACCCGTCGGCGTCGTCGGCCGCCTCCGTGCCTGCGTGTGTGTCCGCGACCGCGTCGGCAAGGGGGTCCAGCACCTCGCCGTCGTACGCGGCGGCGACGACGACGCGGTCCGCGATCAGTTCTCCGGACCCGGTCTCCACGGCGAACGCGTCGGACTCGCTGCCGTCGGGGTCCGCCGGCCGGACCGCGGTGACGCGCTCGTCGACCACCTGACCGCCCTCGGTCTCGACCTGCGTTCGACCCAGTTCGAGGAGTCTGTTGGGATCGATCCCCGCGGGGAACCCGAGGTAGTTCTCGACGTGAGCGCACTGCGTGATCGCCGCCTTGCCGCCGTCGAGGACGGTCGTCTCCAGGCCGTACCTGGCGACGAAGGTCGCCGCGGACAGCCCCGCGGCGCCGCCCCCGACGACGGCCACGTCGGCGTCGGTCCGCGAGTCCGGGTCCGCGGCTGGCGTGGTGTCGGGACGGGTCGTCATCGGCGCACCTCGACCGGTCTGTCGGCTGTGATGAACGGCTCGTCGGCGTCCGCCGCCGCGAACGCGACCGCGCCGTCGGGGCCACGCGCCACGCGCCACTGCGGGAGGGCGGGGACGCCGTACTCCGACGGATCGCCGTACGTCGCCGCGACGGTCCACTCTCGCGCGCGCATCAGAGGTCACCCGCGATGATGTCGTTGACACGGTCGCGATCGAATAGTCGGTTCTCTTCCGGGACCTCGGGAAAGGCCTCGGGATCGAACTCGCCGAACTCCTCGGGGTACAGCTGCTGGGCTTTCATTTCGGTTTGGAGCAGGTTGACGATCGGTCCCTGTTCACCGTACGCGCCCGGATACACGCGGCCCTCGCTGACGGCCGTGAGCTCGCTTCCGACCTCGTCCTCCTCCATCGGCGTCACGTACTGCTCGCGGAACGCGGAGGCGGAGAAGGAGTCGGTGTCGCCCGTCGTGCCGATCCCCCAGTGGACGACGATGATCTCCGGGTCGACCTCCAGCAGTCGCTCGTAGCCGATCGCGCCGCTCTCGGCCAGCTCCTCCGAGAAGGCGCTCTTCACTTCGAGATCGCGGTACGGCTTCATCTCGTACCCCTCGCCGCGGGTGTACAGCGGATATATCTCACCGCTCGCCGGGTTGGACCCGCTGTTTATCAGTCCGACCTCCGGCCGCTCCTCCTCGGGCGGCAGCCGAGAGGCGATCTCGGTCCGGAGCTCCTCGTGGACCGCCGCGAGCGCCTCGTAGCGCTCGCGCTCCTGGAACAGGTCGGCGAGCCGCTCGAACCCCTCGTAGAGCCCGTACAGCTCGTAGTCGTGGAATCCGCGGCGACGACGCATGTTGTTGCCGAAGAACGGGGCGACGTTCTCGCGGATCTCGGCGGTGTCCGCTTCGCTCCACGAGCCGTCCCAGCCGGTCCCGTGGAGGTAGTTCGGGTCGATGAGGAACACGTCGGGGTCGAGCTCGTAGAAGCTCTCCTTGTCCCAGCCGCCGTCGGCCCACATGGACGGTAGCTCGTCCTGCGGGGGCACGTCGAGGTCGAACGGCTCGAAGAAGAACGACGGGATCATGTTCCCCGCTGTGAGGAACCCGTCCTGCTGGCCGAGGGCGAACGCCATGTCCGCCCAGCCCCCGTTGTACACGGCGTACGTCTCGGGGACCGACTCGAAGGTGAGACAGCCGACGGGTTCGATACAGGCCTCGTACGGTGCCGTCCCGTCGCCCGAGGCGCCGCCGTCGGAGCCGTCTCCGTCGCCGTCGGCCGACGATCCGTCGTCGGTCGTCGAGGGCTGTGACCCGTCGCCGTCGGACGACCCGCCGCCCGTACAGCCGGCGAGCAGGCCGCCGAGCGCGACAGCCCCGCCGTACCGGAGGTAATTGCGCCTGTCGACGCGCTCAGAGCGATCGGTCTCGTCGGTCATCTCAGTAGTCCCCGCTGATCGCGTCCGCGACCCGCTGCCGGTCGAACAGCCGCTCCGCCTCGGGGATCTCCGGGTACGGACCCTCCTCGTAGCGGGGCCACTCGCCGAACGCCTCGGGGTACAGCTGCTTCGCGGTCATCTCCAACTGGAAGAGGTTGAGGATCGGCCCCTGGTACCGGGCGCCCTGCGGGTGGACCCGGTCGTTCCTGACCGCCGCGACCTCGGAGCCGACCGGGTCGTCCTCGAAGGCGGCCCGCCGGCCGGCCATGTCGGTCCCGGGCTCGAACCCGCCGAGGTAGAGGATCACGTCGGGATCGGCCTCCAGGATCGTCTCGAAGTCCACGACCGTGCCGGACTCGACGCTCCCCTCGAAGGCGTCGCGCGGCCCGAGCGGGCGCGTGTGCGACGTGAGGAAGCCGGGGTTGCTCAGCGTGTACGCGTACATCTCCTCGACGTCCGCGGCGGCGATCATGATCGCGGTCGGCCGCTCCGACTCCGGCGGGAGCCCCTCGTCGATCGTCGCGAGGAGGTCCTCCCGGACGGCCGCGAGCGCCTCGTAGCGCTCGCGCTCCCGGAACGCGTCGGCGACGATCTCGAACTGCTCCCAGAGGCCGTAGTACTGGTAGCCCTCGGCCCACTCCGCGGGCGGCTCCTGGTGGCGGTCCGAGAGCGAGTTGCCGAACCACGGCGAGACGCGCTCGCCGATCTCGTCGATGTCGTCCCGGCTCCACGCGTCCTGCCGCGTGATCCACGCCGGGTCCGCGAGGTGGACGTCGCTGTTCAGTTCGTACAGCTTCTCCTTGTCCGGCTGCCACGAGGAATAGAGCCCGGACCAGTCGAGCGAGACGCCGGGGAGGCGCTCGACGAACTGGTTCCAGAGGCCGTCGTAGTAGTCCGGGGCGTGGAGGGCGGTGACATCGTTCCCGCGACCGAGCGCGAACGCCATGCCCGCGTGGTGGGTGAGCCGGGTGAACACCGTCTCCGGCGGCGACTCGAACGTCGCCTCGCCCGTCGGCGAGATGGACGCGGTGTAGCTCCCGCCGTCGTCCGCGGAGGGGTCACCCGATCCGTCGGAGCCGCCGTCCCCCGAGCCGGCCTCGTTCCCGCCGCCGTCGGTCGAGTTCGTGTCCTCCGGCGACTCGCTCCCGGCGCAGCCTGCGAGCGCTCCCACGCCGGCGACGCCGCAGTACCTGATCGCGTCGCGGCGGGTCGCCCCGGACCGCTCTGCGTCTGAGTCCATGCGTTTTAGGCCACCCTAAAGAAATAAATCGGTTTCGAATCTTAGGCGAGCCTAAAGAGTTCGGCGAGTCGGGGGAAACCGCGCCCGAACCGGCCGGTCGAGGCGGTGGTCGAGCGCGGTCACGGGGACCGGTCGGGGTCCGTGGTTCGAGCGCTCTCCCCGAAGACGGGGACGGACTCGTGCGGTTCCCCGGTCAGAACGGCGGGCTGTAGTCCTCGTACTCGTCCATCTCGTCCATCTCGTCGGTCTTCGACGGCATCACCGCGGCTCGCGGACCGCCGGACCGCACGACTTCCACGTCTTCGAGGCCGTCGACGCTCTCGGGGAGGCGGCGCTCGATGGCCTTCATCGTCATCGGGGCGATACCGCAGCCCGAACACGCGCCGCCGATGGCGACGGTCGCCGTTCCCGCCTCCTCGTCGACGTCGCGGATCTCGAAGCTGCCGCCGTGTTGCTGGATCTGCGGGACTTCGTTGCTCAGGTAACTCCGCGTCTGCCGTTCGAGTCCTTCTGCGCTCATTGCGTCCCCACATTCAACGCATAGTATCATAAAACTGTGGTATTAGGGTACCCTAAAAACACGCGATAGAGGCTATATATAGGATATATACTGATATTCCGCTGATAAGTAATTACGTTTTGTTATTTTTCGCACCGCCTAAAACGGGACGGCGGTCGGTACCGGTCTGCCGGATTCGACCGGGGTGAGGACGCGTCCGGGCCCGAGTCAAGACCGCTCGCCGTCGGTCGTCGCCGACGCGTCGTCCGCGTCGGCTCCCGGGCCATCGCCCGTCTCGACGGGGAGCGTCTCCGCGAGGCGTTCGGCGACGATCGGACTGACGAGCCCCGCCACCCGCATCGCCTGGCCCTCCGAGTCGTCGAGGTCCAAGACGCTCCGGAAGAACCACGAGACGGTCACGTAGGTCTCGTGTAGCTCCGCGGCTCGCTCGCGTCCCGCGTCCGTCAGCCTCGCGCCCTCGTACGGCCGGTACTCGACGAGGCCGTCGTCGTCGAGCCGCTGAAACGTCTCGGTGACCGTGGCCGGCGACCGGTCGAGCGCCTCGGCCACCGCGCCCGTCCCGATCGGCTCCCCGTTCCGATGCCCGAGGATGTACACCGCCAAGAGGTACTGCGGGGCGCCGGTCATCGCTCACCCCCTCGCGTCTCGCCGTCGGCCCCCGTCGACGACGGTCCGTCGGCGTCGTCGGCGCCGTCCCCTTCCTCACGCCCGTCACCGGGACCGAAAATCGCGAGGTACGTCCAGGCCCACGCCCGAGCGCGCCGACCTCGCGGTCCGCTTCCCACGGTCATACCCTCCGAACGAGGTGTCTCCGCACCGCTCGCTGGCAGTCGTCACACGTCGCGTCGAGCGTCGCGACCGTCGACAGGACGGGGTGATCGACGGGGAAGTCGCGGTAGAGGTATGGGGGGAGCCGCCGGTGAGCGACGGCGGCCTCGGCTCCGTTGCTCGTCGTGCCGTTCAGAAACTCCTGTCGGCGCCGCGCCAGGTCCGCACACCGCGATCGGAGTTCGTCGAGCGCCTCGTGTCGCGCCTCGAGCGCCTCGAAGCCGAGCGCCGTCAGCGGCGTCTCGTCGAGGACCGCGAGGCGATCGACGACGCCGTCGACGGCGTCGGCGGCGTCGGACAGGCGCGCCGCCTCGCGGGCGAGCGCCCCTTCGAGCGCCTTGACTTCGTTGCGACGGGCGGCCGTCTCGGCGACGACCGTTCGCTTCAGCTGCGGACTGAACGAGGCGTCGGTCGCCGGGGAGAGCGCCAGCGCGATCGACTCGGTGAGCTCCGAGCGGACCGTCTCCAGCAGCGACTCGTCGCCGGAGCCCTCGACGTCGTCGAGGCTGTGTGGCCGGACCGTCTCCTCGAACGCCCGACGGACGTCTCGGCAGCGGGCGTCGCCCGCCGGTTTCACGCGCTGTTCCGTTCCGGTGACGGCGGCGCCCGTCGACGCGACCGGCGTCGGATCGGCCGATATCGACCGAACGCGGCGGTCGAACCGCTCGAACGCCGTCCGTTTCGCGTCGAGGGCCTCCCGCTCCGTCCGAACGCGGGTCCGAGCGCGTTCGACGTACGTGTCGACGCTCATCTCAGGGCCCCTCCGTCGACGACGGCGACCGCGATCCGTGTGGCCGCGCTCGTCCGCCCGACAGTGTCGGTCGTTGCCATGGTTCAGGTGTGGTCCGTACTGCCGGCCTCGGTCCGCCGACCGGGCGACGCGCTCGCGCAGGTTCGAACGGCTCTCCGAATCGGTCCGGTGTCGGTGCGGTTCCCTCCGAGCATATGTTTTAGGCCAGCCTAAAAACACAAGAAAGTACCGGTCAGCACGCCCCCGAAACGAGACGCGTCGTCACGGTCCGCTCCACACGGAGTCCGCGCTCGCGACCCGCCCGCGGGCCGGCCCCCGGGCGTGACCGCGGCGCCGAAACGTCCGCCCGCGGTTTAGGCGTCGCCGGTGACGATGGCGCTCACCGCGTCGCGGTCGAACAGTTCGCCGCTGTACGTGTCGGGGTACAGCAGCGTCGCGAACCGCTCCGTCAGGAACAGGTTCTGGATCGGTCCCTGATATATCGGGCCGCCGCGGTACACCGCGCCGTTCTCGACCGCCGTCAGTTCGCTCGCGACGCCGTGTTCCTTCATGAACGCCAGGACGGTGTCCTCGAACTCCGCGCGGCTCTTGGCCTCGTGCCCGCGGACGAACAGCGCGTCGGGGTCGACCTCCAGGATCGTCTCGTAGTCGATCTGGCCGCGGTCGTCCGTCGACAGCCCCTCGACGCCGGTCCCGGAGAGCGCGTCCGAGACGCCCAGGTCGTGGAAGTGCTTCTTGTTGGTCCCCTTGTCGGTGAGGCGGTACGGCGAGAACTTCTCGGGCTCGTCCGACCCGGCGAAACACAGCAGTCCCGCGGGCCGGGCGTCGGCCGCCGGGAGGTCCGCCTGGACCCGCGCGAGGTACTCGTCGTGGAGGGACGCGAAGGCCCGGAAGCGGTCGCCTTCTTGGAATATCTCCGCGACCTTCTCGAAGGCCTCGTACATCGTGTAGTACCGGTAGTCGTGCCAGGAGTCGGTCCGGCGGAAGATCGTGTTCCCGATAAACGGCGCGACGTTCTCCGTCAGCTCCGTCACGTCGCTCTCGTCCAGTCCGAAGAAGGAGTTGTTGAGCAGCCACTGCGGGTCGGTGAGGTGGATGTCGCTGTCGAGCTCGTAGTAGAGCTCCTTGTCGATCCCCTCGTCGTACAGCTGCGTGATCTCCCCCTTGTCGACGGAGACCCCGTCGAGCTCGTCGTAGTACGACGTGTGGTACCGCGACTTGAACCCGACCGCGGCGAGCCCGTCGGCCTTTCCGAGCGCGACGCCCATGTCCGCGTAGCCCGGGAAGTACGACTCCCACGTCTCCGGGACGCCGTCGAACTCCACCTCGCCGACCGGCGCCATCTCGACGCTGTACCCGGTGGCGTCGGTCGACTCGTCGGTGCCGTCCGAGTCCGCCGCCGCGTCGGATTCGTCGGTCCCGTTCGTCGCGCCGGTCGTCTCGTTGTCCGCCGGCGTCGAGCCGTCGTCGGACGCGCCGGTACAGCCGGCGAGCAGCCCCCCGCCGACGACCGCGCCGCCGAACTTCACGTAGTCGCGTCGTGTCGATTCTCCGGTCGTGGTGATGTCGTCGTCGCTCATGTCAGGCGTCTCCGTTGATGATATCCGCAACGCGCTGTCGGTCGAACAGCCGTTCGTCTTCGAACCGGTCCGGGTAGAGGCCGGTGGCGTACCGGTCGATCATGAACAGGTTGTGAAGCGGCCCGGCGTATATCGGCCCGCCGCGGAACACCCGGCCCTCCTGAACGGCCGTCAGTTCGCTGCCGAGGTCGTGGTCCTCGAGGTACGCGACGACCGTCTCCTCGAACTCCGAACGGCTCATCCCCCGCCCGTGGTACCGGAGCAGCAAGGCGTCGGGGTCGATCTCCAGCAGCGTCTCGTAGTCTAGCGATTCGGAGCCGGTGTACCCCTCGACCCCCGTCCCCTCGAAGGCGTCCTCGATGCCGACCGCGTGGAAGTGTTCCTTGTTCGCGCCCTCGCCGCTGATCCGGTAGGGCGTGAACTCCTCGGGCTGTTTGCCCGCGAACATGAGCGCGGCGTCGGGGCGTTCCGCCTGCGGTGGCAGTCGCTCCCGAACCGTCGCGACGAGGTCGTCGTGTATCGATCGGATCGCCTCGAAGCGCTCTCGCTCCTGGACGGCTGCGGCGACCTTCTCGAAGGCCTCGTACAGCGAGTAGTACCGGTAGTCGTGCCAGTCGTCCGTGCGGCGGAAGATGAGGTTCCCGAGGAACGGGGCGACGTTGTCCCGGACCTCGTCGACGTCGGATTGGTCCCAGGCGGCGAGCCAGTCGGTCAGCGAGTGCGGATCGATGAGGTGTAGATCCGCGTCCATCTCGTAGAACAGCTCCTTGGACACGCCGTCGTTCCACAGCTGGGTGAGGCCGTCGAGGTCGACGGAGACGCCGTCGAGCTCGTCGTAGTGGTTCGTCTTGTAGCGACCGCGGTACCAGATGGACCGGACGGCGTCGGCCTTGCCCAGCGCGACCAACATGTCGATGTAGTCGGCGGTGAACGGCGCGATGGTCTCCGGGACGGACTCGAACTCGACGGTCCCCATCGGCTCCATGCTCACCGAGTAGCTCGCGTCCCGGGCGCCGGAGTCCGCACCCGTGTCCGATTCGCCGGAGTCCGCACCGGAATCCGACTCGTCGGAGGGCCCCGCGCAGCCGGCGAGGAGGGTTCCGCCGACGACCGCGCCACCGTACGTCAGGTAGTCGCGCCGGGTCGATTCTCCGGTCGTGGTGATGTCGTCGTCGCTCATGTCAGGCGTCTCCGTTGATGATGTCCGCAACGCGCTGTCGGTCGAACAGCCGCTCGCCGTCGGGGATCTCGGGGTAGGCGTCGCCGTGGTCGTAGCCGGGCCACTCGCCGAACCGCTCCGGGTACAGCTGCTTCGCGGTCATCTCCAGCTGGAACAGGTTCATGATCGGGCCCTGAACCGGATTCCCGGACGAGTAGAACCGGTCGTTCTCGACCGCGGCGAGTTCGCTCGCGACGGGGTGGTCCGCCAGCTCCTCGCGGACCGCGCCCACGTCGTAGTAGGAGGCGATCCCGAACTGGTGGAGGACGACGTCGGGGTCGACCTCCAGCAGCGCCTCGTGGTCGTACGTCGTCTCGTAGGTGACCTCGTCGCCGGCGAAGGCATCGGGAGCGCCGAGCGGTCGGACGTGCGCGTTCGCGAACCCGGGGCCGTCGGTCCGCGAGGGGTAGTAGGTCCCGTCCATGTAGATGAGCGTCGCGACCGTCGGCCGGTCCTCGGCCGGCGGGAGGTCGCTCCGGACCGTCTCGAGCAGGTCCTCGCGGACCGCGTCGAGCGCGGCGAACCGCTCCTCCTCCCGGAAGACGGCGGCGACGCGCTCGCCGACGTCCGGGAGCGCGTAGTACTCGTACCGGTCCCGACACGGCTCCGGCGGCTGCGAGCGCCGCCGGCTGTAGATGTTCCCGAACCACGGCCCGACGTTGTCGCGGATCTCGGCGACGTCGTCCTCGGTCCACCCGTCGAAGGAGACGAACAGGCAGGGGTCCGCGAGGTGGAGGTCGCTGTCGAGCTCGTAGAGCAGCTCGCGGTCGACGGAGATGCCGCCGCCGGAGCCCGTGTTGAGCTGCGCGAGCCCGTCGCGGTCGAAGGAGACGCCGTCGAGGTCGGCGTAGTAGGCGTCCAGCGTGTTCCCGCCGGCGTCGGCGTCGAACCCGAGCGAGTTGACCGCGTCGCCGTGCCCGAGCGCGACGGCCAGGTCGGCGTACAGGAGGCTGTACACCATGACGTCCTCCGGGACCGCGTCGAACGCGACCTCGCCGGCCGGCGCCATGGTCGCCGTGTAGCCGGCGTCGGCCGTCGAGCCGTTCGAGTCTCCCGTCGCGTCGGACCCGTCCGTCGCGTTCGACCCGCCGGTCGTCTCGTCGTCGGTCGCGTTCGACCCGGGGCCCTCGGAGCCGCCCGTACAGCCCGCGAGCAGTCCCGCGCCGACGACCGCGCCGCCGTACGTCAGGTAGTCTCGCCGGGTCGGCGCCCGACGCTGGCTTCGTTCGTCTGCCATACTTTTAGGCTGACCTAAAAATTGAAAAGGATTCTGATCCGTCGATTCCCGACGGAGCGCCGTTCGCCGACGACCCGGGATCGACCGCGCCGGTCGCGAGCCTACTCGTCGCCGCCGTCGGCCCGCGCGACGCGCTCGCTCGGGCGCTCGCGGTCGTCGTCGTGCCGGGCGCGGAGCGGTTCGATCCGAGGCCCTCGCGGCGTCCGGTCGACCGCGGCGTCGATCTCGAACACCTCGGCGAGCAGGTCCTCGGTGACGACCTCCTCCGGCGTGCCGCGGGCGCGGATCGCGCCGTCCTTGAGCGCGACCACGCGGTCGGCGACCCGCGCCGCCTGCTCGATGTCGTGGAGGACGACGACCACGGTGACTTCGCTCTCGTCCCGGAGCGTCTCGATGATCTCCATTACCTCCATCTGGTGGTGGAGGTCGAGGAACGTCGTCGGCTCGTCCAAGAGGAGCACGTCCGTGTCCTGCGCGAGCACCATCGCGATCCACGCGAGCTGTTTCTGCCCCCCGCTGAGGCTGCCGACCTCGCGGTCCCTGAGGTGACCGCAGCCCGCCAGCTCGATGGCGCGGTCGACGGCCGCCTCGTCCTCGTCGGTCGTCGTCTCGAAGAACCCGCGGTGCGGGTAGCGCCCGTGGTACACCAGGTCCTCGACGGTGATGCTGTTCGGCGACGTGCTCTCCTGCGAGAGCAGCCCCATCGTCCGTGCGAGCTCCTTCTTGTCGAACGAGTCGAGCGCCCGCCCGTCGACGAGCACCGAGCCGGCGGCGGGCGCGAGCTGGTCGGCGAGCCCCTTCAGCAGCGTGCTCTTTCCGGACCCGTTCGGGCCGACGAGCGCCGTCACCGCGCCCGCCTCGGCCGTGATCGACTCGCCGTCGACGACCGGCCCGTCGCTCGCGGGGTACGAGAGGACGAGGTCCTCTCCGTCGAGGCGGCCGTCGGCCTCGGCGTCCCGGCCCGCGTCGACCTCGGCGTCCCGACCCGCGTCGGCCTCGGCCTCGGTCGGGCGCTTCGACTCGCCCGCGGTCGGTTCGAGCGCCATCAGATCTCACCCATCTGTTCCTGTCTGCGCATCAGGTAGAGGAAGTACGGTCCGCCGACGAGCCCCGTCACGATGCCCACCGGGATCTGCGCGTCGGAGCCGACGAGCACCGCCATGCCGAGGCGCGCGCCCACGTCGGCGGCGACCAGCAGCGCCGGGCCGGCGAACACGCAGCCGATCACCAGCTTCCGGTAGTCGCTCCCGACGATGTTGCGCACCATGTGCGGGACGATCAGCCCGACGAAGCCGACGATGCCCGCCACGGCGATGCTCGCGGCGGCCGCGAGCACCGCGACGCCCGAGAGGGCGAACCGGACCTTCTCGACGCTCATCCCGAGCGAGCTGGCCGTCCGCTCGCCAAGCAGCAGGACGTTCAGCTGGCGGGAGCTGACTAAGGCGAGCAGCATCGCGACGGCGGTCCACGGCAGGGCCATCCGGACCTGCTCCCAGTCGGTGCCCGTCAGCGAGCCGGTAGTCCAGGCGATGGCCGACTGGACGACGCCGATGTCGTCCGCGAAGAAGAACAGCGCCGTCTGGAGGCTGCTGAACACCGTGCCCACGATGACCCCCGCGAGCACGAGCCGGACCGGAGAGGTCCCGTTCTTCCACGCGATGACGTAGACGACCAGGAACGCGGCGGCCCCGCCGAGGGCGGCCAGAACGGGCAACAGCGACGAGATTCCGAGTTCGACCGTCGTCAGCGACAGCGACAGGTCCGCCGACACCGCGAGGAAGGGTATCGCGAGCGTCGCGCCGGCGAACGCGACGAGGACGAGCAGGATCATCAGCCCCGCCCCGGAGGAGACGCCGAGGATGAACGGGCTGGCGAGTTCGTTCCGCGTGACGGCCTGGAAGATGGCGCCCGAGACGGCGAGGTTCATCCCCACGAGCATCCCGACGAACACCCGCGGGAGCCGGATGTTCCAGACGATGAGGCTCTGCTTGCCCATCTCGGGGAGTTCGGCTCCGAGGAGGAACGCCCGCCACGCCTGCGCATCGAAGATGACCCGCGGGGTGAACACGGCCTGCCACGCGTCGACGATGGTCATCGAGAACGCGCCGAAGCTCACCTGCACGAGCCCGCCGGCGACGACGACGGCGAGGCTCGCCGCGCACAGGGAGAACAGCGCGCCGTCGAACCAGCCGAACCACTGCTCGCGCCAGCCGGCCGTCTCCGAGGAAGTGCCGGTCGCCACGGTCAGGATCCCCCCTGCGTCGGGCCGAGTTCGGCGGCGCGGTCCCGAACGCTGTCGTCGTCGACCGCATCGAGGAGCGTCTCGTCGTCGAGGGCGTCAAGCAGGGCCTCGGCGTCGAGACCGTCGACCAGCGCCTCGGCGTCGGCGGCCTCCGCCACTCGGTCCGCGTCGAGGTGCGACGCGAGCGCGACCTGCCCCGCGGTCGCGCGCTCCTCGATCTCGTCCGGCTCGACGTACGACGAGAGCGAGTCGTCGATGGCCGCCGCGCGGACGCGCCGGTACCGCTCGGAGTCGGTGTCGACGGGCGCGTCCTCGCCGTAGTGGTCGTCGAACCACTCGGTCCACCGGTCGCGGTCGCTCCACTCGGCGTCGAGTTCGGCCTCGCGGCGCACCCAGTCGGTGCCGTCCGCGACCGCCTCCCACCAGCCGGCGTCGATCCGGGCGTCGGCGATGACGCGGTGCGCGACGCGGGCGCCGCGGCCGGCGGCCATGATCGCCTGCGTGTCGGCCTCGTCAGAGGGCGAGGCGACGTAGAGCCCGTCGACGGGCGTCGTCCCGTCATGTGCGGCGTACTCGCGGTCGAACCAGTCGTGCTCCTCGCCGTCGTGCTCGTACGTGTCGAACATCGCCGCGTCGTCGCCGAGTCCGCGCAGGTACGAGCCGTCGTAGCGCGTCGCCGCGATCACGCGGCGGGCGGAAACGTGGTCGCCCTCCTGCGGAGTGACGACGAATCCCTCACCGTCGTCGGCGCGGTCGACCGACTCGACGAGGTCCGGGACGATCGCGGCGCCGGCGGTCTCGGCGTGGGCGTGGATCAGCCCGTACAGCGTCTCGACGTCGATCCCGGCCGGGAAGCCGAGGTAGTTTTCAAGGTGCGCGCAGCGCTTGAGCGACGAGCGCCCGCGGTCGAAGACGACCGTGTCGAGCCCCTCGCGGGCGCAGAACACGGCCGCGGAACAGCCCGCCGGGCCGCCGCCGACGACGGCCACGTCGCGGTCGCAGTCGCGTGTCGGTTCGGGGTCGGTGGTGCTCATTGGTCAGATGTCGCCGTTGACGATGTCGGAAACGCGTTGCCGGTCGAACAGTCGCTCGTCCTCGGGCGGCTCGCCGACGCCGTTGAACTCCCCGAACTCGCCCGGATAGATCTGCTTGGCGGCGATCTCGATCTGGAAGAGGTTGAAGATCGGTCCCTGGAACGCCGTCCCGCCGGGGTAGAACCGGTCGTTCTTCACCGCCGTCAGCTCCTGTGCGACGGGGTCGTCCTCGATGAGGTCGTACACCGCCTGCCGCATCGAGCCCGCGCCGCTGTCGGGGTACCCGATGCCGAAGTTCTGGATGAGGATGTCGGGGTCGATCTCCAGCATCGCCTCGTGGTCGTACGCGGCCTCGTAGTTCGCGTTGTACGTCTTGTCGCTGTCGTCGAACGCGTCGTTGACGCCGAGGTGCTGGTACTGCGCGCGGCCGAAGCCGGGGCTGTTGATCCTGTAGGGGTACCACTTCTCGTCGTCCGCCCAGAAGACGACCAGTCCGACGGTGGGACGCTCCTCCTCGGGCGGGAGGCGGCTCTCGATGTCGGCGACCATCTCGTCGCGGACCTGCTTGTACGCCGCGACCCGGTCCGGAACCTGGTACAGCTGCGCGAACTTCTCGGCGAGCTCCCAGAGCGTGTAGTACCGATAGTCGGTCGCCGACTCCGGCGCGTTGTGCGACCGGCTGAACCGGTTCGCAAAGAGCGGAGAGATGTTCGACCTGACCTCCTCGACGTCCGCGTCGTCGAAGCCGAGGTACTCAATCGCCCGGATGGGGTCGATGTGGTGGACATCGGCGTCCGCCTCGTAGAGGACCTCCTTGTCGATGGCCTCCCCGCCCCAGATCGCCTTCACCTCGTCCCCGTCGAAGGAGACGCCGTCGAGCTGGTCGTAGTACTTCCCGAAGAACTCGCCGTCGCGCGCCTTGGCGACGAGCTTGTCCCCCTGCCCGAGCGAGACGAGATGGTCGATCCACACGTCGTCGAACGTCACGGCCGTCTCCGGCACGGCGTCGAACTCGACCGTCCCGACAGGGGACATCGTCACCGAGTACCCGGTGTCCCCGGTCGACTCCTCGTCGCTCGTCGTCCCGCCGTCGTCCCCATCCGTCGTCTCGTTTTCGGCTGCCGGGTCGTCGTCCGTCGCCCTCGACGAACTGCCGGCGTCGGACGTACAGCCGGCGAGCGGGCCGCCGACACCGACGGCGGCGCCGTACTTGACGTAGTCCCGCCGAGACGGTTCCGGCCGGTCGGGCCGTTCGTTTGCCATATGTTTTAGGCTCGCCTAACTCTTCAAAAGAGTTCCGAATCTTTAGGCCGGCCAAAATTGTCAGCGAGGCGTCCCGCAGCGGGGACACATCGGGGGGCCGCCGTCGGCGAAGTCGAGGCCGCAGTGCGGGCAGACGCCGTCGTCGGGGACCGTCATCGCCGCGACCGCGTCGGCCGTCCCCTCGCGGACCGACTCGACGGTGCCGACGCCGGACACCGGATCTGACGCGGGATCGGCCAGTCGGCGCCGGCAGAACTCCGCGCGGTCGAGAAGGAAGGACGGCGCCGCGTCGGCGTCGACCTCGTCAAGCGCCTCGCCCGCGTCGGCGCGCTCTTTCGGCGGCTTGGTTCCGGCGAGCAGGCCGAGCGCCTCGGCGGCGCGTCCCCGGACGTACGGGCTCTCGTCGCGGAGGCGATCGCCGAGGGCGGCCTCGGCGGCCGTCAGCCGCTCGGGGTGCTCACAGCCTATCGCGACCAGCGCGGTACAGAGGTGGTAGCGCACGAGCTCGTCGCCGGCGTCGAGGTGCTCGGCGAGCGAGTCGACGTGGTGGCGGAGTCGGCTCGGATCGCCGAGCGCGACGTGCGCCAGCGCCTTCGCGAGCTTCTCTTTCACCTCCGGTTCGTCGAACTCCAGTCCGACGCGGAGGTCGGCCAGCGTCGCCGGGTCCGCGACCGCCTCGGGCGACTCGACGGCGACGTATCCGAGCGCCTCGGCGCAGCGGGCCCGGACGTAGTAGAACTCCGCGTCGTCCGCCAGCCGCTCCCCGAGCGAATCGACGGCGGGGGTCACGGCCTCCGGTGCCGTCCGCGCGAGCGCGACGAACAGCTTCGCGGCCGTCAGCCGAACCGCCCGGTCGTCGTCGGTCAGGAACGACGTCAGCGGCCCGACGGCCGCCCCGTCGAGGCGGGTCCCGTCGTCGACCGCGTCTCTGACGGCGCGCAGCGCGCGCTTACGAGTCTCGGCGTCGACCGCCGTGAGGTCCGCGACGGTCGCGACGACCGCCTCAGCGTCTCCCTCGGTAATCCGGGCGGCGAGGCGGTCGGGGTCCGAGTCCTCCATGATCTGTTCGGGAGTCTCGCGAGCGACCGGTTTCAACGCGGTGGTTCCGCGTCGGGCAGCGTACTGCCCGATAAGAATTGTATATCGCGCTATCTGGTTTATCGGTCGTCGAACGCTCGAACGCTGTCGAACGAGCCGTCGGCGATAGCGGCGGCGATGCCGTCGATATCGGCCTCTCGAGGCACTTCGTGGGGATACTTGCGAGCGAAGTACCGCGTGAGGTTCTCGACGTCGCGTTTCAGGAAGTCGCGCGCGTTCTCGTGGTCGACGGGCACGGCCTGCGGCCAGTCGAAGACCGTCACGCCGCTCTCCGCGACGGCGACGTTGTGCTCGGACGCGTCGGCGTGGATCCAGCCCAGGTCGTGTGCGGTCGTCAGCTCCCGGAGGATCAGATCGAGGACCCCGACCGCCTGCTCCGGGTCGAGCTTCGCGCGCGACAGTTCCACGCCCGGGAACTTCTCCATCACGATGGCGTGCCGGTTGTGATCGACCGGCCGCGGGACGCTCACGTCGGGGTACAGTTCCTCCATCGCCTCGTACTCGCGTTCGGCCGCCTTGCGCGCGGTGTAGAGCCACGAGACGTGGTCGCGGTCGGCGGTGTACTCGCGCTCGCGGTTCACCTCGCGGAAGTTGGTGTACCCCTCGCGGTGGTACTTCAGGGCGAGCGGCCGGAACGACTGCGCCTCGTACACGTCGCCCTCCTTGCCGAGCCCCAGGGGCGACCCCACGCCGTCGATGGTCTCGCGCTCGGCGAACGTCCGGAGCGCCAGCGCATCGTACCCCTCGAAGGTGAGCTGGTACCCCTCGTACTGGATCGTCTTCCGCTCGATCAGCTCCCGGTCGAGACACCGGTCGATCCGGTAGTCGACCTCCTCGCGCGTCAGGTCCGCGTAGTCGGGGAGCTTGTCGCGGCGCACCCACTCCGAGAAGCGCATCCCCTGCTCGACGCCCGAGAGGAGGTAGAAGTCCTCGGGGTCGAGCTCCGCCATGTCGCCGGCGACGTTTCGCACCATGCGCGCCCCTACTCCGGCGATTCGTAAAAGGGACGCGCGTTCGGGATCGGTGGCCGATAAATCGCATACTGCGATAACAAATCCGAATCTCGCCGTTCGCGACGTCGAGCGCAACCGCTTTCGGAGCGGCGCCCCACGGGAGCAGTATGACCGCGCCCGCCGTCGACTGGCGGCTGATCCGCGAGGAGACCCGCCCCGGCCCGATGCAGATGGCGTTAGACGAGGTCGCCGCCGAGACCGCCGCGGCGGGCGGGCCCGCCACGCTCCGCACCTACCGCTGGGAGCCGAGCTGTCTCACCCTCGGGCGCCATCAGGAGCCGGAGACGGTCGACTGGGAGTTCTGCGAGCGCGAGGGGATCGACGTGACCCGCCGGCAGACGGGCGGGGGCGGGATCTACCACGACGGTCGCGGGGACGTGGCGTACTCCATCGCGGTCCCCGCGGACGAAGTGCCGAGCGAGCTGCTCGACTGCTATCACCTGCTCTGCGAGCCCGTCCTCGACGCGTTCGACCGGCTCGGGATCGACGCCGACTACGTCGAGGAGCCGCAGCCGGAGCTGTACCACCCGGCGTGTTACCTCCGCGAGCTTCACGCGGCGCACGACGTGGTTGCCGACGACGGCCGAAATGGACCGCGCAAGATCGCCGGCAACGCGCAGTACCGCAAGCGGGAGGCGGTGATTCAGCACGGGTCGCTGACGTTCTCCGTGGAAGCGGACCGCGATCTGGGCGTCTTCGCCGACCCCCCGGTGACACCCGGAGCGTTCCGCGACCGCGTCGTCGGGATGGACGAGCTGGTCGACGTCGACCGGGCGGACGCGGTCGCGGCCGTCGAGGCGGCGCTGGCCGACTGGGCGGGAGCGGCGCCGGACGCGACCGTGGAGACGGACGGTTCGTGGACGGAGGCGGAGCTGGAACGGGCCGAAGAGCTCGTCGCGGAGAAGTACCGCGACGAGGCGTGGGTCCGAACGCGCCCCGGCAGCGGCGGGGCGTAGCGGCCTCGGCGGGCGGGGCGGGGATTCCCGGTTCCGAAGGGGCTTTTTCGACCGCCTCCGTGTACCCGGTATGAGCCTCAAGGTCGGCGCGCACGTCTCCATCGCGGGCGGCGTGGACAACGCCGTGGCGAACCAGGTCGAGGTCGGCGGCAACTGCGGGCAGATATTCACCCACTCGCCGCAGGTGTGGCAGGACCCGGACATCGGCGACGACGAGGCCGAGCGGTTCCGCGAGGGGACCGAGCGCGACCTGGAGGGACCGTGGGTGATCCACACCTCCTACCTCGTGAACCTCTGTACGCCGAAGGAGGGGCTCCGGGAGAAGTCGCTCGACTCGATGCAAAAGGAGGTGGACGCCGCCGACAAGCTGGGTATCCCGTACGTCAACGTCCACCTCGGCGCGCACACGGGCGCCGGGGTCGAGGGCGGGCTCGACAACGCCGCGTCGGTGATCGACGACCTCGACGTGCCCGACGGCGTGACGGTCCTGATCGAGAGCGACGCGGGCGCGGGGACGAAGCTCGGCGGCGAGTTCGAACACCTCGCGGGGATCGTCGACCGCACGGAGACTGACATCGACGTCTGCGTCGACACGGCCCACGCGTTCGCGGCGGGCTACGACCTCTCGACGCCCGAGGCGGTCGACGAGACGGTCGCGGAGTTCGACGACGTGGTCGGGTTAGAACACCTGGAGTACATCCACCTCAACGACTCGAAACACGAGTGCGGCACCAACAAGGACGAGCACGCCCACATCGGCGAGGGGCACATCGGCGAGGCGGGGATGGAGCGGATCCTCAACCACCCCGATCTGGTCGACGTGCCGCTGGCCCTGGAGACGCCGACCGAGGACGGGAAGAGCTTCGCGTGGAACATCGACCGGGTGCGGGAGCTGCGTCACGACTGAGACGAGCTCCGCGGCGCCGAACGCCGTCGGCCCCGAGGACGCCGTCCGTCCGACGCGGTTTTAAGTGACCTCGCGAGCGATCCACGGATATGCCCACCACGAAGGCGCTGCTGCTCGGACGCCGTCGCGAGCGCGCGGTCGTGTTAGTGGTCGGGTTCGCCGGCGCCGTGGCGCTCGCGCTCGTCGCCGCGTTCCTCGCCGAGACGGCGGGCGTGACGACGGCGAGCGCCCTGACCGATCGGATACTGCCGCTGCTGGTGTTCTACGCGCCCGGGCCGCTCGCCGCCGCCGGCGCGTACGCGAGGTGCGGCGGCCCGGCGTGCCTGGCCGTCGGCGTCGTGCCGGCGGCCGTCCTCGGCGGGTTCGTCCTCCTCGGAACGGTGGTCGGCGTCCCCGGAATCAACGGGGGGAACCCGGCGATCGGCGACGTGACGGTGAGCTTCGCCGCGGTCGGGGTGACCAGCGCGTTCGTCGGCTACTGCGCCGGCGTGACCGCCGTCCTCGCCGCCGACCTGCTCGGGGTCGGGTCCGGTAGCAGGGACGGCGAACGCGGCGACGAGTGAGGACGCGGAGCCGCCCGCGACCGATCTCCTGACGTTTATTTCCGCCCGCCGCGAAGCGGGCCCGTGCGACGCTTCTCCGCCGAGTACCTCGAACACACCCGCCGCGGGATGTGGGACGACGGCCGCGACGCGCTCGCGGACCTGGACCTGCCGAGCCGCGAGCGCGTCCTCGACGTCGGCTGCGGCACGGGGGAGCTGACCCGCGTGCTGGCCGCGGAGGCGGACGCTGCTGGCGACGCGGACGCGACCGTGATCGGCGTCGACGCCGACCGCGACCTCCTCGGGGTCGCCCGCGAGGAGAGCGACGGGCGGATCGGCTACCTGGCTGGGGACGCGACCCGGCTGCCGGTCGCCGACGACGCGGTCGACCTGGCGGTCTGTCAGGCGCTCCTGATCAACCTGCCGGCCCCGACCGCGGCGGTGCGTGAGCTCGCCCGGGTCTCCGGGGACCTCGTCGCCGCGGTCGAGCCGGACAACGCCGACGTGCGGGTGGCCTCGACGGTCGACGCCGAGGAGCGCTTAGAGCGCGAGGCGCGCGAGGCGTACGTCGCCGGCGTCGACACCGACGTGGCGCTCGGCGACCGGGTGCGCGAGGCGTTCGGCGCGGCCGGGCTGGTCGACGTGCGGACGCGACGCTACGTCCACGAGAAGCGGACCGAGCCGCCGTACGCGGAGGCCGCGCTGCGGTCGGCGGCCCGGAAGGCCTCCGGCGCGGGCCTAGCCGACCACCGCGAGGAGTTGGTCGCCGCGACCTCCGAGGCGGCCTACGACGACCTCCGCGGGCGCTGGCGCGAGATGGGCCGCGAGGTCGTCGACGCCATCGGCGCCGAGGAGTACGAGCGCGCCGAGTACGTCCCCTTCGACGTGACCGTCGGACGGGTGGCGTCGGGCGGCTGACCCCCGTTGCCCCGGGCGCCGGGTCAGACCATGTCGCCGCGGACGGAGGCGCCCTCTTGCTCGGCGCGCCGTCGTTTGAGCACGTCGGCGGCCGCGTTGGCCGCGTCCTCGTCGGCGCCGAGCATCCCGAGCGCGGCGGGCAGCGTCGGCATCGCGAGCGAGGCCTCGCGGAGGCGGTCGAACGCCTCGTCGTCGCGCTCGCCGTCGACCCACAGGCAGACCCCGCGGGGGTCGAGCACCTCCTCGTAGGCGTCGCGGGCGAGCGCCCCCTTCAGCCGCTGGCGGACGTTGTCCTCGAAGCCCGCGTTACACACTTCGAGGTGGATGGGCTCGTCGTCCTCTACGAGTTCGGCCGCGAGGCACTTCTCGGGCGCCGCGTAGCCGTTGTCGCTCGTCCGGACGCGGTCGGGGTTCGCCTCGGCCCAGTCGGCGTCGACCGTGGTGCCGACGCCCTTCACGCCGTACTCGGCCTCGAAGGCGGCGGCCGCGTCGCCGTCGCCGCCCATGATCACGTCCTTCGTGAGGTAGACGTCGAGCCGGTCGACCGGGTCGAGCCCGAGCGCCACGTCGCCGAACGCCCACACCTCGCGGACGGGCACCGGCATCGGCTCGCGCTCGACGCGGTCGACGAGCGACTCCAGGCGGTCGACGGCCCGTTCGCGTTCCATTACCGACCGGTACGCGGCGGGCGGGCAAACCGGTTACGCTCGGCCGCCGGGCGGGTCAGAGCCCGTCGAGCCGCGCCGCCACGTCGTCCCAGTGGCCCCCCTTCCAGAACCACTGCCCGCACTCGGCACAGCGCCATCCGGGCCGGTCGGTCCCCACGTCGTCCGGAACGTAGTCGGGGCGGTCGGCCGGAGCGGGGTTCGCCTCGTCGACCGCGACGCGCTCGACGGGACCGTTACACGAGCCGCACCGGGAGGGCTCGGCGGCGAGTTCGACGGTGAACCCCGTCGCGTCGAACTCGCGGAGCTGGTCGAGCACGTCGCGCTCGGTGAGGAGGACGGCCTCGGGGGAGCCGTCCGTCGCGTCGGCCCGCGCCGCGAGGTCGCGGTCGCGGGTGACCAGGGTCCGCCCCTCGTCGGCCGCGAGGTCGAGGAGCCGGTCGTCGGCCTCGACGCCGCGGTCGAGCGCGTAGGCGGCGTCGTAGCCGCACAGGCGCAGGTAGGTCGCCAGTTTCCCGCACATGACGTCGAGCAGGACCGGGGGGTTCCCCCCGGTTGTGGGGCCCCGACCGTCGGGCGCGTCGCCGCCGTCGCCGCTCGTCATTCGAGCAGGAACGAGCGGACCCCGTTGAGCGAGCGCGCGTTGAGCACGTCGGCGGCCCGCGCCCACCCCCGCCGCGCGGTGTGAACCCCGTAGCGCGCGTTGTCGAGCTCGCGCGGGGCGTGCGCGTCGGTGTTGACGGCGATCGTCGCGCCCGCCTCGATCGCGGCCCGGACGAACTCCCCGTCGGCGTCGAGCCGAGCGGGGTTCGCGTTCACCTCGATCGCGGTGCCGGCCGCCGACGCGGCCGCCGCGATCGCCTCCACGTCGGGGTCGAGCCCCGGCCGCTCGTTGATGAGGCGGCCGGTCGGGTGGCCCAGCACGTCGACGTGGGGGTGTTCGACCGCCCGGACCAGCCGCTCGGTGGCCGCCTCGCGGTCCTGTCCGAGGGCGGCGTGCGGCGACGCGACCACCAGGTCGAGCGCGGCGAGGGTCTCGTCGTCCGTCGAGAGCCCGCCGTCGGCGTCGATGTTCGCCTCGATCCCGTGGAGGATCGGAATCCCGACCTCCTCGGCGGCCTCGGCGACCGCCGCCGCCTGCTCCTCGATGTCGGACTCGTCGAGGCCGACCCCGCCGACCATCCCCGGCCCGGTCGCGTGGTCGGTGACGACGTGGTAGTCGTACCCGCGCTCGTCGGCCGCCCGCGCCATCTCCGCGATCGAGAAGCCGCCGTCGGACCAGTCGGTGTGGGTGTGGAGGTCGCCGCGGAGCTCGCCCGGCTCGACGAGCGGCGGGAGCCGGTCTTCGGCGGCCGCGTCGACCTCGCCGCGGTCCTCGCGCAGCTCGGGCGGGACCGGCTCCATGTCGAGCGCGCGGTACACCCCGTCCTCGCTCTCGCCGGCGACGCGCTCGCCGGCGCGCGTCGAGTCCGCCTCGGCGGCGTCTCCGCCGTCGCCCGCGTCGGCGGCGGGGTCCTCGTCGAGGTCGCTCACGTCGAAGAGCCCGTACTCGTTCAGCTTGAGCCCGCGGTCGATCGCCCGGTTGCGGACGGCGACGTTGTGCGCCCGCGACCCGGTGAAGTACTGGAGCGCGGCGCCGAACTCGTCGGGGTCGACGATCCGGAGGTCGACGCGGGTGCCGTCGGCGCGCACGCTCGCCTTCCCGGTGCCCGCCTCGATCGTCGCGTCCGCGGCGTCCCAGTCGGTGAACGCCTCGACGATCGGCTCGCGCGCCTCGCTGGCGACGAGCAGGTCGACGTCGCCGATGGTGGACCTCCACCGCCGGATCGACCCGCACACCTCGACCGACTCGACGGCGTCGAGGGCGGCGAGGTACGCGAGCGCGTCGTCCGCGAGCGGCCGGGCGTCGCCGAGGCGGGTACGCTCGCGGGCCTCGCGGGCGAACGGGACGTTCTCGAGGATGTTCTCCTCCGTCTTGGCGCCGAACCCGGACACCTCCCGGATCTCGCCCGCCTCGGCCGCGGCCTCCAGCTCGTCGAGGTCGGTGACTCCGAGCGCGTCGTACAGCGAGCCGACCGTCTTGGGGCCGACGCCCTCGACCGCGGTCAGCCCGGCCATGTCGACCGGCAGCTCCTCGCGGAGATCCGTCAGCTCCTCGATCTCGCCGGTCTCGACGTACTCGACGACCTTCGCGGCGATGGCGTCACCGACCCGGTCGATCTCGGCGACCGCGTCCTCGCCCTCCGCCGCGAGCCCCTCGATCGGCGCGGGGTGGTCGCGGACGTTCTCGGCCGCCCGTCGGTAGGCGGTCGGCTTGTACTCGACGCCCGTCGCCTCGAGGAGGTCGGCGAACTCCTCGAGGCGGGTCGCGACCTCGTCGTTCCGGCTCATGACGCGACCGTTCGACGGCGCGGCACTTATACGGCCGGCCGAACGCTCGACGGCCGCCGGACGGCGACCCGCCGGTCGCTTATGTCGGCGGCGGCCGAACCCCGTTGTATGTCGACCGACGACTCCGACGGGGAGCCCGGCGAACGCAACGTCTTCGGCGGCGAACTGGCCCCCTGCGGCGGCGAGCCGACGACCGGGTACCTCCGCGACGGGTACTGCCGCGACCTCGACGGCGACGTGGGAGAACACACGCTCTGTGCGGTCGTGACGGCCGAGTTCCTGCGGTACAGCCGCGACCGCGGCAACGACCTGATCACGCCGCGCCCAGAGTTCGACTTCCCCGGGCTGGAGCCGGGCGACCGCTGGTGCCTCTGCGTCGGCCGCTGGACGGAGGCGGCCGAGGCGGGGGTCGCGCCGCCGGTCGTCCTCGAGGCCACGAACGAGTCCGTGCTGCGCGCGGTCGACGCCGACCACCTCCGCGAACACGAGTTCGACCCGGAGACGTTCGAGCCCGGGAGCCTCGACTGAGCGCGGGCGCCGCGGGCTCGACGGGCCGCCGACCGGTCACTCCGTCGCCCAGAGCCCGGCGGCGACGACCGCGGCGAGCCCCATCGACCCGGCGAGCAGTCCGAAGGCGGGTCGGAAGCCGACCGCGTCGGCGACGATGCCGACCGCGCTCGGCGCGAGCGCGCCGCCGCCCATGAGCAGCGTCCGGACGACGCCGAGCCCGCCGCCGGCGAGCCGGTCGGGCAGCGCCTCCACGAGGTAGGCGCCGCGGACCGGGCGGAAGCCGTGGGACCCGAGCCCCAGCGCGACGACGAGCGCGCCGAGCGGGACGGCGCCGGCGCCCGCGAGCGCGACGAGGCCGCCGAGCGCGGCCGTCGCGAGCCCGAGGGCGGCGACCATCACCGGGAGGCGTCCGAGGCGGTCCGAGAGGTCGCCGGAGGCGAGTTGGACGAACGTGACCGCGAACAGGGCGGAGTACAGCAGGCTCGCGGTCGTCGCGGGGAGCGCGGCCGCCTCGGAGAGGTACAGCGGGAGGAACGCGACCGTCCCGTTGTACGCGAACGAGAAGGCGACGGTCACCAGCACGAACGCCGCGAACCGCGGGTTCCGGAACAGGCGCAGGTACGCCGCGGCGCCGGGGTCGTCGTCGCCGTCGGTCGCGCCGTCGGCGGCCGCCGACCCCGAGAGCCGGACCGCGGTCGCGGCCGCGAGCCCGACCGCGAGGACGCCGGTGAGCAGGAACGGCGCCCGCCAGTCCGCGCCGGGGAGCCGCGCGAGGACCGCCGCCAACGCGGGCGGCGCCGAGAGGACGGCGACGACGACGGCGGGCGCGGCGACGCCGCCCATCGCGCCGAGCGTGTCGTGCGCGCCGAGCATCCGCCCGGTGCGCGCGGGGTAGACGCGGGCGATCAGCCGCACCGAGACGGTCTTGTGGACGCCGGTGCCCGCCCCGATGACGAGCATCGCGGCGACCAGCGCGGCGAAGGGGGCGTCGACGACGACCGCGAGGGAGCCCGCGCCGGCGACGAGCGCGCCCGCGACGATCACCCGGACCGGTCCGAGCCGGTCGGCGACCGCGCCGCTCGGGAACTGGAGGAGGGCGTACACGATCATGAACCCCGTGAACGCGGTCCCGATGACGGCGTTGCTCACGCCGTAGGCGCCTTGGATCGACTCGAACAGCGGGGGGAAGAGGTAGCGGACGAACTTCCCGAGGAACCAGACGAGCGAGACGAGGATCAGGGCGTCGTACTCGCCGATCCGGTCTCGGTTCATCGAGTCGTCGTTGACCGGTCACCGAATTAAAAGGCCGGAAGGAGGCAGAGGACCGGTCGCGACGCGACCGGTGGCGACGGCCGACCCGATCAGAACGGCCCCTTGCCGCCGCCCATCATGTCGCCGAGGCCGCCGCCCTCGCCGCCCATCTTCTTCATCATGCGCTGCATGTCGCCCTCGCCCATCCCTTGGAACTGGCCGATGGTCTCCTCCATCATCGAGTGCTGTTCCAAGAGCTGTCGGACCGTCTCCTCGTCGGTGCCGGAGCCGCGGGCGATCCGCTCCGTGCGCGACTGGCCGACGACGCGGGGGTTCTCCAGCTCCTCCTCGGTCATCGAGTCCATGATGCGCTCGAAGCGGCGCATCCGGTCTTGGGTGACGTCCATCGCGTCGTCCGGCAGCTCGTCCATCATCCCGCCGCCGAGCCCGGGGATCATGTCCATCACCTGGTCGAGCGGCCCCATCTTGTTCATCGCGTCCATCTGCCGCTTCATGTCTTTCAGGGTGAATTCCCCCTTCAGCATGTCCTCGGGGTCCCAGTCCTCGTCCTCCTCCTGGGTCTCCTGCATCGCGCGCTCGACGCGCTCGGAGAGCTGCTTGAGGTCGCCCATCCCGAGCAGCCGCGAGATGAACCCGGAGGGCTCGAAGCGCTCGATGTCTTGGACCGTCTCCCCGGTGCCGAGGAAGGCGATAGAGGAGTCGGTCTCGTTGACCGCGGTGAGCGCCCCGCCGCCCTTCGCGGTCCCGTCGAGCTTGGTGATCACGACGCCCTCGATGCCGATCGACTCCTCGAACTGCCGGGCCTGCTCCTTCGCGCCCTGGCCGATCGCGGCGTCTAAGACGAGCAGCGAGCGGTCGGGGTCGACGACGCCCTCGATCTCTTCGATCTCCGCGATCAGGTCGTCTTCGAGCGCGTGGCGGCCCGCCGTGTCGACGATGTGAACGTCGGCGTCCGCGGTCTCTTCGAGGCCCGTCCGCGCGATGTCGACCGGGTCGTCGTTGTCGGGGTTCCCGTAGAAGTCGACCTCGGCGCGCTCGCACATCTGCTTCGCCTGGTCGTACGCGCCCGGCCGGAAGGTGTCCGTCTGGATCACCGCGGGGCGGAGGCCCTTCTTCGAGAACCACCAGGCCATCTTCGCCGCGGAGGTGGTCTTCCCCGACCCCTGGAGGCCGGCGAGGAGGATCGTCTGGTTCTCTAAGGGGAGCTCGGTGGAGTCGCCGACCAGCTCGACCATCTCCTCGTAGACGATCTTGAGGACGTGGTCCTTCGCCGTGGTGCCGCCCGGCGGCTCCTCTTCGAGCGCGCGGGACTTGATCGAGTCCGACAGCTCCATCACGAGAGAGACGTCGACGTCGGCGGACAGCAGGGAGCGCTGGATCTCCTTGACGATCTCCTCGACGTCGCTCTCGGAGAGTCGGGACTTCCCCTGGAGCTTGTCGAGGCTGCTCCGCAGGGACGTGCCGAGGTCGTCGAGTACCATTTGCCGGAGATAGGCGGGCGACGCGGTAAAGCTTTGTTCGTCGGCGGTGGCGGGGGACGTCGCCGGTCGCGAGGCGAACGGCTTAGTGGCGCCCCCCGCGACCACGGATCGTTCGCGCCGATGGACCTCGACCGACTCCGCTACTACACTCGGTGGCACGCGTTCGCGAACGAGCGACGGTACCGGGCGCCGGCGGACCCGTGGGTGGTGATACGAGTCGACCCGACGGACCTGCGAGACCACAACCAGCGGCTTCGCCTCGACCGAGGGATCGGCCGCGTCGAGGGCGGTAGCTGGGACATCGACGGGCGAGAGTCGCTCCGCGAGACGGCCGTCTACCGGTCGATTCGACGGCGGTACGAGGACGGGGATCCGTGGGAGGAGACCCCCTTGTACCGCCGCGCGGAGGAGCGGTTCGAGGCCGGCGAGCGCGTCCGCGGATACGAGAGCGCCGACGAGTACCGTCGGGTCCGCCTCGCGTACCTGGACGACCTGATCCGGTCGATCGAAGCGGAGGGGTATCGACCGAACGCCGAGGCCGAGCACGAACCCGCATCGGCCGAGAACGACTTCGAGAATGCGTACGTCCACCGGCTCGAGCCGGTCGTCGCGATCGGGCGGAACGGGGAAGTCCAGCTGTGCGAGGGGTTCCATCGGGCGGCAGTCGCATCCGTGCTCGAAATAGACGAAATGCCGGTGAACGTCCTGTGCCGCCACGAGGAGTGGCAAGAGGTTCGTGATCGGATCGCTTCCGATTCGTCCGCGGCACAGGACCGGGAGCCGCCGATCGATCCCCGCGATCACCCGGACTTACGCGGGCTCTCGCGGGACAGAACCCGATAACCGGTCACGCGGAATATACGGTCAGCGACGAGAAGTACGTCGAGTAGAACCCCTCGTCGAAGCTGACCAGCCCGTCGCAGTCGAGGTCGGCGTGCGCACCGATGAGGAAGTCGGCCGCGACGTGCTGACGCGGCGAGAGCGACTCGCCGCACGCCTCGCAGTCAACCGACCGCTTCTCGCCGCACGCGGGACACTGGATTCCGTCCGGGCGACGGTCCACGTATTCCCGGAACCGCTCGCCCGCGGCGAAGCGCGCCTCGCGCGAGGGCTCGACCACGTCGACGCTGAAGTCCGCGAGGAACCGATCGAGGTCAGCCGGCGACTCGAAGCGACCGTCGGCCGCGAGCTCGGCGTAGACGACGGGCGCGGCAACGACCGCTCCGTCTCGATACGCGCGCCTGAGCGCCGCCTCGCTTGCGTCAGCGTGTTCGTCGTCGTACAGCAGCGCGAGGAACGCGTTCGTGTCGATCGCCGTCGTCACGAGTCGGCGCCCGTCGTCTCGTCGTCGGAACCCTCGTTGGTTTCTGGCAAATCATCGACCTCTCGCGGGTACTCGCCGCGGAGTCGACGCATCCGCTCCGGCATCGTCTCGTCGCTGTCGGCGCTTCCGCGATGCTTCTCGAAGGGGTCGTCGCCGTCTTCTGTGGTCGGCGCCCGCTTCTGGAGCCGATACTCGGATCCGACGCGCTCGAAGTCGACCTCGTCCCCGGGCTCTATTCCGAGCGCGTCGCGGATCTCCTTCGGGATCGTGACCTGTCCCTTCGTGGTGACGCGAGGCATGCTACTGTTATACTTTGTGAGTATTACAGTATAAGTATTACTCAGTGGTTCAGGGGGTACCGGTTCCGAGGCACCCTCAGTCGTCGACGAGCCGCGCGCCCGCGGCGTCGATCCGGCAGGCCTCGGGGTCGTAGCCCGCGTCGGAGAGCCCGGTGCCGAGCGCGAAGGCGGTGCGGCCGAGCATCGCCATCGCGGCCTCGCCGCCGGCCGCGTCGACCGCGTCGATCGCCTCGGCGGCCTCGGGGACGAGGAGGTCCGCCTCGCGGGCGAACCCGCGGGCCGCGTCCATCAGCGTCGGGAGGCGCGGATCGGCGCGGAGCCGGTCGAGCGCGTCCTCCCCGGCCGCCGTGAGCGCGTCGGTGTCGCCGCCGAGGACCGCCTCGGTCGACAGTTCGCCGAACGTGACGTACTCGACGCGCGCGGTCGCCGGCACGCCGTCGAGTTCGCCGACCCCCGGCGCGCCCGGTTCCAACCGGACCGGGAGCCCGCCGCGCGCCTGCGCGACCACGTCGCCGAGCCCGGTCCCGCGACCGACCTCCGCGGCGTGGGCGACTCGGACGAGGTCGTTCTCGGACCGGCCGCGGTCGAGCGCGTCGTTCGCGGCGAGGGCGGCCCCCAGCGCCGCGGCGCCGGAGACGCCGAAGCCCGCGCCGATCGGGAGGTCGGTCTCGACCGCCGCGTCGGCGCCGAGCGCGTCTAATTCCGCGAGCACGTCGTCGACCGCACCGATCGACCCGGCCTCGCCGTCGATGGTGCGCGAACCGGTGTCCGCGTTCGCGTCGCGATCGCTCGCGTCGGCCGTGATACCGTCGTCCGCTTCGCCGTTCTCCGCCGTCGCGTCGACCGCGCCGTCCGGCGCCGACACCCGAACGGTCACGCCGTCGGTGAGCGTCAGGCCCGCGCCGCGCGATCCGGCGACCGACGGGTCGTCGGCCGGGTGCGCGCTGAAGAAGGCGGTGACGTGGCCCGGGACGAACGCGGTCGCCCGCTGGCTGCTCATGTGCCCGCCGACGAGCGGGCCGCGATTAACGGTTGTTATCCCGACCGGAGCGGTCGCGGACCGGGGGACGGCTCGGCCGACGGGGGCGCTCGGGGCGACACCGCAGGCCTAAGTACCGGCCGGTCGAAGCCGGGCCGTATGCGAAACCAGTTGCGCCCCGTCCTCGCGGCCCTGCTCGCGCTGGTCTTCCCGGGGCTCGGCCACCTCGCGTTGCGCCGGTGGGGGCGGGCGCTGCTGTGGCACCTGACGATCGTCGGCGGCGGGGTCGCGCTGTTCGCGCTGTACGACGTAGAGCCCGTCGACCCGCTGGCCGACCCCGCGGCGCTGACGGCGGCGGTCCCGACCGACGTGACGCTGCCCATCGTGCTCCTGTCCGCGCTGTCGGCGCTCGACGCGTACCTCGTCGGCCGCGCCGAGGCGATGCGGCGGCGGGCCGCGAGCGCCGACGGCGACGAGGGCCCGGGAGGCGTCCAGTCCCCGCCGCCGGCGGCCGCGACCGGCGAGGACGGCGAGACGGTGGAGGTGGCCTGTCCCAACTGCGGCAAGGAGGTCGACGCCGACCTCGACTTCTGTCACTGGTGTACCGAACCGCTCCCGTGGGCCGAGTCGGACGCCCGGTGACGCGGACGGCCCCACCGCTACCGAGAGACTGATTGCTCCGCCGCCCCGCGTGCCCGTGAACGGATGACCGGTGAGTCGCGATGACCGCGTCGGCCGCCGGGTTCGTCGGGGTGGCCGGGCTCGTCGGCGGCGCCGCGCTCGCCGCGTTCGCGGTGCTGCTTCCGGTCTGCGTCGGTCCGGACCGCATGCGGGCCGTCCTCTCGGACCGCGACCTGCTCCGCGAGCGCGCCGTCGGGATCGCGCCGTACGTCGCGGGGCTCGCCCTCGTCCTCGCCGTCAACAAGGGGTCGATCCGGCGGATCGAGGCGTTCTCCTTCGAGTACGGCTACCGCGCGACGACCGCCGTCTACGCGATAGAGGGCGACCTCGTGGCCGCGATACAGGACGCGGTCCCGCGGGCCGCGGTGTACTACTTCGGCCCGATGTACGTCGTCGGCTACGTCGTGCTGGTCGCGTTCCCGGTCGCGGCGTACGCGTTCGCCGAACGGCTGCGCCCGCTGAAGCGGCTGGTCGCGGCGTACGCGGTCAACTACGCGGTGGCGATCGCCTGCTACGCCGGGGTCGTCGCGTACGGTCCGCGCAACTACCCGACCGCGCCGGGCGCCGACCCGGGCGCGGCCCCCGTCGAGCCGCTGCTCCTCGACTGGTTCGGGGGAGTCACCCAGCTCACCTCGCAGGTGAACGCCGCCACGAACGTCTTCCCCTCCCTCCACGCCGCGCTGTCTGTGACCGTGTTCCTCGCCGCCGTCTCGACCCACGAGGAGTTCCCGTGGTGGACCTACGTCGCGGGGGCGCTGGCGGGCAGCATCGTCGTCGCGACCGTGTTCCTCGGCATCCACTGGGTCACGGACGTCGTCGCCGGCGGCGTCCTCGCGGCGGGGAGCGTCGCGGCGGCGAACCGGATCGTCGGCTGAGCGGCGGGGCGGCTGACTCGCCGTGAGCGGGGGATCCGAACCGGCTCGCCGTGAGCAGGGCCCGAACCGGCTCGCCGTCGGGCCCGCCGGCGCGGTAGTTTCTCACCGCTGATAACTGAGGGCCAACTATCATATAACCCCGCCGCGACAGTGCCGGTACGGACGCGAACGACGGACGGAACATGAGTCTGAATCCACGACGGTACGACGTACGGGAGCTGCGCCGGATCGCGGACGCACCGCGAGACGGTGCGGACGGAGCGCCTCGGGAGCGGGCGCTCCGGCGGCCGAACCGGAACCGAGCCGAGCAGGCGGCGCGTTCGGCGGTGTTCACGGAGCTGCTCCAGCGTCGGCGTGGTGCGCGGTTGAACGGCGGGGGCGCGGGAGAGAAGCCGTACCTGACGGCGATCCCGGCGTCGCCGGCGGCGGAACGCGAGCTCGGCGAGTGGCTCGGCTACCTCGTCGACGTCGGCGGTCACGTGCGGGCCCGAGACGCGCTGTCCTACTACGGCGAGCTCGACTGGGTCGGCGACGACGCGGTCGCGGCGCTGACGCGCCGCCTCGAGGGGTTCGACGCCCCGACGCGCGACCGGCCGTTCACGCCCGCGGACCACCGGATCAGCCTCGTCTCCATCGTCCGGATCGCTTCGTGTGCGAGTGACCAATGAGCGACGACGAATCCACGGACATCAACGAATCGGACGAATCGGCGGCGGTCGGCGTGAAATTAGGCAGCACCCGAACGGTGCTCGACATCCCCGACGGGCGGGGCGGCCGCGAACGCCACTCGGTGCTGACCTGCCTGGCGACTTACGAGGACGCCATCACCGGCGAGGAGAAGGTGCTGTTCGGGGAGGAGGCGGCGGTCGAGTACCCCGACCGCGTGCGCTTCATGCTGCGCTCGGGGCTCCCCGAGGACGACGACAGCGTCGCCGACGCCGAGCGCTTCTTCGAGGCGGTCGTGGACGCCCACGACGTGCCCGAGGACAGCGCGGTCGTCTACGCCGTGCCGACCATCGACAACGAGGCCGGCGTTGAGAACCTCAAGTCGGTGATCGAAGGCTCCTCCATCGGCGGCGTCGAGACGCGGAGCTACCCCGAGTCGCTGTGCGGGGCGATCCCCGCCTACGGCGACGACCTCGACGCGATCGACGAGGTGTTCGTGTCAGTGAACCTCGGCTCGACGACGATGGAGGCGTGCGCCTACCGGCGCGGCGAGCAGCTCTCGCCGTTCTCGACCGGCTCGGTGACGGGCAACGAGGTCGACCGCCGCATCGTCGCGGCCGTCGAGGAGGAGACGCAGGGGCGCGTCCACATCGACCGGACGACCGCTCGGGAGTACAAGGAGCAGCACGGCGACGTGTACGACTTCGAGCCGTTCACCGACGTGGTCCAGCAGCCGGGCGGCGGGAGCCACGAGTTCACCGTCGACCGCGGCGTCCAGGAGCCGATCGACCGGTACATCGACGAGGCGGTCGACGTCGTCGCCAACGAGTTCCTCCCCGAACTCGCGAACGACCACATGAAACCCTACCAGCTGGCGCTCGGACGCCCGCTCGCCATCACCGGCGGCATGGCGTGTATCCCCGGGCTCACCGAGGAGTTCGAGAAGCGCCTCAGCGAGGAGCTCGACCGCGACGTCGAGGTCGTCTCGCCCGAGGACCCCGCGACCGCGGCCGCGGACGGCGCGGCGCGCATCGCGGCGCGGCTCGTCTGAGCGGCGCGCGAGCGGTCCGGTTTTTTTACCAATTTTAATTCTCACAGCGGCCGATCCGCGCTCCGCCGATCGAGGCCAACGCGGTGGCGCTCGCAGACACGTGCGGGGGACTGCGGCGACCGGAGCGAAGCGGAGGGAACCGCGAGGCTGGGGAGGTGTGAGGCTGTGCGGTACGGCTGGGGCTTTGGAGGTGTTCGCGGTCGATCCACTATCAATTATTCAGCTCTGGTGAGATCTTCAGCAGGTGATATGTTCTTCGAGCCGTGCCGAATACAGTGCGCGTATCGGTCAGTGGTCACTCGTTACTCACGGGAGCCTAGAGCGATAGACAGGGGGGCGGTACCGGTACGAGGCGAACCAGGCGACCCTTCCAGCGGACTCGCCGGCAACGCCGTCCACAAGAGACTTGCCGGGAGAGCAGGCATTGCCGCACATATGGAAAAGCCCTCCTGGACGCGTCGAACCCTGCTCCGTCGCGGGAAGACGGCCGCCACGACGGCAACGCTCGTCGGCCTGGCTGGCTGTTCGGGGGTCGGGTCAGTCATCGACGGGAGCCCCGACATTCCCTACCCCGCCACGTGGCTCCCAGCGCCTGATCGCGTCTTCGCTTCGGACACCGACCCGGCCCAACGCTGGTACCCGTTCCGCGTCCGGCGTTTCGACGAGCTAGCAACGTATCTACAGGACCGGGGAGCGTCCTTCGAGTCGACGGCGCTGTATCAAGACGGCAAAGCGCACCCGGTACTCGACATCGAGCCGAGCCGAGCAGCAATGGAGATTCGTGCCGGCGGACGAGGACTGTCCGTACTGGAGACGGACCTCCTCGCCGAGGAAATCGTCGAAGAGTTCCAGACCCCCGAATCGGGTGAGCCCATTCAGAAGGCGTTCGAACCGCTCGACGAGTACGAAGGGTATCGCCTGTTCGGTGCCCCCGACACCGACTGAGTCGTCGGCATCAAGGCCGGGGTCGTTGTCGAGGCCTTCGCCAGTATGGCACCCGACCCGCTGGGCGATAAGCGTGCGGCCGTCGAGGCGATCATCGATGCCCGTGACGGCGAGGGACGGTACACTGCCACGGACGAAACGCTGGCGGGTGTTGTCCGTCGACTTGGCACCGGGATGACTGTCCGCGCCGAGCCACCTGGCGTCGAGGTCGCCGACGCCGACGGGGAACCGGCGGCGAGCGGCACCGCTCACACGAGTGCCGAGACGGAGAATGCCACACGAGTTCTCGCGTTCGAGACCCGGGAGGACGCGGAGACGTTCGCCGCTGACCCGCAGTCGGAGCAAATGCGCTCGTGGGAGGACATAGCGGTCTCTCGTGACGGCCGGTTCGTGACGATTACCGGCACGAGCCACCCAGCATAATTGTCGCCGTACGCAGCGGACCGAGGGCGGAACAATCGGGAATCGACTAGTTATACGCCAAAGAGGCGCTCGGCGTCGATCGCCTGTCGGCGGTAGATGCCGCGACCCTTCAGCCGCGGGACCTTGTGACGGTGGAGCCGCTCCGCCTCGGTGTCGTATACGAGCGGGAACACGTTCGTCCGTCGCTTCGCGACCGTGAACCCGGACATCGCGTCGAGCAGCGACGCGTCCGGGTCCGGCGTCGCGAGCGTCACGTAGCCGACGGGCGTCGGCGCCTCGCCGCCGTCGGCGCGTCCCGGTCGGGGGTCGACGGTGTCGGCCAGCACGTCGCGGAACGCCGCCGCGGCGTCGAGCAGCGTCTCCGCGTCCGCCCCGTCGGCCTCGACGAGCGTCGCCAGCACGACCACCTCGCCGACCGTGTCGTCCGTCTCGCGCGCCGTCCACAGCCGGTCGAACTCGTCCGTCCGCCCGTCGACCGCCTCGAAGCCGTGTTCGCGCCGGTTCGCCGCGACCTCTGCCCGGTAATCGGAGATGTCCATGGGACACCCACGATCCGCATGGTAAAAAATGACACACACGATCGGCGGGCGGATCCCCGACAACAACGCTATACCCTCACTGGTGCTGTCGGACCGATGACACCGACTCGACGGCGGTACCTCCGGGGTGTGGGCGGAGCGAGCGCGGGCGGACTGATCGCGCTCGCCGGGTGTGCGTCGACGGGCCCGGACGGCGACGGGTCCGACAGCGACGGCCTACCGGGGTCGGACGGGAACGACGGCGACGCCGGCGGGACGCGCCCCGAGGGGACCGGCGGCCCGGGCGTCTTGATCGTCGCCACCGACGGCGACATGGACTTCCCGGTCCAGCCGAGCGTGGAGGTCACGAGCGAGGCCGCGACGACCGACCACCCGCCGCAGCTACGCACGACGCTGACGAACGCGGGCGACGAACGGGTGCGCGTCGGCGAGAGGGCGCGCCGTCCACTTCGAGTACGTCTCCGACGGGAGCAACGCGCTCGTCTGCCTGCCGGCCGACGGCGAGTATCCCGCCGAACCCGACTGCTGGCGGCTGACCGACGCGATCGCCACGACCGAGGAGTCCCGGACGTTCGCGCTCGACCCCGGCGAGTCGAGCGAGCGGCTCGTCGGCCTGTACGCGACGCCCGGCGAGGACGCCTGTCTCCCGGTGGGCGAGTACCGGTTCGAGACGACGATGGCGGTCGTGTCCGACGACGCCGAGCCCCGGTCGTCGGCGGCGTGGGGGTTCTCGGTAGTGCTGGAGTGAGTGCCCGTCGCCGATGCCCGCCCCTCGGCGCCGACGCGCGGAATACATAGCGCTCTATAGCCCTCTTAGGAAGCGTTAATCGGGCGCGCCGGGACGCACGGGTATGAACGACGACGACGTCGTGACGTTCGGGTTCGTCTGCGTCCAGAACGCCGGTCGCAGCCAGATGTCGGCGGCGTTCGCGGAGCGCGAGCGCCGCGAGCGCGGCCTCGACGACCGCGTCGAGGTCGTCACCGGCGGCACGCATCCGGCCGACGAGGTCCATCCCGAGGTCGTGGAAGCGATGGGAGAGCTCGATATCGACCTCTCCGATCGCGTCCCCCGCGAGGTCTCGACCGCGGAGCTGAACGCCTGCGACGTCGTCGCCACCATGGGGTGCTCGACGCTGACGCTCGCCGACGGCGTCGACGCCCGCGACTGGGCGCTCGACGACCCGCACGGGCAGGAAATCGAGCGCGTCCGCGAGATCCGCGACGAGATAGAGGTGCGAGTCGTCGCCCTCTTCGACGAGTTCTTCGACGAGGCGTAGAGGGTGTCGAACGGCGGGGCCCACAAGTCGGCCGGAAATAGTCCCGGGCGGATTCGAACCGCCGTCAATGGCTGACTTCGGGTATCCGACGGGGCGTTCCAGCAGAAACGCCCAACAGCCGCGTTTGAGCAGCGAACGCGGACGGATTCCCTCCAAAGGCCATTATGATTGGCCACTACACCACGGGACTGCGAGTTCGGCTAACCGGCGGGCACTCAAGTACGTTACTCTCCGCGGCGCGTCGGGGGCGTCCCCCGACTACGCGCCCTCCTCGATCCGGTCGAAGCGCTCCTCGAAGTTCTCCCGGCAGGAGCCGCAACAGAAGTGGTACAGCGTCCCGTCGATCCGGGCCGACTCCCCCTCGGCGGTGACGGTGTTCCCGCACTCGACGCACTCGACCGCGAGGTCCGCGTCGCCGACGGCGGGCGACCAGTCGTGGGCGTCGAGCGGCCGCACCGACAACTCGGTCACGGCGTCCAGGCCGACCGCGTCGTCGACGAGGTCGCGGGCGGTCCCCTCCTCGACGCGCGCGACGACCGTCACCTCGCCGTCGGCGGTGAGGAAGGCGTGCTCGACGCGCTCGTGGGCGGCGACCGACTCGTGGACGCGCTCGGCGTCCGCGGGCGCGACGGCGAGCGTCGCGAGGACCCGCAGCCCGTCGGAGAGCGCGTCGCCGTCGATCCGGAGGGTGAACCCCTCGATCACGCCCACCTCGCGGAGGCGGTCGACGCGGTCGGACACCGCGGGCGCCGACAGGTCCACGCGCTCGGCGATGTCGCTGTACGGGCGCCGCGCGTCGGCCAGCAGCAGCCGGATGATCTCTCGGTCCGTCTCGTCGAGGGTGCGCATGGGCGGGCGTTCGACCGGCGCGGTCAAAAGCGGTCCGACGGTCGAGCGACGCGAGAGCGACCCCGGGAACCGGTCGCCTGCGGGGACGACGGAAAGGCAGTTGTGTCCGCGGCGGCTACGCCCGGACATGACGACGGTAAACGTCGACGGCATGTCGTGTACCGGCTGCGAGGACAACGTGACCGACGCGCTCGGTGAGCTGCCGGGCGTCGAGTCCGCGAGCGCCGACCACGAGGCGGGGACCGCGACCGTCGAGGGCGACGTGGACGTCGACGCCGTCGTGGCCGCCATCGAGGACGCCGGCTACGAGGCATCGGCGTAGGCGACGGCGTCGAGCCCGCGGAGCGTCGGCGCCCGCCTCGGCGGCCCGCTCAGACGGAGCCGGACCGGTCGGTCGGCTCGGCGCCCGCCGAGGGGCGCTCGCGGGCGGCCGCGACGCCGACAGCGGTGCCGAACGCCGCCCCGAGACCGATGCCGAGCCCCGTCCAGAAGGCGAGGTCGCCGGTCGTCGCGCCCACCGCGAGTCCGGTGCCGGCGCCGAGCGCGTGGCCGAGTCCGAGCCCGAGCGCGATCGTGCCGTTGCTACTCGTTGCCATGACCTACACACGCACACCGCGAGCATAGCCCTTGCGCCCGGCGGGACCGGTGCGACCGGCGCGACCGAGCGTCCCGGGATCGCCGCACCTATGTCCCGGAGTCGCGCTCGCGGTGACATGGACACCGTACTTGTCACGGGAAGCGCCGGCGGCGTCGGCGCGCGCACGGTCGACGCGCTCGCCGACGCGGGCCGCGAGGTCGTCGCCGTCGACCGGCGGACGCCCCCGAGCGACGAGCGCCGCGACGGCGTCGACTACGCGGCGGCGGACCTCACCGACTACGGGGAGACGCGACAGGTGATCGGGGCGGCCGCGCCCGACGCGGTCGTCCACCTCGCCGCGATCCCGCACCCCGAGGACCACGCCGGCTCGCGGGTGTTCGCGAACAACGTCGAGAGCGCGTACAACGTCTTCGACGCGGCCGGCGCCGCGGGCGCCCGGATCGCGTGGGCGTCGAGCGAGAGCTGCTACGGCACCGTCTTCGCCGACGGCGACTGGCTCCCCGAGCGCCTCCCGATCGACGAGGCGACGCCGACGGAGCCGGAGGACCCGTACGGCCTCTCGAAGGTCGTCGGCGAGGAGGTCGCGGCCGCGGCCGCCCGCCGCCACGGCGTCCCCGTCGTCTCGCTGCGCCTCTCGTGGGTGACCTACCCGGGCGGCGAGCGGCGCCGCGAGGCGCGGGAGACGTTCGACCCCGCGACCGCCGAGCCGAGCGGCAACTGCTGGTCGTACGTCGACGTGCGGGATGCGGTCTCGGCGATCGAGGCCGCGATCGACCCAGAGACCGATATCGAGGGCCACGAGGCGGTGCTGATCGTCGCCGCGGAGAACTTCCTCGGCCGCGACACCGCCGCGACGATCGAGGCGGTCCGCGGCGACCTCCCCGCCGACTGCGACCTCGACGGCGACGAGTCCGTCTTCGACTGTACGAAGGCCGAGCGGCTGCTCGGGTGGGAGCCGGCACACTCCTGGCGCGACGACGAGGCGAACGCGGACGAAAACGGCTGAATCGCGGTCGGTGACGGCGAGTGCGGCCAGGAGGTCAGTCCCGCTCGTCCCGCCCGTCGGACCCCGTCGCGTCGGCGGTGGAACCGTCGAGGTCGGCGGCGTCGAGGTCGGCGTCCGGCGAGTCGCCGTCCTCGGCCGGCGTCGAGGCGGTCGCGGCCGAGTCCGGACTGACCGCGGCCGTCGCTCCCGGGGCGGGGCCGGCGACCGCCTCGCCGTCGGCGGGGCCGTCGCCCGTCGCCGGCGCGGGCGGGCGGTAGGTGTAGACGAACTCGCCGGCGACCGCGTGGAAGGCGCCGGTCTCGGGGTCCTCGACGACGCCGGTGTCGTTGTCGATCGCGAAGTCGACGAGGTCGCGCAGCGACCCGGCCTCGGCGGTCGGACGCTCGTGGACCGACGCGGGGAGCCGGAACGTCGTGATCCACTCCGCGAACTCCGAGCGGTCGTCGCGGTACGAGAGGTACGCGCGCTCCGCCTCGGTGAGCGCGAGGTCGTACTCCCGTCTCGCGTAGGTGACGCCGCCGGCGCCCGCGAGGCCGACGAGCAGGAGGAGGGGGCCGCCGAACGACCGGAGCGCGCCGTACTCCCGGTCGACGGTCTCCGGCTCGGTCCGCTCGGTCGTGTCGGACTGGACGCCGGGCTCGGAGACCGAGTAGGTGTCGCCACCGTGGGTGACCGTCATGTCGAGCGTCTGCGTCGAGGCCGTCGGTACGCCCCCGATCGACCCGTCGACCGCGACCTCGGTCGTGACGAACGTCTCCGTCTCGCCCGGCGAGGCGCCGAGCTGCTCTTCGATCGCGGCCACGCGGCCGTCTATCGCCGTGCTGTTGAGCGTAAAGGAGGCGTTCACGGTCTCGCCGGGCGCGACGCCCGAGGCCGTCTCCGACGCGATCGGCTCCGTTTCGCGCCAGTAGACGGTCCCCTCCTCGCCGACGTTGCGGATCACGAGCGCGGAGTCGACCTGGACGGTCACGTTCTCCGCGGTCGACGTGCGGTAGCTCGTCGCCACGCTCACGTCGAGCTCCGGCGCCACCCGCGTGAAGTACGTGTCGCGCCCGTCGAGCACGCGCCCGGTCTCGAAGACGGCGTTCGGCTCCGTCACCGTCGCGCTGTGGCGGTACTCGCTCTCGACGGTGAGCGACGAGACCGTCCGCTGCTCCGTCTCCGTCTCGGGGTCGACGTGCGTCGTGTACACGAGCCCCGCCCCGACCGCGACGAGGAGGAGACAGACCGCGAGGATCGCGGTGGACTGTGCGTTCAGTACGGCGCGGAGTCGGAGTCGACGTTCGTCGGGCGCTGAAGACATGTGTTACCTGTAGAGCTCGCGGAGGAGTCGCTTGTACAGCGGGGGGCGCTCGCGGGAGCCGCGCGACCGGATCCGGGCGGGCTCGCCGCGCAGCAGCAGCAGTCCGATCCCGACGATGCCGCCGCCGAGCAGGCCGTTGATCGCGACGAGCGGCGCCCAGGGGTGGACGCCGTACAGCTCGTCGACGACGCCCGAGGGCAGCACCGCGAGGTAGCGGTGTTCGACGACGAACAGGCGGTAGTAACCGGTCTCGTCGGGCGCCGAGAGTGTCACCGTCGTCGACGCCTCGCCGCGGCTGCCGACGGCGAGGCGCTGCGGCTCGACGTCGACGCCGGGGCTCGCCGGGGTGACGTACGCGTACACCGGGACGAGCCCGGCGTTGGGGACGACGTACTCGATCTCCTGGCTCGTGCCGCGCTCGATGACGGTCGGGTTCTCGGACTCGAACTCGGCGCTCACGACGCCGTACTCCTGGGTCCCGCCCGGGACGACCATCGCGGCCGTCGCGGTGGCCATCAGCACCAGCGCCAGCACGCCGAGGATCGCGAACACGGAGGTGCCGTCGTCGCGCGACCGGTCGCGCGACTCGCGGTCGCGGGAGCCGGCGTCGAGGTACCAGTCGACCGCGTACGCGACGATGGACAGCCCGAAGACGATGTACGCGAGCCCCTGCGTCCCCTGGAACGACCGAACGCCGAACGTCACCGCGAGCCACGTCTGCACGGACTGTAACGCGGACTGGAAGCCCATGGCGACGGTGCCGAGGTGCGGGATCACGACGACGCCCCCGCCGACCTGGAGCGCCTTCGCGACGACGTCCGCGTCTTGGACCACCGGCTCGCCGCCGTCCTGATCGGTGAAGGGGTTGTTGTCCCCGCGGGTGATGTACCCCCGCTCGGTCTCCTCGACGACGCGGTGGGTCGTCAGCCCGCCGCCCTGGATCTCCTGGGCGTCGAACGTCACCACGTCGCCCGGCCCGATCCCGCCGGCGATCTGCGCCGGGATCGCGACGAACCCGTCGCCGGGCGAGAGCGTCGGCTGCATGCTCCCGGTCTCGACGTAGCTGAGCAGGATCGGCTGTCCGAGGAACTGACCGACGACGAGCGAAACGACGACCAGCACCGCGGCCGCCTGAAGGGCCACGGACAGCGTTCGTTTGATGGACATGGTGTCGGACTCGGCTCGGAGACGGGCCGGGAACGGTCTCGGGGGGGCCGCCGCCGCGCGGCGATTCCTGTCGCCCGATCGTCAGGTAGCCGTCGATCGCTGAACGTCGGCGTGCCCTAATAAGTTCGTGGGTGGAGGCGAATCGGGGCGGTCGACGGCGGCGTCACTCGTCGAAGACGCCGGCGGCCAACAGCGCGAAGGGGGCGATGAAGCCGAGGCAGAACCCGAGGAGGTGGACGTAGAGGTTCACAACGCTGCCGCCGCCGGCGGGGTCAGACGGGAAGCCGACGACGGGGTACCCCACGGCGATCACCGCGCCGACCGCGAGCAGGTCGCCGTAGCCCGGGCGCGCCGCGACCGACTTCGCGTGCGCCCGGAGCGGTCGCGGGAGCCGGACCTCGCTGCTGGCCGCGTACAGCAGCGCGAGGAGCGGGCCCGCGACGCCGACCGACAGCCCCGCGATCCCGACCCCCTCGGTCGAGACCGGCAGCGCGAGGAGCGCGATCCACCCCACGAGCGCGAAGAAGACCGCCGGCAGCGCGGCGACGGAGGCCCCGGGAGCGAACTGCTCGCGGGCGTAACAGTACCACAGGATGGAGAGCAGCCCGGCGAGCGCCATGTTGACGCCGGAGAAGCCGAACCCGATCGCGTTCCGCGGGACGGCGAGGTTCAGCGCCGACAGCGCGAACGGGAGGGCGGCGAGGTAGGTGACGAACGCGGTGAAGAAGAGCCGCCGGCGCCCGCCCAGGACCGCGAGCGCGTAGCCGACCCCGGCGAGCAGCCCGTACCCGGCGAGGTTCCCGAGCAGGTGGTCGGCGCCGAGGTGGACGTAGTGCGCCGTGAACGCCGACAGGAGCGTGGGGTCCGTGTACGCGAACGCCAGCGAGCGCCGGGTCGCCCGCGGGAGCGCAAACACGGCGGCGAGGGCGATCGGCGGGACGCAGAGCGCGAGGAGGTCGACGACGCGGGCGCGGGCGACCAGTTCGTCGGCAAACGCCGCGTAGCCCGAGCGAGCGCCCGCGTCGCGGTCGCGGACGGGGCCGTCGCTGCCGCCGCGGCCGGGGACCGAGCGGTCCGTCTCGGACGAGAGGTCGCTCACGGGTCTCCCTCCGGTGACGGTCGCTTAACCTCTGTGGTCCCGCGATCCAGCGGTGATAACTGTCGCCCGGCGGTCGCGCGAGGAGCGCGGAGCCGGCCGCGAGCGCGCGTCACGACCGCGGCATCCGCCGGACGAGCGCGACGGCCGTGAGGACGATGGCGACGAACACGGCGAGCCCGACGACGTTCGACGGGTCGATCCCGCTCGGCTCCTCCGTCGGCGGGTCGGTCGTCGCCGCCGCGTCGTCGGTCCCGTCTCCCACCGAGGCGGTGTCGTCCCCGTCGCCGTTCGCCGGGTCGCCGACCGCGAGCGTCCCCGCCGAGGCGCCGTCGACCGCGACGTCGTACTCGCCCGGCTCGTCGAAGGTCGGTTCGAACGCGACGACGGTGCGCTCGCCGGGGTCGAGCTCGACCCGCTGCGTCGCGAGCGGCTCGCCGTCCGCCGTGAGCGTCACGTCGCGCGCGCCGTCGGCCCGCCCCCCGTTCGCGACCGTCGCGCGGACGACGACCGATTCGCCCGCACTGACGGCCCCGCGGTCGAGCGAGGCGTCGGCCGCGCGGATGCGGGCCCGGTCGGTCGCCACGGCGAACACCGAGAAGTCGTCTGTCGGGGCCGTGAGGTGGACCCGGTCCTCGGGCAGGTCCAGCAGGCGGCGGACGGCCGGGTCGACGCGCTCCGTCTCCAGCCGCTTCCAGCCGTCGGGCGCCGACGCGGACCGGCGGTACAGCGAGACGTCGTCGGGGTCGGCGCCCGTCTCGTTGAGGTAGTCGCGGTCGACGCTCACCGAGAACCTGACGCGGGACACGTCCTCGTCCGTGGAGGTGTGGTCGAACTCGAAGTAGCCGACCGGCGCCGCCCCCCGAGAGTCGTTCATCGGTCCGGCCGACGCGAACGGCTCCGGTCGCCCGACGGTCTCGAACGCGACGTCGCGGCCGTTCGCGCTCTCGATCCGGACGCGGTCGAGCGTCACGTCGCCGCCGACGATCTCCATCGCGCCTGCGTCGAAGGTGACCCACTCGCCCCGAGGGAAGTCCGAGCCCTGGAACTGTCTCCGGGTCGGGACGGGGCTGCTGACCGTGGTGCTGGCGCCGTCGCCCTCGTTCCCTTCGTCCGCCTCGTCCGTGGGATCGGGCGAGTCGACGGACTCGGGGTCGGCGACCTGTGCGCGGATGTCGAAGTCGTCGCCGCCCAGCTGCGTGCCGGCGACGGCGCCGCGCGCGTCGACCTCGAGGCCGACAGCGACGGTCTCGTCCGGGCCGAGCGTGATATTGTTCGACGCGCCCTCGATCGAGGCGCCGTCCGCGACGAAGGTGACGTTCTCCTCGGGGTGTTCGATCCAGACCCGGGCGTACTCGTCGGCCGTGTAGGTGATCGTGAACACGCCGTCGGCCGACGCGAGCGTCCCCGGATTGACGCCCTCGAAGTCGCTCGGGAGCTTCGGGTTCGACCCCGAGACGTCGACGACGATCTCGTCGTCGTCGTTCAGGTACGCGTAGGCGCCGTTGGGTCCCTCGACGGGCTGGACCGCGAGGCGCTCCTCCGCGAACGTGTCCGCCGGTCCGTCGACCACCGCCGCTCCCGTGGCGAAGGCGAGGCCTCCCGCGGCGGCGACGACGATGGCGAGGAGAAGGGTCCGGCGGACGGTAGACATATAGCTGATCGCCTCTTCCCCTCGAAGGGACTTGGTTATGCTGTGCTTGAAGTCCGGAAGGGGTTGATCAAGCGACCCGAGAGCGGCTCGTGACCCCGGCGTCGCCGCTCCGGGAAGTGGTTCGGGATGTGATAATCCCGGTGTGTTTTACGCGATCGAGTAAGCTGTCCCTCAGTTGAAATGCGCCATAGAACCACTCAAGACGCCCAAAACAAGAGTTTCAGCCGTATTCGCACGGAGTATCGTGAACGCTGATAAACGTTGTAGAGTTATCACAACCCGTAGTTTTATGTTGGCGTGTTCATATTTGTCTGACGTTAATGGCGTCGGCACAGCAGATCGAGACGGGAGGGGCAGAGCCGGCGGCGGAGATCTCCGAGGACGATCTGTTCGACGTACTGGCGAACCAGCGGCGCCGGTTCGCGGTCCACCTGCTGAAAAGCGAGCCGGACGACGCCGTCGAGATCGGCGAGATGGCGGAGCAGATCGCGGCCTGGGAGAACGGGATCGACACCGCCGAGATATCCAGCAGCGAGCGGAAGCGCGTGTACACGGCCCTCCAGCAGTCGCACCTGCCGAAGATGGACGACGCGGGGGTCGTGGAGTTCAACAAGGCGCGCGGGGTCGTCGAGCCGACGCCGGCGCTGACGGACGTGGACGTGTACTTGGACGTCGTGGAGGGCCGAGAGATACCGTGGAGCGAGTACTACCTCGGGCTCTCCGGCGTCGCCGCCGCGCTCGTGTCGGCGGTGTGGATCGGGGTGTGGCCGTTCACCGTCCTCCCCGAGATGGCGTGGACGCTGGCGATCGTCGTCGCGTTCGCGTTCTCGGCGTTAGCGCACAAGTACTACACCGCGGAGATGGAGGTCGGTCGCGGCGAGGAGCCGCCCGAAGTGGACCACGAGTGACTGACCGGCGACCGGGTCGGAGCGCGGACGGACGAGGAGCCGCGGTCGGGGGCGAGAACGAGGTTCAGGCCGATGTCACGGGAGTTCAGGCCGATGTCACAGGCGTTCAAGCGGTCCGATACCCGCTTCCGACGGCTCATAACATTAAGTGCACGACACGTGTTGTCAGTCAGTAAGCGAGTGTCGGACCCACGCACATCATGAAACGACGCAACTTTATCCTCCTGCTCGGCGGCGCAAGTTCCGGGGCAATGAGCGTCGGGACCGGCGCGTTCAGTAGTATGGAGGCGGAGCGGAACGTCGAATTGAACGTGGTCGACGACAGTGAAGCATTCATAGGGTACGAAACCCCGGAAGAGAATGCGGACGGGAAGGTACCTGTATCGTCCGGAGACCGTCTAACCTTGGTGACCGTGCGGAACCGCTTCAGTTCGAACCACGCGATCGGGCTGGTGGGCTTCGAGATCGATGATCAGGGTGCTGACGTGATCGGAGATGTCACGGTCGAGGTCGAGCCCCCCGAGAAAAGTTCGAAGAGCTCGAGTTCGATTGAGGGTCTCGGGACAGAATACGACGTTCAGTCGGCTGAGGAAACGTTCAAGCCACCTGGAAAGGCACACATATCCGCAGAGATCGACGGAATTTCGCCCGGACAAACGCCCGAGATCGAGGTCACAATTATGGTCAAAGGGACGGGCGTCGCCGCTCGGTTGTTCGGCGATACGCGGATGTTTGAACTCATAGGAACTCCCGCGAAAATTGAGGGCCTCACGTTCAACGGAGCTCGAAACGCGAGCACCGACGGCGCGTCTGGGAACTACACGCTCGACCTCTGGTTCGCCGATAATCCAGACTCAGACGGTATCACACAGACGCGCGATTGGAACGGAACCGGAAACATCAACTCCGGGAGCGCGTCAGGGAACAGTGAAGTGAACGACCGTCACCTGCTTGCGATCCGGTTCCGTGAGACAGATCAGACCTTCTATCGCCCGAGCTCCGGGATCAACAAAGGCGATCTTCCGTGGAATGTAGGAATTTTCAAAGAGGCCGGCGAGAACGGGGATTCCGGTAGCAATTCGGACTAAACGAGACACTCCCGATCGATTGCGGTCGAATATCTTGTTTCTACTCGAAAAACAGGGACCGTTCAGTGAGACAGTCTAACGCCCGATTTTTAATATAGTTGTGATATGTCTATTTCACGAGTGGTTGGTTACTGGGTGACAGCAGGTTAGGCCCAATCACACGTGCGAGATACATCTGTACGCGATCGTAGTCGGACAGATCGTTCCGAAGGGACCGCTTGATGGACGGCAGAGTGATCCTGAAACCAGCCAGAACAGCCCCGCTGAATCTTCAGTACTGACCAGAGACTCTTCTGTTGACTCATAACAATCTGGGGTACGCCCCATGGGTGAAGTAGAGCGACCCAGGGTGACACGGGATGTCTCGTGTCCTCGGCGGGTCGTGTGCGGTAACAGAGGTAGACCAACCATGGAACGACGTAAATTCATGATCGGGATCGGATCGCTCGCTGCCGGCTCGGCAGCTGCAACAGGCAGGGTGCGTTCACCGCGATGAGCACAAGTCGGGACTCAAATATTAATGTGACCTCCGACGATAGCGCTCTGATTGCTCTCAGCGACACGGAGGAAAGTGGTGAAATCATCCGACAGAACGGCCAGGGCGAGCTCGTTATTGATTTCACTGCAAACGGTAGTGCGGATGGAGTTAACCCTAATTCCAGGTATCAAATCGGTGAGGTTGAAGCGAATGAGGCCGCCACTGATCCTGTCTATAACGATCTTTTCAGCCAGACTCCGTACGATAAGCCTGCATTCAACGTAAAAAATCAGAGTTCCGAAGAACGAGAGGTGAAATTAGAGTACACCACCGACAGCGTCGACGAAGATACCAATACCAAACTGATGTTTCTTGTACAGGATGAAGACATGGACAACGACGACGGTGAGTACGGAGGTGGCTCAAACGGTCAAACTAACGTGATTAAAGTCGGTAAAGATAGATACGATAGCATTATACAGACTGATAGCACAACTGTAACGCTGAGTGCCGGTGAGAGAGCAGGTGTTTCCATCTACCTCGAAACTGGTGATAAAGCTGACAATCTCTCGGGCACGCTAACGGTTAGTATAAACGAGGAGACCCCGTAGCGTCATCAACACGATGATTAAACGGGGCTGGTACGTCGCGCCAGGCCGATAGACGACGATTATTTGGAAGCGCTCCGCGACGTGTATCTCTCCTCCTTCCAGACCGTGTTGATTTTCGGCCAGCTAGCGATCGGTATCACAGACGTTGATTCTCGTCGTCTTGAGGTCGTTTGTACCCGTTTCAGGCATAGATGATTGCGTCCGCCGTAATATGAATAACAACCGAGCGAGGACCGACTTCCTGGCGTCGAGATCATCAATCCGCAAGCCGAAACAAACGCACGAACGAGTCCCGGCGAAACATATGAATACATCGTACACATAGCAAACATTATGCCTACAATCTCTACGCGAGTCCCCGACGACCTCGAAGCCGAACTCGAGGCGTACCTCGAATCCGAGCGCCTCGACCGGAGCACGGCGGTCAGGAAGCTTCTCTCGGAGGGGCTCGACGAATGGCGCCGGGAACGCGCGCTCGACCGGTTCGCGGACGGCGAGGTCTCGCTCACGAAGGCTGCCGAACTCGCGGATCTATCGGTCTGGGAGTTCGCGCGGCTCGTCGAGGAGTCCGACCGCCCGTGGGTCTCGGGCGACCACCTCGAAGCCGACCTCGACGAGCTGTGACCTGGGTCTTCGACGCGACCCCGCTGATCTACCTCGCGAAAGCGGAGCGGCTGGGCGTCGTCAAGACGGTTTCAAAACCTCGACTCGTCCCCGAACGGGTGTACCGCGAGGTCGTGACCGAAGGGATCGAGGCGGGCTACGACGACGCGCGCCGGATCGAGCGGGCGGTCGAGGACGGGCGCCTCGACGTCGTCGAGGTCGACCGCGACGACTCCGCGGTCGCAGCGGGGCTGGACCGCCACGCGGGGCTGAGCGACGCCGACGTCGCGGTGCTCGCGTGTGCCGACGCGCGCGACGGCGTCGCGGTGATGGACGAGTCGGCGGGGCGCTCGGCGGCCGCGGTCGAGGGCGTCGAGACGCGCGGGACCGCGTACGTCGTCCTCTCGGCGGTGAAGCGAGGGGAGTTGTCCCCGGAAGAGGGACGTGAGGCGATCGGCGCGATGATCGACCGCGGCTGGTACGTCGCGCCGGACCTGTACGCGGCAATTCTCCGGAAATTGAAGTCGTTCGAGTGATCGGAGCGGTCTATTCTCCGCTCGCGTCTGCCTCGTCGCCGCGTTCCGCCTCCAACACCTCGTCGGCGAACTCCCGGATTCGATTCTTCTCCTCGGCGCTCACGTCGACCGCCTGCGCGCTCTCGATCTGGCCGTTCACGACCGCGTTCTGCTGTGGGCCCCACACCTCCGGCGGCTGCGCTTTGATGTACTCGGCCCACCGGATCACCTGCTCGTAGCGGGGCGGTCGCTCGGCGCCGCCGTCGGAATCGGACGAGTCCTCTTCAGGCGTTCGTGAGTCGCTCATAGCGGTCTTCGACGTCGAGTCGTTCGACCCAGGTTTCGAGTTGGCTGCGGGAAAGCGTTGCTCCAAAAAACACTCCGTCCCGGGTCAGAACAGCCCGGGGACGAGGACGTAGCTCAGGAGCATTCCGAACAGCCCGGCGAACAGCGCGAACAGGGCCATCGGGACGATGGCCTTGCGGAGCAGGTCGCCCTCGCGGCCGGTGATGCCGACGACGCCGCAGATCGCGGCGACGTTCAGCACGGAGACCATGTTGCCGAGGCCGCCGCCGACGTTCTGGAGGCTGACGACGACCGTCCGGGAGAGCTCGACCGTCTCGGCGGCGTTGTACTGGAGCACGCTGAAGAGGATGTTCGAGGAGGTGTTGCTCCCGGTCATGAACGAGCCGATGGCGCCGATCCACGGCGATATCAGCGGGAGCAGGCCGCCCGCGCCGATCGCGAGCGCGCGGCTGAGCGCCTCCATCATCCCGAGGAGGTCCGCGGTGTTCGTCTGCGACTGGATCATCACCTGCGTCATCGACACCGCGATGATCAGCGTGAGCGCGGCGGGCGCGACCTGCTCGACCGAGCGCCTCCACGCCGCCCCCATCTCGTCGAGGTCCATCCCGTGGAGGAGCCCCGTGAGGACGGCGATGGGGATGAACGGCATCGTCCCCGGGAGGTAGAGGTACTGGAGCGTGTAGCCGAGCTCCGTGCCGAGGATCGAGTCGATGCTGACGGAGAAGCTCTGGATCCACACGAGCACCTCGGTCCCGGCGACGGTGAGGTCGGGCCACCGCGTGACGAGGAGCGCGAGGGCGACGAGCAGGTACGGCGTCCACGCGAGCAGCACCGACATCTCCTTTTTCGGCTGGTCGCGGGAGATCTCGTCGAGGTCCAGCCCGCCGAGCCAGGTGTCGCTCCACCGCGAGTCGCTCGGGAAGTCCCACTCGCGGTCGGGGACGAGGACGTCGTTGTTCGCGAGCAGGAGCCCGACGCCGAGGACGACGAACCCGGCCGCGATGTCGGGGAGCGCGGGGCCGACGACCCACGCGATGGCCAGCTGCGTCCCGCCCGTGACGGCGCCGAGCAGGAGCGCGAACGGCGCGATGGGGAGCGTGTCGCGGACGGCGCCGCCCACGCTTCGCCCGCCGTCGGCGTCGCCGAACCAGTACGTCAGGAAGAACACGCCGAGCAGGCCCCAGAACACGTAGGTCACCCCCGTGACGACGCCGGACCACGCGGAGACCATCGAGAGGAACTCGCCGACGCTCATCGAGCCCGACAGCGCCGGCTCGATGACGGCACCGGTGCCGCCGATGACCGGGGTCCCGGCCGCGCCGAAGGGCGGGTTCGGCGCGTTGAAGAAGAGGCCGAACACCGCGGCCGCAAGCGGCGGGAAGCCGAGCCCGATGAAAAGCGGCGCGGCGAGCGCGCCGGGGGTGCCGAACCCGGCCGCGCCCTCGATGATCGTCATGAAGCCGAGGCCGATGAGCAGGACCTGGATGCGTCTGTCCTCCTCGATCTGGCCGAAGTACCAGCGGATGGTGGCGATGGCGCCGCTCCCCTCGAGGTAGTTCATCAGGAGGATGGCGCCGAAGACGATGAGGATGATGTCGACCGCCTGGAGCGCGCCGTAGACGGCCGACGCGACCAGCCAGTCGAGCTCCATGCCCCAGTACGTCAGTCCGATCCCGCCCGCGAGCAGCCACCCGACGCCCATCGCGCGGGCGGCCGACCACCGCAGTCCGGCGAGCAGGACGAACGCGACGGCGATCGGAATGACGCCGACGAACGCTAGCGTGAGGACGGTTGTCATAGTTGTGTCAGTTGACCGTATATTGCCGTCCCGCAACGAACCATATGTAAGTTTCTTTTCTGACGATATTACCGAGCTGATCGGGGCACGAGAGCGTCCTCCGTGGCCGAACGGGCGGTACATATCGCGTCGAGAAACCGCGTACGGGGGGCGGCCCGGGACGGCGGGTGCGCCCGGCTCCGGGCGGGTCGACGCCGTCGGCTTCAGGTGGGCTTATGTATCCCCCGACCGGACTCGCGGGCATGGACGACCACTCACACGAGCCCGACCCGGACGCGCGCGTGACCGCTCCGATGCAGGAGTTCGGGACCCGTGAGGTCGGTATCGGCGCGGCCGTCACCGTGATCGGCCTGCTGATCGCGTACGCCGTTCCGTTCCTCGCCACCTTCTGAGCGCCGCCGGCGCTCTTCGGGCACAGTTACCGACACGAGATCGCCGCCGGCGGCGCGCTCAGCGCGGGTACCAGGCGAGCGGGTGGTCCGCGGTGAGCTCTAGGGAGACCGGCTCGTCGAGGTCGAACTCCTCGACGTGGTTGTGGAGGCAGTGGACCGCCTCGCCGGAGTCGAGCTCAACCCGGTAGACGAACGAGGGGCCGACGTACTGCCGCGAGGTGACGACGCCGTCGGCGAGCTCGGGGCTCGCCGGCGTCGCGCGGAGGTCGTCGGGGCGGACCAAGACGTCGACGGGCGCCCCGTCGTAGACGGTGTCGTACCCCTCCAGCGTGACGGCGTCGAAGCGGCCGATACCGGTGTCGACCTTCCCGTCGCGGAGCTCGCCCTCGAGGAACGACGCCCGGCCGAGGAAGGAGGCGACGAACTTCGATTCGGGGCGCTCGAAGACGGACTCGGGGCGGCCGACCTGCTCGATCTGCCCGTCGTTCATCACGGCGACGCGGTCGGAGATGGAGAGCGCCTCCTCCTGGTCGTGGGTGACCGAGACGGCGGTGACGCCCGCCTCCTTCAGGATGCGGCGCACCTCCTCGCGCATCTCCACCCGGAGGCGCACGTCGAGGTTCGAGAACGGCTCGTCTAAGAGGAGCACCTCGGGCTCGGGGGCCAGCGAGCGGGCCAGCGCCACGCGCTGCTTCTGCCCGCCCGAGAGCTGGTCCGGCGTCTTCTCGCCGTGGTCGGTCATTTCGACCAGTTCCAAGAGCTCGTCGACGCGCGCTTCGCTCTCGGCGGCGTCGGCGTCCGACAGCCCGAACGCGATGTTCTCGCGGACGGTGAGGTGGGGGAAGAGCGCGAAGTTCTGGAAGACGATGCCCACGTCGCGCCGCTCCGGCGGGACGAACGACCCGTCGCCGGCGACGACCTCGTCGCCGAGCGTGATGTGGCCCTCCGTGGGCTCTTCGAGCCCCGCGATGGTGCGCAGCGTCGTCGTCTTGCCGCACCCGGACGGGCCGAGGAAGGTCAACAGCTCGCCCGACCGGACGTCGAGCGAGACGTCCTCGACCGCGGTCTCCTGGCCGAACGCCTTCGTCACGTCCGACAGCGACAGGACGTGGTCGGCGTCGTCGCCGGCCGACCGCCGGTCGTCCGAGTCGTCGCGGGGTCGCTCGCTCGTCGCGTCGTCCGACTCGACCGAGCGCGTCGTGCCGACTGGTTCCGTGGATGCCATCGGTGAGGGGCGGGCGCCGGGCCGACCGGCGTCCCGCGGTTGCCGCCACATACTTTAGGAGTGCCTAAAAGCGTATCGCTCGCTCTCGCGGCGTCGAAATCGGGCGGTCGCGGGGACGGACCGCGGACGGTCGAAGCCCCCGCGTGCCGCGTCTCGGCGGTTCAGGCCAGTTCGCGGTCGATCACGTCGCGGCGATCCCGTATCGCGTCGGCGGAGAGCGCGACCGACTCGTCGCCGACCGAAAGCGAGAGCGTCCCGTCCGTCGTCACCTCGCCGAGCCGGAAGACCGGGAGGTCGCCGGCCTCGGCCGCGACGCCCTCGGGGTCGGTGGTCTGGACGAGGAGGCGGCCGGGCGTCTCGTCGAAGGCCGCGACGCGGTCGGGGAGGGTCGCGTCGACGCCGGCGTCGTCGGTCACCAGCTCGGCGAGCGCGACCGCGAGCCCGCCCTCGCTCACGTCGTGGGCCGCGAGCGTCGACTCGTGGCGGGCGGCCGCCGCCAGCGACGCGACGAGGCCGGCGAGGTCGTCGGCGCCGCCGGAGTCGTCGGGCAGCGCCGGGAACCGGTCGCTCCCGCCGGCGTGCGCGAGGTACTCGGACCCGCCGAGCGCGTCGCCGGCGGCGCCGACGAGCAGCAGCTCGGAGTCGGCCGCGCGGTCGGCGTCGAGCGCGGCCGGCGGCGCGTCGTAGCCGCGCGTCGTCCCCAGCACCGCGAGCGTCGGGGTCGGCGGGATCGGGCCCTCGACGCTGTCGTTGTACAGCGAGACGTTCCCGCCGACGACCGGGGCGTCGAGCGCGGCGCAGGCGTCGGCGAGCCCGTCGACGATCCCCTCGAACGCGCCGTACACGTCCGGCTTCTCCGGATTACCGCCGTTGAGGCAGTCGACCGCGGCGAGCGGGACCGCGCCGGTCGCGGCGAGGTTCGTCGCGTTCTCCAGGGCGACGGCGCGGGCGCCCTCGTACGGCGCGGCCGCGGTCCACTTCGGGTTCGCGCCGGAGGCGAGCGCGAGGCCGACGCCGTCGCCGGACTCGTCCGCGCCGCCGTCGGCCCCGTCCTCCGCTTCCGTCTCCCGGATCGCGAGCAGCGCGGCGTCGTCGCCGGGCTTCAGGGCCGTGCGCGTGCCGACCTCGTGGTCGTACTGGCGGTACACCCAGCGCTTGCTCGCGGTCGAGGGGGCCGACAGGACGGCGGCGACCGCCTCGTCGAGCGGCGGCGCGTCGTCCGGGAGGTCGCGCTCGGGCTCGCTCGGCGGCGCGCTCGGCAGGTCGTTCATCGGCGCGCCGTCGGCGAGGAACTCGGCCGGCGCGTCGACGACGACCTCCGGCTCCCCGTCGCCGTCCGCGTCGCCCGCGAACTCGCAGACGTAGTTCCCCTCGGTCACCTCGCCGATGACGGAGCAGCCGAGGTCGAACCGCTCGGCGAGCGCGGCGACGCGGTCGACGTCGTCCGGGTCCACCTCGTAGCACATCCGCTCCTGGCTCTCGGCGAGCAGTATCTCGGTGGCGTTCATGTTCGGCTCGCGCTGGTGGACCCGGTCGAGCTCGATGCGGGCGCCGAGGCCGCCCTTCGCGACGAGCTCGGAGGAGGCGCCGCCGAGCCCGGCCGCCCCGAGGTCGCGGGCCGAGCGGACGAGGTCCTCGTCGAGCAGCGCCTCGTTGCACTCGATCAGCCGCTTCTCGGCGTAGGGGTCGCCGACCTGGACCGCGGGGCGGTCCTCGGTCTCCGCGTCCTCGGCGAGGTCCTCGCTCGCGAAGGAGGCGCCGCCGAGCCCGTCGCGGCCGGTGCCGTTGCCGACGAGGACCAGCTTGTTGCCCGGCTCCTGCGCGGTGGCCGTGACGAGTCGCTCCTCGTTCGTCAGCCCCACGCAGGCGACGTTGACGAGGGGGTTCCCCTCGTAGCCGCCGTGGAAGGCGACGCTGCCGCCGACCGTGGGGACGCCGATACAGTTGCCGTAGTGGGAGATGCCCTCGACGACGCCCTCGAAGAGGTACCGGGAGCGCTCGCGGTCGAAGCCGCCGAAGTACAGCGAGTCGAGGAGGCCGACCGGGTACGCGCCCATGCTCATCGTGTCGCGGACGATGCCGCCGACGCCCGTCGCCGCGCCGTCGAACGGGTCGACGAAGGAGGGGTGGTTGTGGCTCTCGACGCCGAACGTGACGTAAGTGTCGCCGTAGTCGTCGGCGGCGCGCTCGGCCGCGGGGGCGTCGGCCGCGTCGGGCTCGGGCAGCGCGAGGACCGCGGCGTCGTCGCCGGGGCCGACCACGACCTGGTCGCCCTCGCTGTCGAACGCCGACAGCAGGGGCCGCGAGGAGCGGTACGCGCAGTGCTCGCTCCAGAGGTTCTCGAACAACGCGGCCTCGGCCGCCGTCGGCTCCCGACCGAGCTCCGCGGTCACGAGCTCGTGGTCCGCATCGGACAGACTCATTCACTTACGTGGTCACCAAGCCGGGTCTAATGCTTTTCTATACGCACGTTCGTGTTGATACTCTACCGAGATCCCACACAAATTGCGGTGCTGTGCGGCGGCGCGTGCCTGCGAGCGGCCGGAGCGAAGCGGAGGCCGCGAGGCGGCGCGCGCGAGGTCGCCGGCGCGACGCGCCGGCTGCCAGAGAATCTCCGATTCTCGCTGGACGCGGTGAGGGAGGGCGACCGCAGGGAGCCCCGAGCGAACCGCGAGGCCGGGGAGGTGTGAGGCGCGGGGCTGTGCGGTCGGGGGAGACTCAAAGGGGCAGCCGTGCGCCTGGATCTTTGGCGGTGTTCGCCGCCGACCCGCTCGCAATCAGGTATAAACGAACGGTCCGTAACGGTACAATTATTTATAGAAAGACGGTTACCGCGGCGAAGACGACCACCGTTCCGGCCGCGCCGAGCGCCATCGCCTTCGCGTTGAGGCGGACCGCCTTCTTGCGGTCGGCGGCGAGCGCCTCCTCGTTCTGAATCTCGTTCGCCCCGTCGCCCACGTCGAAGACGCCCATCCCCGCGAAGCCGATACAGAAGCGCTCGCGGTACTGTAACGCGCCCATCGCGGCGCCGTACAACGGGACCACGGCGGCGATCAGCGCCCACCGCGGCCACGCGAGCGAGACGACCGCCGCGACGTACGCCGCCGCGGCCAGCAGCGACCCGACGCCGAGGAGCAGCCGCCGTCGCTGTTGGGTCGGTCCGATGTTACACACGCCCGGTTGATACTCCATATCACCGGAACGGGCGGGAGAAGCAAAGCCCCAACGGTCGCGTCCGCGGACGGACGGGAGGGCGGCGAGCGGCGGTCGGTCGCGCCGCGGTAGAAACCGTGAAATGCCCGGCAGCCGACGGAGTCGTGTGAAACGGATCCAGCTCGGCAACACCGTCTTCGAGGGCGAAAACGACGTGTACCTGCTCGACGGCGAGACGACGGCGCTCGTCGACACCGGCGTCGCGCTCCCGGGCGTGCGCGGGGAGTTGGTCGACGGCCTCGCCGAGCACGGCCGCTCGTTCGCCGACGTGGACGCGGTCGTGCTCACCCACTGGCACCCGGACCACGCGGGGCTCGCGGGCGAGGTCCAGGCCGCGGGCGGCGCCGACGTGTACGTCCACGAGGCGGACGCCGGCCTCGTCGACGGGGCCGAGACGCCGCTGTTCGCCGACCGCGACCTCCAGCGCGAGACGTTCGAGCGCTGGGGGATGCCCGCGGCCGACCGCGAGCGCCTGACGGGGTTCTTCGACGCGGTCAGCGCGGACCTCTCCGGCGACCCCGCGGACGTGACGACGTTCGGCGACGGCGACGTGATCGAGGCCGGCGGCGTCGAGCTCGAAGTCCTCCACCTGCCGGGCCACACCGCGGGCCTCTCCGGGTTCGCGTTCGACCCCCGGACCGTCCCCGACCACGAGCCCGTGGCGGGAGACGACGCGACGGAGGAGGTGTTCACCGGGGACGCGCTGCTCCCGAAGTACACACCGAACGTCGGCGGCGCGGACGTGCGCGTCGAGGGGGCGCTCGCCGCCTACGCCGAGAGCCTCGCGCGGCTCGTCGCGCGCGACTTCGACGCCGCCCACCCCGGTCATCGCTGGCGGATCGACGAGCCGGGGCGCCGCGCGGCGACGATCCTCGACCACCACCGCCACCGGACCCGCCGGGTGATCGACGTGCTCGACGAGTCGGGCCCCGCGACCGCGTGGGAGGTGTCGGCGGCGCTGTTCGGCTCGCTGGAGGACATCCACGTGCTCCACGGCCCCGGCGAGGCGTTCTCGCACCTCGATCACCTGGCGGCCGCCGGCGTCGTCGAGCGCGACGGGACCGCGTACCGCCTGGTCGACCCCGAGCCCGACGTGGACGCGCTGTTCCCGACGACGCCGCTCGACGACCTCGTCGACGGGAGCGAGGACGCGTAAGGGAGCGGTCCGACGGTCGACCGAGCCGCCCGCACGGAGGCGCCGGTGACGCCAGCCCGGACCGATGACGCCAGCCCGGCCGATGAGGCCAGCCCGAAGCGGTGAGCCACAGCCCGGGTGGCCGACGCCGTAAGCTATTCCCGGCGGCCGGCGTATTCGGGGACGTGAAGCGGGACGCCCTCGTCGCGGTCGCGGTCGCCCTCCTCGCCCTCGTCGCGCTCGGCGTCGCTGCCGCGACGCTGAACACCGCCGTCGACACGGGTAGCGGCGGCTTCGGCGGAGGCGGCGGCGAGGCCCCGAGCGTCGGATCGGACACCGGCGACCCAGGCGTGCTCTCCTCCTCGGGGGAGGCCGGCGAGTTCTCCGCGTCGGGGCTCTGTTTCCCGTCGCTGCGGGAGCCGCCGGCCGTGTTGGCGCTGCTCGTCGGACTGGCGCTGCTCGCCGCGATCACCTACCGCGACACCGCGTCGCCGTTCGCGAGCGTCGCCGTCGCGAGCGTGATTGGCGCCCCCGTCGGCGTCCTCTTCTGGGTGCTGTCGACGTGCCGCTCGGTCGCGGAGAGCGTCACCGTCTCGCTCGGCCTCGGCGGCAACGGGACGAGCATCCTACCGGCCGGCGCCGTCGGCGGCGCAGGCGTCGGCAGCGGCGAGGGCGCGGCGTCGGCGCCGCAGATCCTGTTCGCGCTCGTCGTGGTGGTCGCGGTGATCGCCAGCGTCGCCGCGCTGCTCCTCGCCGGCGGCGACGACGAGGCGGACGGGGACGCGGCCGCGCGGGCCGAGGATCCGGCCGAGGAGCCGCCGGACCTCGACGCGATCGGTCGGACCGCCGGCGAGGCCGCCGACCGGATCGAGTCGTCGGACGCGGACAACGAGGTGTACCGCGCGTGGCGGGACATGACGGACGTGCTCGACGTCGACCGGCCCGCCTCCTCGACGCCCGCCGAGTTCGCGACCGCCGCGGTCGACGCCGGCGTCGACGAGGAGCCGGTGACCGCGCTCACCGAGGTGTTCGAGCGCGTGCGGTACGGCGGCGAGGACGCGACCGACGACCGCGAGCGCCGCGCCGTCGAGGCGCTGCGCCGGATCGAGGAGCGACACGGGGGCGACTCGTGACGCGCGACCGGTCCGCGACCGCGGCCGCCGGACCCGACGGGGGTGAGCCGTAGTGCGACCGCTCGCGATCGTCGGGGTGGCGGCGGTCGCCGTCGGCGTCCTCGCGGCGCTCGACCGCGGCGTCGCGGCGGCCATCTCCCCCACCTCGGCCGTGGTGACGCTGCTCGGCGTCCTCGGCGTGGTCCAGGGAGTGCGGTACGCGAACGCGCGCCGCGACCGGCGGCGGCTGCTGACCGACCCCGGCGAACCGGAGCGGCGCGCGCCCGCCGCGGTGCCCGGGACGGACCTCGACGAGCGGATCGCGCGGGTCGTCAGCCCGGCGCCGGGGGGCTACCGGGACCGGCGGGACCTCCGCGACCGGATCCGGGAGGTCGCGGTCGACGCCATGGCCCGCGACCGGAACTGCCCGCCAGAGGCCGCGGCTGCGGCCGTCGACGACGGGACGTGGACGGACGACCCCACCGCGGCCGCCTTCTTCGACACCCGGAGCGGGTACCCGGTCCGCGTCCGCCTGTCGGCCGGGATCCGGGGGCGTTCGAACTACTGGTACGGGCTCCGGGCCGCGGTCGACGAGATCGAACGGATCGAGGGGGGTGCGGGGTGAGCGACCCGCGAGGCGCCGAGGTGGCGGCCGGCTCGGACGCGGCCGCGAGCGGCGGGAGCGAGACGAGCGGTCCGGAACGGGACGACCGACCCGGGCCGACGGCCGACCGTGTCGACGAGTCGGGGTCCGACGCGCCAAAGTCCGAAGACGAGGCGGCCGAAGAAACTGGCGAGGCGATCGGAGACGCTTCCGCGGCGGCCGGACGGCCGGCCGCGGCGCCGACCGACCGCGAGCGCCGGCGCGAGGTCGCGACCGACCGCTGGCTGGGGATCGCCGGGGCGGCGCTGGCCCTCGTCGGCCTGGGCGTGCTCGTCCGCCAGTCGTCGCTGGTGCTCGCCGGCGCGGTCGGGGTCGGCTACGCCGTGTACGCCCGGGCCGGGGAGGCCCCGACGCCGACGCTCGCGGTCACCCGGACGGTGAGCGACGAGGCCCCGGCGCCCGGCGACGAGGTGCGCGTGACGGTCCGCGCGGAGAACGTCGGGGAGGCGCCGCTCCCGGACCTCCGCCTCGTCGACGGCGTCCCGCCGGGGCTGGCCGTCGCCGAGGGCCCCGCGCGGGTCGCCACGGCGCTGCGGCCCGGGGCCGCGGTGACGTTCGAGTACACGGTGCGCGCGGCCCGGGGCGACCACGAGTGGGAGCCGATGACCGCGGTCACGCGCGACGCCGCGGGCGCCCGCGAGCGAGCGACGGCCCTCGACGCGCCGACCGCAATCGCCTGTACCCCCGAACTGGCCGCCGGCGGGGACCTCCCCCTCCGCGGGCTGACGACCGTCCACCACGGGCGGGTCCCGACCGACGTGGGCGGCGCCGGCGTCGAGTTCCACGCGACCCGGGAGTACCGCCGGGGCGACCCGCTCAAGCGGATCGACTGGAACCGCCGGGCGCGGACGGGCGAGCTGTCGACCGTCGAACTGCGCGAGGAGCGCTCGGCCACCGTCGTGCTGCTCGTCGACGCCCGCGAGTCCGCGTACGCCGCGTCCGACCCCGACGCCGAGACCGCGGTGGAGGCGAGCGTCGCGGCCGCCGGCCAGGCGTTCTCGGCGCTCCTCGACGGCGGCGACCGGGTCGGCATCGCGGCGCTGTCGCCGATGGACTGCTGGCTCCCGCCCGGCAGCGGGACCGTCCACGCCGCTCGCGGGCGGGAGACGCTGGCGACCGCCCCGGCGCTGGCGCCGACGCCGAGCGACGAGCGGTTCTACCGGTCGCTGTGGCTCCGGCGGTTCCGGCGGCGGCTCCCGGCCGACGCGCAGGTGCTGTTCTTCACGCCGCTCGTCGACGACACCGCGGCGACGCTCGCCCGCCGGATCGACGCGCACGGGCACCTCGTGACGGTCCTCTCGCCGGACCCCACCGCGACCGGAACGGTCGGCCAGCGGCTGACGACCTTCGAGCGGCGCCAGCGGCTGCGGTCGCTCCGGTCGGGAGGGATCCGCGCGGTGGAGTGGGGCGACGACTCCTTCCCGGTCGCCGTCGCGGCCGCGACGAGGCGGTGGTCGCGATGAGCGGCGACGGTTCGGCGGTCCGACCGACCGGTGACGACGCGCACGGCGACTTCCACGAGACGGACGCGCGGTCGCCGACGGTCGCGGTCGTCGCGAGCCTCGCGGCCGCGGGTGTCGCCGCGACCGCGGGGCTGGTCGCGAGTCCGGTCGGCGGCGCGCTGCTCGGCGTCGCCGCGCTCGGGTTCCTCGGCGGTTCGCTCCGGCGGTCGACGCGGGTCCTCACGTGGGGCGCAGCCGTCGGCGTGGTCGGGCTCGCGGTCGCCGGGTACCGCGGCGCGACCGCCGAGCCGCTGCTCGTCGCCGCCGTCGGGCTGGCGGTCGCGTGGGACGTGGCCGACCACGGCGTCGGCCTCGGCGAACAGGTCGGCCGGGGCGCGCGGGTCCGGCGCAACGTCGCGGTCCACGCGGGGCTGAGCCTGCTCGTCGGCGCGCTCGCGGCCGGGCTCGTCTACGGCGTCTCCCTCGCGGTCGGCGGCGGCCAGCCCGTGGCCGCGCTCGCGCTGCTTTTGGCCGGCGGTATCGCGCTGATCTCGGCGCTGCGGTGAGGCCCGCGACACCGGAGCTAAACCCTTATCAGCGCGCGGGTGGCAGGTACGGTCGTATGAGCGACCTCCCGGACGACTTCGACTGCACGCTCACCAACTGGGAGTACATCTACGGGCTCTGCCGCAACGTCTCCGACGCGGTGAAGCGGGCCGACTTCGAGCCGGACATGGTGGTCGCACTGGCCCGCGGCGGCTGGTTCGCGGGCCGCTGCGTCTGCGACTTCCTCGGGCTCAACGACCTCACGAGCCTCAAGATGGAACACTACGTGGGCACCGCCGAGAAGAGCGGCGAGCCCCAGATCCGTTACCCGATGCCGGAAGGGAGCGTCGAGGGGAAGAACGTCCTCATCATCGACGACATCGCCGACACGGGCGGCTCGATCCGCCGCGCCGAGGAGTACGTCGACGACCGGAACGCGGCCGAGATCCGCACCGCGACGCTCCAGCTCCTGGGCACCTCCGAGTTCCAGCCCGACTTCGTGGGCGAGCGGCTCGAACAGTGGACGTGGGTCGTCTACCCGTGGAACTTCCTCGAAGACATGATCGACCTCACCGAGGGCGCGATGGAGCGCGCCGACGAGTCGGCGTTCTCGCGGGAGGACCTGCGTCACTACTTGGAGGAGTACCACGGCATCGGCCGGATCGAGATGGAGGTCGCCCAGCCCGACCGCCTCGACGAGGTCATCGACGAGATGGTCCGCCGGGACGTGGCCGAGCCCGTCGGCGACGACAGCTGGGCGCTCGCCGAGTAGCGGCCCGGAGCGATGGCCGACGAACAGCGCGACGCGGACGCTGAACGGGCGTTCGACGCCGTCCTCGCCGCCTACGACCTGAAAGACGAGCGGCGCACGGGCTGGCAGCTCCGCGGGGTCGACGCGCCCAAGTCGGTCGCCGCCCACTCGTGGGGGGTCGCCTACCTCGTCGTGACCCTCGGCGATCGGTTTCGCGAGGACCTCCCGGGCGTCGACCTCGACCGCGCGCTCCGGCTCGCCGTCGTCCACGACGTCGCGGAGGCGGAGACGGGCGACGTGGCGACCCGGGCCGACTCGACCGCGGACGCGGTCGACCGCGGGGCGAAGGCGGCGGCGGAGCGCGAGGCGATGTCGGACCTCGCCGGCCCGCTCCCCGAACGCGTTGCCGACGCCTGGGAGGCGTACGAGGCCCGCGAGTCGCCGGAAGCGGTCCTCGTCAAGGAGTGCGACCTGCTCGACGTCTGTCTCCAGGCCCTGCTGTACGAGCGGGACGACCGGTACGACCCGGAGCGGGGCGAGCCCGACGCGTTCCGCGAGTACGACGGTCTCGACGAGTTCTTCGCGACGGCCGAGCCGCGGCTCCGGACCGAGGCCGGGAGGGAACTGTTCGCGGCGGTCCGCGAGCGGTACCGCGCCGCGCGCGACGGGTAACTCGGGAGGGGCCCGAACCGCGGCGCCGACAGCTGTTCGACGATCGTCGTTTTCGAGATAGACGTTCGTAGGGGCTCTACCCCGCGATTTCGCGCGAGGATGGTAAAAGGGTTAACGGGGGAGGGCGTCTCGCGAGGTGAGCTTTCACCACGCATGTCTGACACCGATCTCGTAATCGTCGGCGGCGGGATAAGCGGGGCGTCGCTTCTGTACACGGTGGCGAAGTTCACCGACGTCGAGGACGTCACGCTGATCGAGAAGGAACGGGAGATCGCGGCGATCAACTCACACCGGACGAACAACTCCCAGACCCTCCACTTCGGGGACATCGAGACGAACTACACCCTGGAGAAGGCCGAGGAGGTCAAGGAGGGCGCCGAGTTGCTCGCGGGGTACCTCGAAGGGGCGGACCCCGACCGCGAGATGCACAGCAAGCGGAGCAAGATGGTCCTCGGCGTGGGCGACGAGGAGGTCGCCAAGCTGGAGGAGCGCTACCGCGAGGAGGGGTTCGGCGACCTGTTCCCGAAGCTCCGCGAGATCGGCCGCGAGGAGATCGCCGAGCTGGAGCCGAAGGTCGTCGAGGGGCGCGACCCCGGCATCGAGCTGAAGGCGCTCCAGACGCCCGACGGCTACGTCGTCGACTACGGCGCGGTCGCCGAGTCGTTCGTCGAGGCCGCCCGCGAGGAGGACGCCGTCTCCGTCCACCTCGGGACGACCGTGACCGGCGTCGACGAGCGGGGCGACGGCTTCCGCGTCGACACCGACGACGGCGCGTTCGACGCCGAGGCGGTCGTCGTCGCCGCCGGCTCGCACAGCCTCCAGTTCGCCAAGGAGATGGGGTACGGCGAGGGGATGTCGCTTTTGCCCGTCGCGGGGAGCTTCTTCCTCGCCGACGACCTGCTGAACGGGAAGGTGTACACGCTCCAAATGAAGAAGCTCCCGTTCGCGGCGGTCCACGGCGACGCCGACGTCCACGACGGGAGCGTCACCCGGTTCGGCCCGACGGCGAAGCTCGTGCCCGCCTTGGAGCGCGGCCACCTCTCGACGGTGAGCGACTTCGTCGACGTGTTCGGGTTCAACCCCGACTCCGTGCTGAGCTACGTCAACATCCTCTCGGACAGGATCCTCTTCCCGTACGTCGTCCGCAACCTCGTGTACGACCTCCCCGGCGTCGGGAAGCGCGCGTTCCTGCCGAACGTCCGGAAGGTCGTGCCGAGCGTCGACGTCGACGACATCGACCGCGCGAAGGGGTACGGCGGCGTGCGCCCCCAGATCGTCGACACCGAGAGCAGGGAACTGGACATGGGCGAAGCGAAGATCGTCGAGGACGGCATCCTGTTCAACATCACGCCCTCCCCGGGCGCGTCGACCGCGCTGAAGAACGCGATGACCGACGTCGAGACCGTCCTCGGCTTCTTCGAGGGCGACTACGAGTTCGACGAGTCCGCCTTCCGCGACGCGACCATCGAGAACTTCCCGCGGGCCGACGGGGAGTCCGACGCCGAGGCCGACGACGCCGAGGGCCCCGTTCCCGCCGAAGCCGACGACTGATCCGACCGGCCCCCGATCCGAACCTTTCTCCGAACGATCGAACGCCGACTCACGCCGCCTCGTCCGCCGCGACCTCCCGCTCGAACGCCTCTCGGAGCACGCGGATCGCCCGCCGCTTCGTCCCGTCGGGGACGAAGACGAAGGGGATCGGCACGTCGAACGCTCTGTCGCCGTAGAGCCCCCAGTCCGCGACCGACCGCGTCGTGCCGCCGTACGCGATGGGGATGTCCTCCAGCTCGTCGGGGTCGTATGCGGGGACGTACGAGCGGTCGATCCACACCTCGTGGACCGGCACGTCGAGGGCGTCGGCGAGGAGCCGCTCCAAGCGGTCGTCGCCGGCCGTGAGCCACGCGGTGAACTCGTCGAGCGGGTCGCCGTCCACCGGGAGGTCGTCGCCGATGTCGCCGCCGATCCGGTCGGCGAGCGCGATCCGGTGTTTCCAGCAGGTGGCGGGGAAGCGCCGCCCGCGGAAGCGGTCGTACATCGACGCGAGCGTCGAGTCGGGGTGCTCGCGGGCCGCGACCCGGAGCCGTTCGAGCACCGCGTTGTCGTCGAGTTCGCGGTCGATGATGCCGTCCACCGTCACGGGGCTCTCGCCGGTGACGCGCTCGTACTCGCCGAGCATCGCCTGGAGCAGCCGGTTCGCGTACACCGACTTGTGGTGCTGGGTGACCCACATGTACAGCGCGATCCGGCCTTCGAGGTAGTTGCCGATGGTCGACAGCGCCTTCTCCGAGAGGGCGAGGCCCGCTTCCGGGTGGGCGGTGTAGGCGTCGACCATGCGCTCGACGTCGAAGCTCAACACGCCCGCGCCGGTCATCTCGTTGTCGCGAGTGATGTAGTCCAGCCGGTCCACGTCGACGGGGGAGTGGAGCAGCTGCGCGCCGACCCCGTACTGCCACGGCTCGCCCCGCTCGTACGCGAGGCTGTACCCGAGGACGTACGCGCACACCTCGAATGGGTCCACGTCGAACGCGCGGAGGGCGTCGCCGTACTCCTCGACGATAACCACGCAGCCGAGCAGCTCGTGGGGGTTCGCCGAGCGGAGCGGCGCGCCGCCGACGCCGGCCCGGTCGAAGGCGTCGACGAGGCCGGTCTCCGCGACGCGCTCCCGGAGGACGCCCTCGTCGAGGAACCCCTCGGAGAGGTGCGAGAACGGCGGGTGCCCCACGTCGTGGAGCAGGCAGGCGCACGACAGTGTCCGCTGTATCTCCTCTAGCTCCTCGACGGCCGCGTCGCGGGTGAAGTATGACTGGCGGCGGAGGTTCTCGAAGACGGTCCGTCCGAGGTGGTAGACGCCGAGCGAGTGCTCGAACCGGGTGTGGTTCGCGCCCGGGTACACCAAGTGGGTCGCAGAGAGCTGGCGGACGTACCGCAGCCGCTGGAACGGTCGCGTGTCGACGACGCCCTCGACGAGCGCGTCCGGCAGCTCGATGTAGCCGTGGACGGAGTCTTTGATCTGCGTGGTGGGCATCGATTGTGGTCACCACACCCTCCCGCGCCGTGCCTCTTTCGGTCGCCGGTCGAGCGACGGCCGTCCGGGTCCCACCCTCGGAGAACGCCCCGAGTCACACGGCATAAATGCGAGCGCGCCGAGCCACGGGTATGGTATCGGACGCCGCCGACGGGACGGACGCGGGAGCGGGCGACGCCGGCGCGGCCGGCCCCTCGCTCGTCGACCGCTGGACCGCGCTCGACCGCGGCTGGCAGGCGCTCGCGCTGGGGCTCGGGATCGTCGCCGCGCACCTCGTCGGCCAGGTGCTGTGACGGGGGTCGTCGAGGCGGTCCGGGCGTACCTGCCCGGCCTCGCGCTGCTCGCGGGGGGCGCGGTCGCGGCGACGCTCGTCGCGGACGCGGTGCCCGGCCTCCAGCCGCTCGTCGTCGCCGTCGCGCTCGGCGTCGGGGTCGGGAACACCGTCGGGATCCCCGCGGTCGCGGAGCCGGGGGTCGGCGTCGACAAGCTGTTCCTGGAGACCGGGATCGTGCTGCTCGGCGCCGCGGTCGCGGTCGAGGAGTTCCTGGCCGCCGGCCCGCGGGTCCTCGGCCTCGTGGTGGCGGTCGTCGCCGGCGGGCTCCTGTTCGCCGAGGCCGTCGCGCGCGGCCTCTTCCGGATCGGGTCGCCCACCTCGTCGCTCCTGGCCGCGGGCGCGAGCGTCTGCGGCGTCTCCGCGGTCGTCGCGATCGGGAGGGTGCTGGACGCGCGCGGCGCCGCGATCACCTTCGCGGCCGCGACGATCCTGCTGTTCGACGCCGCGACCCTCGTCGCGTTCCCGCTCGCGGGCGAGTGGCTCGGCCTCACGGGCCGACAGTTCGGCGTCTGGGCGGGGGTGAGCATGTTCTCGACCGGCCCCGTCGCGGCCGCGGGGTTCGCCTACTCCCCCGAGGCGGGCCAGTGGGCGACGGTGACGAAGCTGGCGCGGAACTCGCTGCTGGGCGGGGTCGCGGTCGCGTACTCGGTCGCGTACACGGCGCGCTCCGCGGCCGATCCGGGCGTGCGGCGGCTGTGGGCGGAGTTCCCGAAGTTCCTGCTCGGCTTCCTGATCGTCGCGGCGGTCGCAAACAGCGGGCTGCTCTCGCCGGCCGCGCTGGCGTCGATCGGGCGCGTCTCGGACGCGCTGTTCGCGCTGGCGTTCGTCGGCCTCGGGCTCTCGATCCGGATCGGCGACATGCGCGCGGTGGGCGCCGCGCCCGTGGGCGCGGTGCTGGTCCACCTGCTCGCCGTGAGCGCGGTCGCGCTCGCGGCGGTGCGCTGGCTGCTGTGAGCCGCGTCGACGGGCCGGCGTCGGACGGGTTCACGTCATATAAGTAGCGAGCGGGCGCACTCAGGGTATGGGCACCATCGGATTCATCGGCGGCAGCGGCATCTACGAGGCGCTCCCGCTCGACGACGTGCGCGAGGTCGAGTTCGACACGCCGTACGGCGAGCCGAGCGACGCGGTGACGATCGGCGAGTTCGGCGACACGGGCCGCGAGGTCGCGTTCCTCCCGCGTCACGGCTCGAACCACGGCGTCTCGCCGACCGACCTCCCGTACCGCGCCAACATGTACGCGCTGAAGCAGGCCGGCGTCACGCACGTCTTCGCGTCCAACGCGGTCGGGAGCCTGAAAGAGGAGCTAGAGCCGGGGACGCTCGTCGTCCCGGACCAGATCTACGACCGGACGAAACACCGGGACCTCTCCTTCTACGGCGACGGCGTCGTCGTCCACCAGCCGTTCGCGGACCCGTACAGTCCAGAGCTCGTCGACCACCTCACCGAGGCCGCGGAGTCGGCCGCGCCCGAGGATACCGGCGTGGTGAAGGGCGGCACCTACGTCTGCATCGAGGGGCCGCAGTACTCGACGCGCGCGGAGTCGGAGTTCTACAAGTCGCAGGGGTGGGACCTCGTCGGCATGACCGCGATCCCGGAGGCGAAGCTGGCCCGGGAGGCCGAGATCGCGTACGCGACGATCGCCGGCGTCACCGACTACGACGTCTGGAAAGCGGACAGCGAGGTGACGCTCGAAGAGGTGCTCGAAAACGCCGAGAAGAATCAGAAAGCGATCAAGGCCGCCGTCGAGGAGGCGGTGCGGACGCTCCCCGAGGACCTAGAGTGCGAGGCGCACACCGCGCTCGAAGGCACTGTCAACACGCCGACCGAGGCGATCCCGGAGGAGACGACGGAGCGCGTGGAGCCGCTGCTGGGCGAGTACTTATAAACGGATCTGCGGTGCGGCGGCGCGCGCCTCCGAACGCCCGAAGGGCGTGAGGAGCGCGTGCGAGGGAGTCAGTCGCCGGAGCGAAGCGGAGGCGACTGACGAGGCTGGGGATGCGCGAGGCTTCGGTGCGGGGCGGCCGGGTGGAACTCAAAGCCCCAGCCGTGAGGCGGGCGCAGGCGACGCAAGCACCGTAGCGAGGGAGCGAACGAAGTCAGCGACCGAGTGAGGAGCGCAGCGAACGTACGCCCGCCTCACGGCTAGGACTTTGGAGGTGTCGGCCGTCGATCTAGTAGTGGCTATTTATAAACGAGCAACTGAGATTTTGGACGTTTTCTCTGCGGAGGCAACTACGTATCGACGAAAATCGCTCTAACCACGTATCAGTCGTTGAACACGTCGAACGTGAGCTCCTCGTCGGACTCTCGGACCAGTCGTTCGGAGCCGTCGTGGTCGGTGACCGTCCCCGGTTCCATCGACTCGTGAACCCGCTCGACCGCGTCCGGCGTCACCTTCTCGGTCACCTCGAACGTCGTCACCGGCGAGACGAGTCCCCACAGCGCGCCGGCCGAGTGCGTGAGGAAGGCGAGCGGCGTCAAGAGGAGGTAGATCGGCCACGTGAGGGGATGCTTGTCGTACGCGGCCGCGCCGACGAGCGTGTAGACGAACAGGATCCCGAAAAGCGCCAGTGACGCAGTGCGGTACCACTCCATGCCGGGCGCGGTGCCGGGGAAGACGAGCGACGCGAAGACGAGGAGCGGCACCAGCGGGGAGAGCGACCACGCGATGACCCGCGTGTAATACACCGGTCGGTACCTGAGTGGGAGCAGGCCGCCGTCGGCGCGCGTCCCCGAGATCCACCGGCGGCGCTGCTTGGCCATCGCGCGCAGCGACGGCGGCGCCTGGTTCCGAAAGCGCACGTCGAGCACGGCGAAGGAGACGCCGAGCTGGTCCGCGGCCCGCCAGATGGAGTTCGTGTCCTCGGTGATGGTCGCGACGTCCCACGTGATCGACTGCTCTAGCGAGTGCCGAACCGCGACCCCGCCGCCCCACGCGTACAGCGGGTAGCGGAGCCTGTGAAACGCGAACTGCTCGTACTGGTAGCCGACGCGGAAGATTTCGCTCAGGTACGCGACCCGTGAGCCGGTGTACAATGGCTTCTCGGTGAACTGGACCACGTCGGCGTCCGGTAGCCCCTCGAAGCCGGCCATGATCGTGTCCTCGTCCAGGTAGAGGACGTACTCGCGATCGCACGGCACCACCCGGCGGGCCCACTCGACGGCGCGCCCCTTGTTCGTCGCGTCGCACTCGAACTCCTCGGGGACCACGTGGACGTCCGCGCCCTCGACGTCGATCGGCTTCTCGGCGATCACGCGCACGTCGTCAAGCGCCTGCGGGACCGCGTTGACGGTCGCCTGTACCACCTCCTCGGCGTCGATCGTCAGGATCCGGACCTGGATGTCGTCGTACCCCCACTCGACCTCGTCGGGGTCGACGCGACCGCCGCGAGCGAGCACCGTCGCTTCGAAGAGCCACCAGAGCGCCGAGGCGCCGTACAGCAGGAGCGCGATCCACAGCGCCGCGACGACGGCAGCGAGCGCGGGGTTCGCGGTCGCGAACGAGATCACTACCGGTGTGTGTCGCGAGATCGACAAGAGCGTGTCGGAACGCTATCTCTCGCGACTCGGAACCGGTGAGACCGAGCGGTCCGCCGGTAACTTAGTCCGCGATCGCTTCCGATTCGCCGGTCATCGCCGCCGGGTCCTTCACCCACAGGTCGCCGAACAGGTCGTCCTGCTGGAGCCGGACCGAGCCGCGGTGGGCCATGAACAGCAGCGCGAGGTACGTCATGAACGGGCGGCCGCCGGCGGTCTCGATCTCCGCGAACAGCACCTCCGTGCGCCCGCGGTCGAAGCGGGTGCGGAGGGCGTTGTCGATCTCCACGATGACCTCCTCGATGTCCTCGTCGTGGGTGCGGTCGGTCGCCTCTCCGGCAGTCGGCTCCCCGTCCTGTCGGAACTCGTCGTCCGCGTGGTAGTCGAGCGTCTGCGTGCCGCGGGCGTGGCCGTGCGGCGACTCCGAGGTGTCGTACTCGCGGGAGTCCTTCCACCAGGAGCCGCGCTCGGCCTCGCGGAGCTCGCGGACCAGCTCGTCGAGCGTCTCCGGCGAGCCCCGGGTGTTCTTGCGGTCGAGCCGGCGGTCGATCTCCGCTTCCAGCTTGTCGACCGGGTCGAACCCGTCCGCGGCCGGGTCGGGCGCGCCGCCCTCCATCGCGGCCTCCCACGGCTCCGGCTCGGGCTCCTCGTCCTCGTCGTCGTCCGCCAGCATGCCGTCGCTTTTCATGCGCAGCAGGACGCTGGCGTAGAACAGCGCCCGCCCCGTCGTCCGGAGGTCCGTCTCGTCGAGCTTCTCGAGAAAGGCGTCCGTCACCCGGACGATGTCGATGTCCCACGGCTCGATCTCGCCCTCCTCGGCCAGTTGGACGAGCAGCTCGACGGGCTCGACCTCGTCCTCGTCGGTCTCGTCCGGGGGCGAGATGTCGGTCACGTCCGACCCGGGGTCGGCCGCCGTCGACGCGGGTCGGTCCGCCGAGTCGGAACTGTCGGAGAACTCGGAACCGGCGTCCGACGCGGTCCCGTCGCCGCTTGGGGCGTCGTCGGCGAACGGGTCGGCGCCGTCGCGCTCGCTCGTCAGGTCGAGGTCGGGGACGCCGTCGTCAGTCATCCGCGCTCACCTCCTCCTCGTCCGCGTCGTCGCCGAACTGCATCCCGGTCACCGCCGAGAGGTTGTCGCCCTGCATCGTGACGCCGATGGCGCGGTCGGAGCGCTCCAACAGCGCCGAGCGGTGGCCGACGACGACGAACTGGGCGTCCTCGGCCAGCTCCTCGATCATCTCGCCGACGCGCTCGGCGTTGACCGCGTCGAGGAAGGCGTCGATCTCGTCGAGCGCGTAGAACGGCGCGGGGTTGTGCCGCTGGACGGCGAAGATGAAGGAGAGCGCGGTCAGCGACTTCTCGCCGCCGCTCATCGCGTCGAGCCGCTGGACCGGCTTGTCCGCAGGCTGGGCCTTCATCGTCAACCCCTCCTCGAAGGGGTCTTCGGGGTTCTCCAAGACGAGCTCGCCCGTCCCGGCCGAGAGCCGCGCGAAGATGTCCCGGAAGTGGTCGTTGATCGACTCGAACGTCTGCATGAACGTCTCCTTCTTGGCCGCCTCGTACCCCTCGATTCGCTCCTCGATGGCGTCGCGCTCCTCGACGAGCACGTCCCGGCGCTCCTGAAGTTCGTCGAGCGCCGCCTGGACCTCGTCGTACTCGTCTATCGCGAGCATGTTCACGGGCTCTAACGCCTCCATCTCCCTCTCGATCGCCTCGATCCGCGACTCCACCTCGTTGAGGTCGGGGATCTCGTCGGCGTCGTAGTCGCCGACCTGCGACTCCAGCTCGTCGATCTCCCACTCCAAGCGGTCGCGGCGGTCCGTGAGGTCCGACAGGTCCGACTCCGCCTCGGAGACGAGCGAGCGCTGCTCGTCTCGCTTCCGGGTCGCCTCGCGGATCTCCTCGCGGAGCTCCTCGCGCTCTTCTTTCAGCTCCGTGAGCTCCGCTTCGAGGTCGGCGATCGCCTCCTTCTTCTCGGCCAGCTCCGCCTCCTTCTCCTCGATGGCGGCCTCGTGGTCGGCGATCGCCTCCTCGGCCTCCGCCTTCGCGTTCTGCGCCTCCTCGACGTCGTCGTGGAGGTCGTCCAAGGCGTCCTCGGCGTACCCCTTCTCCAACTCCAGCTCGTTGATCCGCCCGTCGAGCGAGTCCATCCGGTCTTCGAGCTCATCGATCTCCGCGCGGATCTCGTCGGCGCGCTCGGAGAGCTCCGGGATCTTCGAGTCGGCGAGCTCGGTCTCGATGTCGTCGATCTCGGCTTCGAGATCGTCGATCGCCGCGTCCGTCTCCGCGAGCTCCTCGTCTAACGCCGTCATCTGCTCGTCGACGGACTCGCGTTCCGCCTCCAACTCCTCGAGTTCGTCCTCCAACTCCTCGATCCGGGCTTCCGCCTCGGCGAGGTCGTCCTCGGCGCGCTCGACGTCGGCCTCCAGCGACCGGACGCGCTCGGCCGCGTCGGCCTTCCGGTCGCGCGCGTCCGCGATGTCGTCGTCAAGCGCGTCGATCTCCGACTGGACCGACTGCCGCTCGTCTTCGAGCTCGGATATCTCCGTCGCGAGCCGCTCCAGTTTGCCGCCGCCGGACTTCGTGAACGAGTAGCGGGAGCCGCCGCCGGAGCCGCCCGTCATCGCCCCCGACTTCTCGACGAGGTCGCCGTCGAGGGTGACCATCCGGTAGTCGCCCATCAGGTCGCGGGCGGTCGCCATGTCCTCGACGACGAGCGTCGAGCCGAGCACGTACGAGAAGATCGACTCGTACTCCGCGTCGTAGTCGACGAGGTTCCGCGCGAAGTCGACGACGCCCGGCACCGACGGCTTCCGCGGGAGGCTCCGGTCGTCCATCTTCGTGATCGGGAGGAACGTCGCCCGGCCCGCGTTGCGCCGTTTCAGGTAGTCGATACAGGTCGAGCCGACGCCGTCGTCGTCGACGACGACGTTCGCCAGCCGCCCGCCGGCGGCGGTCTCGCAGGCCTCGGCGTACTCGGCCGCGACCGAGCCGAGCTCGCCGACCGCGCCGTGGACGCCGTCGATGCCGCCGTTCTTCACCTCGGTGACCGCCCGCGGCCAGGAGGCGTCGCCGCGCTCGTCGGCGGCCGCCTCCAGCTTGGCGTACTCGTTCTGCTTCTCCCGGAGGGTGTCTTCGATCTCCCCCAGTCGCTCCTCCGTCTCGGCCTTCTCGGCGAACAGGTCCGCGACCGCGTCCTCGATGGTCGCCTCGTTCTTCTCGGCCTTGTCGAGCTCGCCTTTCAGCTCGGAGATCCGCGCCTTGTGCTCCGGGATCGACTCGCGGGCGTCCTCCAGCTCCTCGCGGGCCTCGCTCACCGCGTTCGAGCGGCGGCGCGCCTCGTCGAGCAGCCGGTCCTTCTCGCGTTGCGTCTCGTTTTTCTCCTCGCGGAGCGACTCGACCGCCTCCTTCTTCTCCGCCAGCTCGGCCTTCAGCTCGTCGAACTCCGTGTCGGCGCCCTCGATCTCGGCCTCGACGTCCGCGAGCTCGGACCGCTTCGTCGCCAGCTCCGACTTCACCGACGCCTTCTCCACCTTCGTTTCGCGGATCTCCGCGTCGAGCTCCTCGATCTTCTCCTCTTTCCGGTCGATCTGGACGAACGCCTGCCGGCGGTCGTTCTCCGCCGACTCCGCGCGCGACTCGGCCGACTCGATCCGGTCTTCCAGCCGCGAGACCTCGCCTTTGATCTCTTCGATCTCCGAGCGGATCTCGATCTGTTCCTCCTCGCCCTTCGTCTCGATCTCGTGGTTGAGGTCCGCGAGGTCCTCTTCGAGGCGGGTGAGCTTCCCCTGCCTGGCGTCGAGCTCCTCGCGGAGCTCGGCGAGGTCGGCCTCCGCCGCGTCGATGTCGCCCTCCACGTCCGCGAGCGCCTCGCGCTTCTCTTCGAGCTCCGAGGCCTTCCGGAACCCGCGGTACTCCGCTAACTCGTCGCGGAGCTCCTGGTACTGGAGGGCGGTCTCGCGCTCGTCGGCGAGCTGGTCGAGCCGGTCCTGCTTCTCGCCGATGCGGAGGTCCGCCTCGCCGATCCGGTCCTCGACCGTGTCCAGCTCCTCGTAGGCGGCCTCCTTCTTCTCGTCGAACTCCGCGACGCCCGCGATCTCGTCGACGATCCCCCGCCGCTGGTAGGGAGTCATGTTGATGATCTCGGTGACGTCGCCCTGCATCACCACGTTGTACCCCTCCGGCGTCACGCCCGCACTCGCGAGCAGGTCCTGGACGTCCGAGAGGTTCACCGACCGCCCGTTGAGGTAGTAGTACGAGTAGTAGTTGTCCTCGGTCTCCTTCACGCGGCGCTTGATCGTGATCTCGGAGACGTCGCCGACGTTCTCCGTGCCGGCCGCGGAGACGACCTGCGAGCGGTCGAGGGTGCCGTCCTCGTTGGAGAGCACGACCGTGACGGAGGCCTCGTTCGGGCCGTCCGCGGCCTCGCCGTCGTCGTGGCCGGGGTTGTAGATGAGGTCGGTGAGCTTCTTGGCGCGGATCCCGCGGGTGCGGGCGAGGCCGAGCGCGAACAGCACGCCGTCGATGATGTTCGACTTCCCGGAGCCGTTCGGCCCGGTGACGACGGTGAAGTCCTCGTAGAAGGGGATCCGCGTCGTACGCCCGAAGCTCTTGAACCCGTCCAGAACGACTTCAGTGATGTGCATGGGGTCGGAGGCGACCGCTTACGCGACGATGATGTCGTCGCCTTCGCTCGACTCGCCCTCGTCGTCCTCGGCGCTCTCCTCGGCGTCGGGGGTCGTCGCCGACTGCTCGGGGACGATGACGTCGTCTCCCTCGGCCGCGTCGGCGGGGGCCGCCTCGTCCGCGCCGTCGGACGACTCCTCGACGGACTCGAAGACGTCGACGTGGTCGTCGGAGTGCGTCGTCCGCTCGCCGCCGGCCCCGGCCCGCCCGGCGTCGTCGGCAGCGGGCTCGTCGTCCGTCGCGTCGCCGGCCGCGCTCGCCTCGGAGCCGGCCGCCGCGCCCGCGGCGTCGGCCTCGACCGCGACCGACCGCTCGTCTTCCAGCTGTCGGACGCGCTCTTTCATCTCGACGAGCTCCTCGGTGAGCCCGTTGACCGCCGCCTGTAGCTCCGCGACCTGCCGTTCGAGGTCCTCGACGCGGTTACTCATATACACACGCATGCTCGCGCGACGCGTATAAATCTGCGTCAGACACACGTGTGACCAAACCACACGATTCGGCGGGCGGTCGCTCGATTCGGCCGGCGAGCGGCGAACGTTTCGACGCCGTGAAACGTGTCAGACGCCGGGGGAAGATACTTGTACTGACCGAGGATACACGTTCGGTATGAGCAAGATCACCTTCCGGGCGGACGACGACCTCGTCGACCGGCTGGAAGCGTGTGACGCCTCCAAGAGCGAGGTGATGCGGGAGGCGCTCCGGACCCACCTCGACGGGACGGGAGACGAGCCCGACGCGTCGGACGCGTCGGCCGGGAGCGTCGACGACGCCCTCGCGGACCGCGTCGACGACCTGATCGCGGAGCGGCTCGACGCCGCGCTCGACGGTGCCGCGGCACCGGCGTACGCGGCCGGAACGCCGGGCGACATCAACGTAAACGTCACCCTCGACGCGCCGGGGACCGAGTCCGACGACCGGGACGACGACGTGCGTGTAACCCGTGAGACGGCCGGCGACGCGGAGCCGGCGGCGCGTAAGACGGACCCGGGCGCGAAGACGCGCGAGAACGCCTGCGGCGGCTGCGGAGATATCGTCCCGTCCGAACACGTGTACTGCCCGAACTGCGGCGAAAAGCAGTCGCACAGGGCCTTCTGCGAGTGCGGCGACGAACTCCGGACCGACTGGGCGTTCTGCCCCGGGTGCGGGCGTCGGACGCCGGCGGCGGACGTGTTGAACGATCAGTAGCCGGCGTAAGACCTCGCGCATACGCTGAGGCCTGTTCACCGGCAGATTGTCTTACAACCTCCGATAGTTTTATAATGGTAGCCTCGGAGATACGAGTTGCGTAAGACGGTCGTCTTACAGTGTCCGTCCGGTCGGGGTGATACCCCGGTTTCGGGCGGTCTCGCGCTGTAAGACACACGCGTCGCGTGGTCGCCGTCTTACCGGGGGAATAACAATGGAGCGTGTGACACTACGAATCCCGAAACAGCAGATCGACGAGGTCGAACAGATGGTGGAGACGGGCGAGTTCCCGAACCGGAGCGAGGCGATCCGGTCGGCCGTCCGCGACATGTTGAACGAACAGGACGGCGAGCGCGACGAGCGCGGCCGCAACCGCAGCTGGGCGAAGGTGTAGACTGATGCAAGATCTCGTTCAGGACGCCCTCGACAACGCGGAAGCGGAGAAGCGCGACATGGACGTCGACATGGACGACGACGAGTTCGGTGACCCCCGAATCGTCATCGTCGGTGCCGGCGGCGCCGGGAACAACACGGTCAACCGACTGTACAACATCGGCGTCGACGGCGCCGACACCGTCGCCATCAACACGGACAAACAGCACCTCAAGATGATCGAGGCCGACACCAAGATCCTCGTGGGCAAGTCGCTCACGCAGGGGCTCGGCGCCGGCGGCGACCCCAAGATGGGCGAGCGCGCCACCGAGATGGCCCAGGGCACGATCAAAGAGGTGCTCGGCGACGCGGACCTCGTCTTCGTCACCGCCGGCATGGGCGGCGGCACGGGCACCGGCGCGGCGCCGGTGGTCTCGAAGATCGCCAAAGAGCAGGGCGCCATCGTCGTCGGGATGGTCTCGACGCCGTTCAATGTCGAGCGCGCCCGCACGGTGAAGGCCGAGGAGGGCCTCGAAGACCTCCGCAACGAGGCCGACTCGATCATCGTCCTCGACAACAACCGCCTGCTCGACTACGTTCCGAACCTGCCGATCGGGAAGGCGTTCTCCGTGATGGACCAGATCATCGCGGAGACGGTGAAGGGGATCTCGGAGACGATCACCCAGCCGAGCCTCATCAACCTCGACTACGCGGACATGTCGACGATCATGAACCAGGGCGGCGTGGCGGTCATGCTCGTCGGCGAGACGCAGGACAAGAACAAGACCCAAGAGGTGGTCAACGACGCGATGAACCACCCGCTCTTGGACGTCGACTACCGCGGCGCCTCGGGCGGGCTCGTCCACATCACGGGCGGCCCCGACCTCACGCTGAAGGAGGCCGAGGGGATCGCGAACAACATCACCGAGCGGCTGGAGGCGAGCGCCAACGTGATCTGGGGCGCCCGCATCCAGGAGGAGTACAAGGGCAAGGTGCGCGTCATGGCGATCATGACGGGCGTCCAGAGCGCGCAGGTTCTCGGTCCCTCCACTCAGAAGCAGGCGGACAAGTCCCGCGCGGCCGTCAACGGCGAGGAACTCGGCGACTCGCGCTCGCGCGCCGCCGAGGCGAACGGAAGCCCGAGCGCCGCGGGCGACAGGGGCGAAGCGGCGGTCTCCGGCGGCACCGACCGCGGCGCGTGGGAGTCCGACGGCGGCAGCGACCCCATCGAGAAGAACAACGGCCTCGACGTCATCCGCTGAGCCGCACCCCGGAGGACAGACGGCTAACCGCTTTTTTTGACTCGGTTCGGCGAAGAGGCGTCCGGTCAGACCGCTTCGAGCGACTCCAGCAGCCGGCACTTCCGACAGACGCCGCGGCTCGTCTGCGAGCCGCAGCGCTCGCACTCGCCGAGGTCGGGGTTCTCGCCGTCGCCGTCCCCGTCGCGGTAGGCGTCGGCCGCGAGCGCGGACAGCTCCTCGTAGCCGGCCATGATCGAGTGGCGCGCGCCGGGGTGGTTCTCCTCTAACGCGTGGATCGTCGACTGGATCTCGCCGCGGTACGCCTCCTCGGCGTGGGGGCACTCGGCCATGTGGGTCGGGAGGTCGCGGACGTGGCAGTACAGGGCGACCTCCTTCTCCGGCACGTCGCGGAGGGGCTTGGCGCGCGGGACGAAGGCGTCGGTCTCGGCGCGCTCGTCGAAGGGGCCGAGCGAGGCGTCGAAGTGCTTCGCGACCTGTCGCACGTCGCCCTCGAGGAAGTTCATCATCGCCGTCTGCGCCTCGTCGTCGAGGTTGTGACCGGTGAGCAGCTTGTCGGCGTCGAACTCGGCGGCGTACGTTTCGAGGAGGTCGCGGCGGAACACGCCGCAGTACGCGCAGGCCGCCATGTTCTCCGGGTCGTCCTCGACCACGTCGTCCATCCGCACGTCGAACTCCTCCTCGTACGACACCAGCTCGTGGCGCATCGAGAGGTCGTCGGCCAATTCGACGCAGGCGTCGACGCTCGCGTCGCGGTACCCCTCGATGCCCTCGTGGATCGTCAGGGCGAGCATCTCCACGCGGGGGTCCTTCCCGAACACGTCGTCGAGGATCTGGGTCAGGGCGACGCTGTCTTTCCCGCCGGAGAGGCCGATCACCCAGCGGTCGGGGTCGTCGGGCGTCGCGTCCGGGTCGAGGAGACCGTCCTCGCGGACCCGACGCTTCACGCGCTTCTCGACCGACAGCCGGAGGTGCTCGCCGCAGAGGTGCGCCCCGGAGTAGGCGGCGTGGTGGATCGCGTCGGCTCCGCACTTGTCGCACTCCATCGGTGTCCGGTTGCGCTCGCGCGGGGATACCCGTTTCGGGCCGCCTACGCGAGGAGGGCCGCGGAACCGGGACGGACCGAGGGCGAGCGCTCGCGGGCACGCGCGATGAGACCCGCGTAAACGAGCGGTAAACGTCGACAACCCCGGGCGCGTTGTCGCCCGTTCCGACACCGGTTTGTCGCCGGCCCGTCGCGGATCGCCGTGAGCGATTCCCCGACCGGCGTCGACCGCGACCCCGACCCGCGACCCTTACGCGAGGACCCCCCGGCGGAGAGCCGTCGGACGCGGCTCTGGCGCCTCGGGTTCAACCTCATGCCCGCGTACCGGGGGACGGGCGCCCGCGTGGACCACATCGCTGCCGACTGGCGCTACGTCCGGATCCGCGTCCCGCTCAACTGGCGCACCCGGAACGCGGTCGGGACGGTCTTCGGCGGCAGCATCTACGGCGCGATCGACCCGGTGTACATGATGATGCTGCGGCGAGTCCTCGGCGACCGCTTCACGGTCTGGGACAAGTCGGCCGCGCTGGAGTTCATCGAGCCCGGCCGCGACACGCTGTACGCGGAGTTCGACCTCTCCACCCGGGAGACGGCGGCGATCCGCGAGGCGCTCGGGCCGGGCGAGTCGACCGACCGCGAGTACCTCGTCTCGCTCGTCGACGAGGGGGGAGAGGTCCACGCGGCCTGCGAGAAGACGCTGTACGTGCGCCGCGACGAGTAGCCGACCGGGACCGTCGCCGGGCTACGCCGTCGCGCCGGCGACGAGCGCTTCCTCGACCGTCTCGACGAACCGGTCCGGGTGTTCGACGTGCGGGAGCAGCCGCGCGCGGTCGAAGACGACGAGGCGGGCGTCGGCCGCGTCGGCGAGCTCACGGCCCTCGGTGAGCGGGCTGACCGTCGCCTCGCGCCCCCAGACGATCGTCGGCGGCACGTCGAGGTCGGCGAGCGCGGCCGCGAGGTCGACCTCGCTGTTGAGCGTCCCCGAGACGAACGACGCGGGCGCGAACCGGGCGTTCTCGACGTGGGTGGTCCGCCACTCGTAGTCGGTCCACTCGGCGCTCGGGTTCGCGGGGTCGTCGTAGCCGTGGTCGGCGTTGAAGTAGCGGATCGACGGCTTCGCCGTGATGGCGTTGAACAGCGCCCGTCCGACGAGGGGGGCGCGGAGCAGTTCGCGGAGCCACCCCTTCGCCGGGCTCGGGCCCGCGGTCGCCGTCGGACAGACGGCGACGAAGCCGCGCAGCTCGACGCCGTCCTCGCCGTCGCCGTCGGTCGCCGCGACCGCGTACGCGGCCGACAGCGAGGAGGCGACCACCGCGGGCTCGTCGAACGCGGCGAGGAAGTCGTGGACGAAGTCCTCGTACAGCGCCGCGGAGTAGCGGAGCGGCGGCCGGTCGGACCGGCCGTACCCGGGGAAGTCGGGCGCGATAACGTGGTAGTCGGCGGCGAGGTCGCCGAACACCGCGCGCCACTCGCCGGATGAGCCGGCGGCGTTGATCCCGTGGAGCAGGACGAGGTCCGGGTCGTCCGGGTCGCCCGCCTCGGTGTACGCGACGTCCATCCCGCGCCAGCGGAAGACGCCGTCGTCGCCGTCGAGCGGGGACTCTAGCTCGCCCTCGTAGCGGAGGCCGGTGTTGAGCGCGGCGAGCGCGCCGACGCCGAGGACGGCGCTGCCGAGGAGGTTCCTGAGCTTCATGGAATACTGTTGGTTCGCTGGCGACTTATACTCGTGGGACGCGGCCCGGCGGACCGCGGCCGCGACGGCGGGGCGTCGCAGTCAGTCGTCGCGGTCCCGGTCGGCCGCCTCCTCGACGCAGTCGGCGATCGGTCCGACGATCGCCTCCGCGACCGCGTACGGGTCGGTCTCGCGGTCGCGGACCCGCTCCGCGAGGCGGTCGATCCCGCCGTGCCGCTCGATCTCGGCGGTCGCGAGCCCTCCCACGTCCGCCCGCACGAGCGTGCGGATCTCCGCGGCGTACCGCCGGCGCTCGGTCGTCTCGATCTCGCCGGACTCGCGGAGGTACGCCGCGTGCGCGTCGAACGCCTCGATCAGCGCCTCGACCCCCTCGCCGGTGTTCGCGACGGTCTCTAACACGTCCGGCGTCCACGACTCGTCGCCCCCCGAGTCGTCCGCGTCGGGCTCGTCGCTCCCGGAACCGCCCGACCGGGCGCCGTCGCGCTGTCCCGCGGCGCCGCCGGTCGAGGCCATCGAGGCCGCGCCGTGGTGGCCGGCGTCGCGGGCCGTCGTCGTCCCCTCGCGGCGGTGGACCATCTCCTCCAGCTCGGCGACGGTCCGCTGGGCGCCGTCCATGTCGGCCTTGTTCACGACGAACACGTCGCCGATCTCTAAGATGCCGGCCTTCAGCGTCTGGACGTCGTCGCCGGAGCCGGGCTGGACCAGGACGGCGACCGTGTCCCCGGTCCGGACCACGTCGACCTCGTTCTGCCCGGCGCCGACGGTCTCTAAGACGACCACGTCCTTCCCGAAGGCGTCGAGCGCCTTCACGGCGTCCGCGGTCGCGGTCGAGAGGCCGCCGAGCTGGCCGCGGGCGCTCATCGAGCGGAAGAACACGTCCATGTCGCCGACGTTCGACCCCATCCGGATCCGGTCGCCGAGGACGGCCCCGCCGGTGTACGGCGAGGAGGGGTCGACCGCGATCACGCCGACCGTGTCGCCGCGGTCGCGGTAGGCGGCCGCCAGCTTGTCGACGAGGGTCGACTTCCCGGCGCCCGGCGAGCCGGTGACCCCGATCACGTCCGCCCCGCCGGTGTGCTCGTGGAGCGCGGAGACGATCGCCCGGTACCCGGGCGTTCGGTTCTCGATCTTGGTGATGACCCGGGCGAGCGCGCGGTGGCTCCCTGAGAGGAGGTCCTCGACGAGCGCGGCGTCCGCGTCGGTGAGCGACGGCGCGTCCGCGAACGCCGGTGCGTCCGGCCCGGCCATCTACGCGCGCTCCGGGACGTTGCTCCGGATGAACTCGATCGTCTCCTCCATCGGGGTCCCGGGTCCGAACACCTCGGCGACGCCCAGTTCCTTCAGGTCGTCCTCGTCCTCGTCCGGGATGATCCCGCCGACGAGGACGAGGGTGTCGTCGAACGCGTCGTACTCCTTCAGTCCCTCGATCACCTTCGGGACCAGCGTGTTGTGCGCGCCGGAGAGGATCGAGATCCCGAGGACGTCGACGTCCTCCTGGACCGCCGCCTGGACGATGTCCTCCGGCGCCCGGTGGAGCCCGGAGTAGACGACCTCGAAGCCGGCGTCGCGGAACGCCCGGGCGATGACGTGTGCGCCCCGGTCGTGACCGTCGAGCCCGACCTTCGCGACCAGACACCGCACCGCGCGTTCCTGCTGTTCGGCGCTCATGTCCCACACTCGGTCGCGTGCAGGTTTGATTCTAACGGACGATTGGGAAGGTTCCGGCGCCGAGGTGGCCCCGGTCGAGTCACCGACCGGTCACCCGACGATCGTCCGGAGCGTCGACTCGGTCAGGAGCGTGGTGACGCCGACCGCCTCGGTCGTCATCCACGCGAGGAAGATCAGGTACATCGCGAGGAACACGTACCCCTCCTCGGTGGTGATCTCGAAGTCCGTCGCGGCCATCACCACGACGACGAGGGTGGTGTAAAACAGGAACAGCATGAGCGGGACGGACGTGAGGAACCCGATCGAGACGCCGCCGGCGAGGACGACGCCGATCGGCAGCGCGGCGACGAGGTTGAACGTGTTCGTCCCGAAGACGTTGGCGACCGCGGCGCGCTTGTCGCCGGCCTGCCCCATCTTCACGCCGACGAGGAGGTCGGGGAACGAACTCATCACCGACAGCACGGTGACGGACATCAGGAACGGGGGCGCGTCGAGCGCGTCGGAGACTTCGAGCGTCATCCCGATCATCGACTCGACGCCGACGAGCACGACGGCAAGCCCGGCCGCGAACAGGCCGAGCTGCTTCGGAACGTTCGTCGACTCGGTCCGCTCCATGTCCGACGCGCCGCTCTTGCCCCCGACGAGCAGGATCACGTACACGCCGTACAACACTAACAGTCCGACGCCCATCTGCGGGGTGATCCGGGCGAGTTCCCGTCCGTCGGTGCCGAGGACGCCCAAGGCGATCACGCCGAAGAGCGCGAGGACGGCGACCATGTAGAAGATGGCGTCGCGGTAGACGATCCCCTGCGTCGTCGTCGTGTCGCCGCTCGTGACCGCGACGGCGGCCGGGATGACCAAGATGTTGAACACCGCCGTCCCGATGAGCGCCCCGGCGCCGACGCCGAACTCGCCGAGGACCAGCACCGAGATGACGATGATCGCGAGCTCGGGGAACGAGGTCGCGGCCGCGACGATCAGCCCGCCCTGGATCGCCTGCGAGACGCCGTAGTGGTCGCTGATCTTCGAGGTCGTCGACTCGACGACGTTCGCGCCCTTCCAGGTCAGCAGGAACCCGACGAGACCGATCGGGACCCAGACGAACAGCGACTGGTCGCCGATGAGCTCCCCGAGTAACGTCACGGTGTGACGGTGTGCGCGGAGGGGATTAGTGCTTCCGGAGTCCGGTATCGCGTCCGGAGCCGATCGGCCGTTCCCGCCGCGCCGGCCGATCGCTGCGGTGCGGTCCCGGCAGTCCGGCCGTCACAACTTCGAACGCTCGGTATGTTGTAAGTCAAATTTTGGGTTAAAAATATATATTATTAAAATATATTACTAAATTGTCCTGTCGGATACAGGACCAAGGGTGCCAGCAATGTCCACGAACGACCCATCCGAACTGGAGCAGATCCCCGGAATAGGCCCCAAGCGAGCGAAGGCGCTCCGCGTTGCTGGCTACGAGACGCTCGACGACCTGGAGGCGGCGACGGAAGCCGACCTCCGGGACGTCGCGATGTTCGACGACATCCTCGCTCGCGACATCAAAGCGATGCTCAATCGGGACGCCGACGACGTCGTCCCGGTGAAACAGCCCAACGTCGTCACGCCGGACGACTGGCGAGTGACCGAGCGGCAACTGGCGCACATTCGAACGCTGACCGACGACCCCCCGTCGGACTTGGTCGGGGCGACGGCGCTCGACGTCCGCGCCCAGCTGGAGTTCGCGATGGACCCCGAGCTGCTCGGCTTCCGGCAGGTCTGCGGGCGCGTCGTCACCCACGACTCGGCGACGGGCGAGTACCACCCCGTTCCGAACGCGACCGTCCACGTCGAGGACACCGACTGCTCGTTCCTCTCTCGGTTCCCGTCTGACCTCGGCTACGGCTGGTTCTTCCCGTTCGACTGTACGCGGGAGACGGTCGCGACGACGACGACCAACGAGTGCGGGGAGTTCTGCGTCTACGTCCCGCTGTGGGACATCGATCGCGTTCTCGACTTCCGCCGGGAGCGCGTCTGCCTCCCCGAGATCGTCCGGCCCCGGATCCGGGACGTGCTGGAACGACCCGAGGAGTTCCCGGACCCGGTGAACCCGCCGGAGCCGCGGCCGGAACCGCGTCCCGACCCCGGGTTCGGGCGGCTGTTCGACCCGGGCGTCTTCGAGCGCACCGCCGAGCTGGTCGGCGAGGACGTCGCGCTGCGGCTGGGCGCGGGCACCGAGCGCGGCGACTTCGGTGACCTCGAGCCCGAGGCGGCGACGCTCCTCGACCGGCCGGCGTTCCCCGAGCCGCCCGAGCCGCCGCTGCCGGAAGGCTTCCTGCGTCCGGACCCCGAGGAGCGGCTCGAACGGCTCGGCGACGAACTCCCGGTCGACCCCGAGGTTATCGCCGCGGTTGACCCCGACCGGCTCGTCGGCCCCTTCCTCCGGTGCCGCGACGTGTTCGTGCCCGAGTGGCGGACCTTCGTCGACGTCCCCGATATCACCTTCCGCGTCACGCAGGACTTCGACGGGGACGGGACGCAGGAGACGATCTACTCGGAGGGGTTCTTCGACGTCCGCTGGAACGAGGAGCAGTCCCTGGACGTCGACCTCGTGGCGGACGACGCCGCGAACTCGATTCCGACCTGCGACGGGCTCACCCCCGAGAACGTCGAGTGCGAGACGCCCTCGATCGAGTCTATCGGCCTGCTGCCGACCCGAAGCCCGATCTACGACGACGCCACCGGGTACGCTCGGCGGATCAACCGGCCCAAACCGCCCGGCTCGTCGACCCGCCCCGACGGCACCGCGCCGTTCGCCGGCACGCTACAGCTGCACGGCTGTCACCGCTTCGAGGAGGCGTCGTACTACCGCGTGCTGTACTCCTACGAGGGCGGCCCCGAGCGGCCCTTCACCGGCCACGAGTGGCACGTGCCGGCGATCGGCCGCGACCCGGTTCACGTCCAGCCCAGCGCGACCGACGGCTGGTATCCGATCCTCGACGTGCCGTACTTAGAGTCCTACTACGGCGAGAATCTCAACGACAACCCGCTTCTGTTCCCGTACTGGGTGTTGAACTGGAACACCCGCGGCTACCGGGACGGGAGCTACGAGGTGCGACTCCAACTCGGTGACTCGGACATGGATCCCCTGTCGGTGACGTCGCCGTCCTCGACGATCACGGTCGACAACCGGGCGCCGAACCTCGACATCGGCGGTATCGTCTGGGGACCGACGTCGGAGCCGCCCGAGGAGTGGGACAACGAAATCACCGAGTCGTGCCCGCGGATCGAACGCCCGTCGGGTGAGGACATCGGTATCAGGGTGACGTTCAGGGCGTGGGGGAAACACTTCCGGAGCGTGGAGGCGTCGGCGCACGGCTGCGGACGGAATCCGACGCTGGTTCAGCCCTCGTCTAGCGGCCGGTCGAACCGCTACTCGTACTGGCACGAGTCGGTCGGCGACCGGAGCCACAGACAGACGGTCGTGTTCGAAGTGCCGGCCGGCTACCAACAGGGCGCGTACCGGATCCGACTCCGCGGCGTCAGCCGCGCGTTCAACCCCGCCGGCGGCGGAAGGGGACCGTCGACGAACTGGGAGTACGACACCGACTACATCGACTCGCACTTCACCCGGCTGATCAGCATCACGGACGCGTAGCGCTCTCCGAGACGCCGGACGCCGCCCCGAACGCCCGGCCGGCCGTCGAATCCGGCCGGCGACCGGGCGATTTTTCGATCGGTGGGCGCCCCTCGATCCGGAGAGTCCCCTCCCACTCGCCCGTCGTCCGCCGTCGCCCTCACGGAACCGCTCGTCGAAGACCGTCACCGCGCGGCGTTCGGTCTCGTCACGGGTCACGAGGCCGGGAACCGCCCGCGACGGGGCGAGCCGCGAGCGCTTCGTTCAGTAGATCAGCTCGCCGTCGTTCTCGATCGTGTACAGCGTCCGCGCCGCGACGTTCGTCGCGAGGTCGGCCGCGCTTTCGAGGTCGGTGATGATCTTGACCGAGGCGGCGACGAGCCGGAGGTCGCCGGCCACCGGCTGCTGGAGCGCTAAGAGCTCGGTACACTCGTCGTCCAGGGCCAGGTACGTCTCGTCGATCTCGTGGTCGGTCTCGATAACCGAGCGGGCGAGCGCCTCGTCGCCGGAGACGGCGGCCTCGCCGTCGTCGTCGAGCCGGTCGTAGACGGCCTCGCCAATCGCGACCACGGCGTCGACGACGGGCGCCGATCGGGACGTAGTTTTAAGTCCCCGTACCGGGAGAAGCCGGACGAATGAGCCCTCCCACCACCGACGGGCCGCCGGCGCCGACGACCTCCCGGGAGGAGGCGTGGGTAGCTCACGCCGCGCTGATCGACGCCGCGACCGCGGCCACCGACGACGACAGGCCGTACCGCCGTTCGATCGAGTCGATAGAGCGCGGCGCGGCGCTCGACGACGAGGGGATCGCCCTGCTCAGGGACGCGCTCGTCGACTACCTCGGCGACGCCCCGGTTCGCGACCGCGCCCCCGCGCGGGCGCTGCTGCGGCGCACCGACGACGCCGCCGACCCGCGGTCGCCGCACGCGTAGGGTCGAATGGTCCCGAAAAACGAGTCCCCGACCGCTACGAGCCGGCCTCCACCGCCTCGATCAGCAGCTCCGCGATGTCGACGATCTCCACGTCGTCCTCGAAGTTCCCCGTCTTCCGCCCGTCCTCGAACATCGTCGTACACATCGGGCAGGCGACGACGAACTTCTCTATCGCCGCCCCCGCGTCGGTGTCCTCGACCGCCTCCCGGAGGCGCTCCTCGCTCGGCTTGACTTCCTCGTCGTGTTCGGTCCAGAGGCCGCCGCCGCCGCCGCCACAGCAGAACGAGTCGTCCCGCGAGCGGGGCATCTCGTAGAGGTCGGCGCCGGTCGCCCTGATGAGTTCCCGAGGCGCCTCGTACTCGTCGTTGTACCGGCCGAGGTGGCAGGGGTCGTGATAGGTGACGGTGTAGTCTAACTCGTCGCCGGCGAGGTCGAGCCGACCGTCCGCGACTAACTCCTCGACCACCTGCGTCCAGTGGAACACGTCGACCGCGCCGTCCGCGTTCCACGGCTCCTCGCGGTCGAACGGCATCATCGGGTCGTCCGCGAACTCCGCGAAGTCGACCTCGGGATACTCGTTTTTGATGGTGTTGTACGAGTGCGGGTCGGTACAGACGATGTTCTCGAACTCGCAGTCAGCAAACGTCTCGACGTGGTGACCGGCGAGTTCGAGGTAGAGGAACTCCTCGCCGATCCGCCGGATGTCGTTGCCGTCCGTCTTCTCGTCGTCGAACAGGATGCCGAACGACACGTCGGCCTCGTCGAAGAGACGCGCGAGCGCGCGGGCGACCTTCTTGTTCCGGTCGTCGAAGCTCGGGTAGTCGCCGACGTACCAGAGGTACTCGACCTCGGTCTCGCGGGCGTCGGGCACGTCGACGGCGTCGTCGAGGTCGTCGGTCCAGTCGCCGCGGGCCGACTGCGACTCGCCGAAGGTGTTCCCTTTCTGCATGACGTCTTGAAACACGCTCTGAAGGTTCGAGTCGACTGCCCCCTCGTCGACGAGCTGGCGGTTCATCTTCGTGAAGGAGGTGAGGTGTTCGATGTCGACGGGGCAGGCGTCCATACACGCCATACAGGACATACACGACTCCATCGACTCGGCGTCGATGACGCCGCCCTCGTCGGCGACGATGGGGACGGTCCCCCCGTCAGAGGCGGCGGTCCCGCCGTCGGTCGCCACCGGCCCGTCCCCGCGCCCGGCCACCGGGTCGTCGCTCACCGACTCGCGGTACGACTTCAGGTCGAGGATGACGTTCCGCGGGTCGAGGTTCCGCCCGACGGTGTCGGCGGGGCAGGCGTCTGTACACCGCCCGCACTTGGTACAGGCGTCGCCGTCGAGCAGCTCCTTCCACGTGAAGTCCTCTAACGACTCGGCGTTGGTGTGATCGAGGTCCGCGGGGACGTTCGGGAGCCGCGCGCCCGCCTTCTCGTCGCGGGCGACGACGTTCGCGAACGAGGAGATCATGTGGAACGGCTTCGCGTAGGGGATCCACGCGACGAACGCGAACGCGAGCAGCGAGTGGCTCCACCAGAGGGCGCCGTATATCGCCTCCGCGCCCGCGGCCGTGAGCCCGGCCGCCTCCAGCCCGGTCGCGAGCGCCATCCCGACGAAGCTCACGGTCTCGGTCGCCCGCTGCGGCTGGCCGACCATGCTCACGCCCTCGACGAGGAAGCCGCCGACGCCGAGGAGGAGCAGCGTCCAGACGAACGCGTCGTCTTCGAGGGAGGTGTGTTTGCCCCACAGCCGGCCCTCGCGCTGCCGGTAGCGGCGGTACGCGGCCATGCCGACGCCGACGACGAACAGCAGGCCGAACGCGTCGACGGCGAACTGGTATGCGAGGTAGAAGTCGCCGACCCAGAACGACTCGCCGGTGAGCGGGCGGTAGAGGTCGATGTCGATGCCGAGGATCGTCGTCGCGACGAGTAAGACGAGGAACCCCCACAGCACGAACGTGTGCATCACGCCGGTGTACAGGTCCCCGTCGAACTGGTTCTCGTTCGCGAGGACGGTCTTCGTCGCGGCGGCGACCCGGCCGGGCAGGTCCGACAGCCGGTCCCGCGGGTCGGCGCTACCGCGCGCGTACGCCGCGAACCGCGCGTACACGCCGTACAGAAAGACGAGGACCGCGACGGCGGCGAGCCAGTAGAACGCCGCCTTCCCCACCGGACCGATCGTCCAGAAGGTCTCTCGGGTGGCCGCCTGTAGGGGAGTCATGATCGATCACCGGGATACCGTGAGGTTAAAACTTGCCACAACCGGGCGGCCGTCGCTCGGCGTTCCCCGGTTTCGAGCGCTCGGCGACGCGCCGCCGGTGCCCTGCCGCCTCACGCGACCCGGAGGACCGCGGCCGCGAGCAGGCACCCGGCGAGCGCCAGCGCCGGGGCGTCGACGCGGCGGAACGCCAGCCGCGGGAGGGTCGGGTTCCACGCGAAACAGCGGGCGACGAGCGCCGTCCCGAGCCGGTCGGCCCGGGAGAGCGCGCGGTCGATCCCCGCGACGGCGACGATCCGCATCCGGTCGCGGACGGGGCGCTCGTCGCCGAGGCGCGCCCGCATGGCGTCGCGCGCCGCGAACAGGTCGCGCCGCAGGAGCGGCAGGAACCGGAAGACGAGTGCGACGCCCGCGCCGAGGAAGACGCCCGGGCGCCCCGGAATCGTCCGCTGAACCGCCGCGCGGGACTCCCGGACCGGCGTCGACCGGACGTACGCGGCCGCGACGACCAGGATGAGGAGGACGCGGTAGCTCGCGAGCGCCGTGCCGGCCGCGCGCTCGACCCGAAACCACGGCGCGCCGAGGGTCGCGCCGGCGACGAGCGGCGCGACGAGGAGGAACGGCAGCGCGACCCGGTACGCCCAGAGGTCGCGGGCGCCGCCGTCGGCCGCGAGGAGGCAGGCGGCGGCGAGGGGGGTGAGGACGGCGAGCCCGCGCGGCGTGGTGTGCGCGTACGCCGCCGCCGCGAAGGCGACCTGCACGAGCAGCTTCGAGCGCGGGTCGAGGCGGTGGCCGACCGAGTCGCCGGGGACGTACGACAGCGTCATCCGTCGCTCGGGCGGGGCTCGGCGGGGTCGGCCTCGGGGACGCGCACGTCGAGCCCGGGGAGCGCCGCGGCCGCCTCGGCCGGCGGCGCGTCGATCGCGACGCGGCCGTCCGCCAGGCCGACCACGCGGTCGGCGACGCCGAACACGTCCCGGAGGTCGTGGGTGACGACGACGACCCCGGTCCCCTCGCGGCGGAGCGCGCGGAGCCGCTCGACGACCGAGCGCCGCGCCGGCTCGTCGAGGCCGGTGAACGGCTCGTCCAAGACGAGGTGGTCGGGCTCCATCGCCAGCGCGCCGGCGATCGCGACCCGCTCGCGCTCGCCGCCTGACAGCGACGCGATCCGGTCGGTCTCGCGGCCGGCCATGTTGACGGCGTCGAGCGCGGCCTCGACGCGGCGGTCTATCTCCGCGTGCGAGAGGCCGAGGTTCTCCGGCCCGAAGGCCACGTCGGCGCCGACGGTCGCCGCGACGAACTGGTCGCGGGGGTCCTGAAACACCATCCCGACCGCGGTCCGGGCCGCGACGAGGTCGGTCTCGACCGGGGTCCCGTTGACCGCCACGCGGCCGGCGTCGGGGTCGACGAGCCCGTTGAACGTCCGGACCAGCGTCGTCTTCCCGGAGCCGTTCGCGCCCGCGACGATCAGGAACTGGCCGTCGGGGACCGAGAGTGAGACGTCGTCGACTGCCGTGACGCCGCCCTCGTCACCGGAGCCGCCGTACCGACAGGTGACCTCCCGGACCTCGATCACGGCGGGCCCCTCACCGCGCCGCGATCGCGTCCGACCGGACGATGCCGATCGCCGCGGCCATCTTCGCGCCCTCCGCCGGGAGGAAGACCACGGCGCCCTGGATCACGGACTCGGCGAGGGTGAGGTCGAGCGTCAGGTAGAGGCCGGCGACCCCCATCGCGTAGACGACGACCGTCCCCGCGGTCATGGCGGCCACGAGGAGCGGGGCGGAGACGGCGTCGAGGTCGCGGAGAGCGGCGCCGCGGTGCGCGATCGCCCCCACGAGCCCCGCCGCGAGCGGGTACGACCAGAGGTAGCCGCCGGTCGCGCCCACGAGCTCGCCGAAGCCCGCCGCGCCGCCGGAGAACACCGGCGCGCCGAGCGCCCCGGCCGCGAGGTAGAGGACCAGGGCGGCGGCGCCCCAGACGGGGCCGAGGAAGATCCCGGCGAGGAACACGCCGAGCACCTGGAGCGTGACGGGCGCGGGCGACACCGGGAACGGGAACGATACGTACGCGAACGCGCCGACGAGCGCCGCGAACAGCGCGGCGCGCGCGAGGTTCGTCGCCGCCTCGTCGCCGACGAGGTCGACGGACTCCGTGTTCGTTGCCATGGCTGAACGGACTCGTAAACCTACTTCAACGTAGCGGTTTACGAGTTCGGCGCCGCCCGCTCGCCCCCGAGTCCGACTACCGTGAGAGCCCCCGGATAATCTTCGGATAATAACGTTCATCCCCGGCCGGCGTCCACGAGACGAGTATGCCCAAGATAAGCGTCGAGATCCCGGCGGAGCTGCTCGCCGACCTCGACGAGCACGTCGGGGACGACGGGAAGTTCGTGAACCGCAGCGACGCGGTGCGCGCGTCGATCCGCAAGAACCTCGACCTGCTCGACGAGATCGACGCCCGCCACGACCGACTCGACGGCGACCGCACGTCGACCGCGGCCGAGACGAGCGGAGGGACCGATGAGTAGCCGGACCGCGACCGGCGGGAGCGGGCCGTTCCGGACCGACCCCCTCGACCGGTCGGCGGTCGCGGCGGTCGGGCTGATCACGCTGTTCACCGTCGCGCTCGCGACCGCGCAGCTCACGGCCGCGAAGGTGCTGGCGCTGCCGCTCCCGGTCGCGTTACCGGTCGTCGGGCCGGAGATCCTGCTGCCCGGCGCGGCGCTGGCGTACGCGCTCACGTTCCTGGCGTCGGACTGCTACGCGGAGCTGTACGGGCGGCGGGCGACGCAGGTGGTCGTCAACGTCGCGTTCCTCGCGAACTTCCTCGTGTTGGCGCTCGTGTGGTCGACGCTCGCGGCGCCCGGGGTCGACCCCGAGGTGTCGGCCGCCTTCCAGACCGCGCTCGGGCCCGCGGCGAACATCGTCGCCGGGAGCCTGCTGGCGTACGTCGTCAGCCAGAACTGGGACGTGTTCGTCTTCCACGCGATCCGCGACCGCACCGGCGAGCGCATGCTGTGGCTCCGCAACCTCGCGTCGACGGCGTCGAGCCAGGCGATAGACACCGTCATCTTCGTCGGCGTCGCCTTCTACGCCGCGCCGCTCCTGCTCGGCGTCGGACCGGTGTTCGACCCGCCGACGCTGCTCGCGCTCGGCCTCGGCCAGTACATCCTGAAGCTCGGGATCGCGGTCCTCGACACGCCGGTCGTCTACCTGATCGTCGGCGCGGTCCGGGACTGACCGCGTCGCTCGGTTCCCGGTCCCTTTCTTCTCGCGGCCGTCAACCGACCGCGAGCGCCCGCGCCGCCCGGTCCGGGAGGTCGACCGGCACCTGCTCGAAGGAGTCGCCCGCGTCGCGGGTGACGAAGAGCCCGCGGTTCGAGAGCGCCCATATCTCCCCCGCGGCCCGACCGGCGGCCAGCACCGCCCGGTAGGTGCCCGCGCCCGTCGGGAACCCGCGGTCGTCGAGGCGCTCGAACGCGCCGGGACCGCGCTCCGAGCCCGCCGCTCCTCCCTCCTCGCCGCGCCGGTAGCGGTAGAGGTAGCTCTCGCCGCGGCGGTGGGCGGCCGTCGCGCCCGCGGCCGCGCTGACCAGCGCGGTGTCGGGGTCGTCCGGGTCGACCGCGAGCCCCCAGGCGTACCCGTGGTCGAGGCCGGCCTCGGGGACGCGCCACGAGTCGCCGCGGTCGTCGCTCTCGGCGAAGCCGTCGCCGGCCGCGGCGTAGACGCGGGCGGGCGCGTCCGGATGGGTCGCCATCGCGTGCGTGTCCCGCCGGGCGCCGGCCGGGCGGTCGGTCCACGTCGCGCCGCCGTCCGCGGTCACGGCGAGCGCGCCCGCCTCGATGCCGACGAGCCACCGCTCGGGGTCGGCCGGGCAGGGCTCGATCCACCGCACGTGGTGGGTGTCAGGCCGGGGCGGGAACGACCACTCCGACGCCGAGGGGAGGTCAGTCAGGCCGCCGACCGGATCGGCCGTCTCGCCGCCGTCGGCGGAGCGGTACGTCCGCGAGGGCTCCGTCCCGATCCACACGACCGCGGGGTCGTGCGGGCTCGTCGCGACCGCGGTCACCGCGTCGGGACCGGACCCCTCGGGGCCGAGCGTCGCCTCGGCCGCGCGGGCGAACCGCTCGCCGCCGTCGACGGAGCGGAACAGCCCCGCGTCGAACGTCCCCGCGAGGACGCGCGGTCGTCCGGGGTCGTCGGCCCCGGCCTCGCGGCGCGCGACGGAGAGGCACTCGACGCGCTGGCCGGAGAGGCGCGTCTCGACCGCGCCGGTCGCGGGGTCGACGATCCGGAGGCCGTCGTCGTAGGCCGCGTAGATCCGCATGGGTCGGGGTTCGGCCAGGAGGCCCAAAAGCGTACGCCGGCGCATCCCGGCGGCGAGGCTTCGGCGCGTCGACCCCGGACGCGGGCGGAACCGGGGTTCGACGAGCGCAAGAGACTTATCGCCGCCGCCCGTGTCAACTGTACGCATGGATCTTCGCGTCCAGGGGGACGTACCCCCCGACCCGTTTCTCGGCGCCGCGGACCTCTTCGAGACCGAGCGCTCCGTGGAGGCGCCGGTCCGCGTCGTGGTCCGCGAGGACCCGGACGAGCGGACCTGGGCCGGCCACTACGACGACCACCACGTGCTGAACGTCTCCCGGCGGGCCGCCACGAGCGCGATGGCGCGCGAGCTGGCGATCCACGAGCTCGCGCACATGGCCCGGTACGAGGAGGGCCACCCCTCGCACCTCCAGTCGACTGAGGAGGCGCTGTACCTCGGGCTCTCCGGCGAGACCGTGGAGCGCCGCAAGCTCGCGCATTGCTACCAGATCGCGAACCACATGAAAGACATCTACGCCGACGACATCACGCTCTCGGTCGCGCCCGCGGGCAAGCTGCTCGGGTTCCTCGAATCCACGCTGGCGGCCGCGGTCGCGGACCGCCCCGACGTGTCGCGCACCGGCTCGCCGCCGGTGACGGCGGGCGCCGACCCCGAGATAACGGCCGTCAACGCGGCGTTCGCGCTGGCGCTGGTCGAGCGCCACGGCATCGCGGGGCCCGACCACCGCATCTACGATCTCGCGCGCGCCGCCGGGAGCGACACCGACGCCGTCGACGTCGACGCGTTCAAGGAGCGCTTCCTCGACCTCGGCCACGACCCCTCCGAGAGCGACTACCGGAAGGCGCTCGTCGCCGCCGCGCGCGCCTACGCGGTCTGAACGGGGTAGCGCGTCGCTCGCGGGCGACGCTGCGGGGACGATGGTCGGTATCGGCAGTCGTCGACGGTCGATCCGAGTCCGGAAGGCGTCGGCGGCGCCGTCTCACTCTGCGTCGTTCTGGACCGGATCGCCCTCGCCGTCGGCCTCCGCCGCGTTCTCGTCGGTCGAGTCCGTGGCCTCGACGGGCGCGCTCGACTCCTCCGCCTCGGCGGCGCCGCCGTCGAGGACGGTCACGCGGGCGGACATGATCCGGGTGTTGTCGACGCGCTCGATGCGGATCCGGACGCCGTCGAACTCGATCTCCTCGCCCTCCTCGACGAGCCGCCCCGCGCGGTTGAACACGAAGCCGGCGAGCGTCTCGAACTCCTCGCCCTCGGGCAGTTCGATCCCGAGTATCTCGTTGACCTCGTCGATGTTGACCTGTCCTTGGACGACCGCGACGTCGTCGTCGACGAACTCCACGGGCGCCGACTCGTCGCCTTCGAGGATCTCGCCGACGATCTCCTCGGCCACGTCCTCCAGCGTGATGATCCCCTCCGTGGTGCCGAACTCGTCGATGACGGTGACCATCTGGAGGCGGTTCTCCTGCATCTCCGCGAGCAGCTCGTCGGCGTTCTTCGACTCGGGGACGTGGAGCGTCGGCTTGACGACCCGCTCCAGAGAGGGCGTTCCCTCGGAGTAGCGCAGCTCGCGGACCAGGTCGCGCACCGTGACGACGCCGACGATGTTGTCGAGGTTCCCCTCGTAGACGGGGACGCGCTCGTGGTCGGCCTGGATACACGTCTCGATCGCCTCCTCGACGGTGTCCTCCTTCGCGACCGCCGTGACGTCGAGCCGCGGCGTCATCACCTCCTTGGCGATGGTGTTGTTGAACCGGAAGATGCGGTCGAGCATCTCGCGCTCCTCCTCGTCGATGACGCCCTCGCGCTCGCCCGTCTCGATGATGTCCTGGATCTCGTCGCGGGTGACGTACGACGACTCGATCGCCGAGCGGCCGCCGGTGATCTTGTTGACGACCCGGGTCAGGTAGTCGAACAGGACCACGAGCGGGAGGAGGACGTACTCGGAGAGCTTCAGCGGGCGGGCGATGCGGAGCGCCCACGACTCGGTGTTCTCGACGGCGTACGACTTCGGCGCGCTCTCGCCGAACAGCAGGACGAGCGCCGTGATCCCGAAGGTGGCGATGGTGACGGCCTGCCCCTGCCCGAAGCCGAGGTAGACGAGCAGTCCGGTGGAGATGGAGGACATCGCGATGTTGACGATGTTGTTACCGACGAGGATCGTGATGAGGAGGCGGTGCGGGTCGGTCTTCAGCGCCTTCACCGTCTCCGATCCCGGCACCCCGTCTTCGACGAGGCTGTCGATGCGGTGCTGCGGCAGGGAGAACATCGCGATCTCCGACGAGGAGAAGAACGCCGACAGCGCGATCAACACCAGGATCGTGAGCGCGCCGAGCGCGGCGACGACGGTGTCGCCGGGCATCTGTATCTGGAGGAGACCGGCCGTCAGCGTACTCGACCACAAGCCCATATTCGTTTGTCATCCGTCGGCCCACGATTAAAGGGTTCCCTTCGGTGAGCCCCGCGGCGGGGCGGCTGAGTGCCGGCGGGGCGGCTGAGTGCCGCCGAGGCGCGTGCCGCCGCCGACCGGGGCCCTCGTCGACGGGGGTGCCGCCGCCGACACGGTTACCCGTCTCGCGGGCGAATCGCGGGACATGAGCGAGCCACAGATCACCCTGTACCGGCTTCAGGCGTGTCCGTTCTGCGAGCGGGTCGTCCGGACGTTGAACGAGCTCGACGTAGCGTACCGCTCCCGCTACGTCGAGCCGATGCACTCCGAGCGCAACGTCGTCAAGCGCGTCTCCGGCGCCCGGAGCGTGCCGGCGATCGTCGACCGCGAGACCGGCGTCACCATGTCCGAGAGCGCGAACATCGTCGAGTACCTGAAGGGGATGTACGGCGAGGAGGGGGCTTGAGATGCCGGATTTCGACGTCGTCTCCCTGCCCGAGACCGACCACGTCGCCGAGGGCGACACGGCGCCGGACTTCACCCGCCCGCTCGTGAACGGCGAGTACTGGGAGGACCGCGCGCTCGCCGACGTCGTCGACGGGCCGACGCTCCTCCTCTTCCATCCCATGGACGGCACCTTCCAGGGGACGTACCTCTACAACACGGTCGACGACCACGGGTGGAGCGACGACCTCGACGTGCTCGGCGTCTCCATCTCGACGCCGTACGCCCACAAGCGCCTGCTCGCCGAGCGCGGCGACGGCGTCCGGATCTTCTCCGACCCGGGCGCGAGCGTCGTCGAGGAGTACGGCCTCGCACACGAGATCGACGGCATGAGCGGGATCACGGAGAGCCGTCCCGCCGTCTTCCTGCTCGACGCCGACCGCACCGTGGAGTACGCGTGGGTCGCGAGCGAACACCCCGAGTTCCCCGACGCCGAGGCGATCGGCGACGCGGTCGCCGACCTCGTCGACTGACCGGACCCGGGACCGCGGCCCGGCGCGCGGACCGCACACACTCGTCACGCTTTTTCAACTCGCCGCCGAACGGTCGCGCGTGACCGCCGACACGAGCGACGACGGACCGGACCGATCCGAGGAGCTGCGCGCGGCGGCCGCCGCCGTCGACCGCGGCGACCTCGTCGTCTACCCGACCGAGACGGTGTACGGGTTGGGCGCCGACGCGCTGGACCCCGAGGCCGTCGAGCGCGTCTTCGACCTGAAGGGCCGCGACCGGTCGAACCCCCTCTCGCTCGGCGTCGCGAGCGTCGACGACGCGCTCCGCCACACCCGCCCGACGGAGGTGGCCGTCGCCTTCGCGCGGGCGTTCCTCCCGGGGCCGGTGACGGTCGTCGTCGAGCGCGGCGACCGGGTGCCCGACGCGCTCACCGCCGGGCGCGACCGCGTCGGGATCCGCGTGCCGGACCACGACCTCGCGCGGGCGCTGCTGGCCGAGACGGGCCCCCTCACCGCGACGAGCGCGAACGTCTCCGGGACGGGCAGCGTCACCGACCCGAGCGACCTCTCCGACCGGATCCGCGAGGGGGTCGACGCCGTGGTCGACGGCGGCGAGACGCCGGGGACGGAGAGCACGGTCGTCGACCCCGAGGCGGGAACGATCCACCGCCGCGGGGCGATGGCCGGCGCCATCGAGGCGTGGCTGGCGGACCCGCCGGTGGACGGGTGAGTCGGCGAGAAGAGCCGTTCGCGGCGCTCAGACGGAGAGGTCGCCCTTCGCCTTGATCACGTCGAGGTCCTCGGCGTCGACCGTCTCGACGTCGAGCCAGTGGGGGACGTACTCGCGTTTGTCGTACGCCTCGCGCTCGTCTTCCGTGCCGACGGTACACCAGAGCTGCGGCTCGTCCGGGCCGTGCCAGCCGCCCTGAACGTTGATGCCGAAACAGACCAGCTCCTCGCCGTCGTGCTCGATCACCGCGTCCTTCCGGATGTCGGGGTCGCCGCGGATGATGAGGTGGTGCATGTGCCGGGGTTCGCGTGTTCCGGGCTTAATCGCTTCGATACCGCGGATCGAACGGCGGCGGCGACCCCGCGGACCGCGGGGGTGGCCCCCTACCAGCCCCGGTCGAGGTCCTCGACGAGCGCGCCGAGGATCTCCCGGGTCGTCGCGGCGACGATGGGTTCGAGCGCGTCCGGGTCGCTGTTCGTCGGGTCGCCGAGCCCGCCCAGCTCCGTCACCTCGTCGAAGTACTCGTAGCTCCGAGTGCTGGGCAGCTCCGCGGCCTCCTGCGGCTCTTTCTTTGCGGTCCGCACGAGGTCCGGGCGGTACAGCTCGACGAAGCTCGTCTCGTGGTCGCCGGCGTGGCCCCAGCCCTCGCCGTACGCCTCGGTCAGGTCTTCCTCCGCGAAGTCCGTCCAGTGAACGAAGTGGACCGTCAGGTCGGTGTCGCGGCCGAGCCGGTCGGCGGCGACCGACAGGGGCTCGCGGTTCCCGCCGTGGCAGTTCAGAATTAGCAGCCGGTCGGCGCCGTGTTCGGCCACCGACTCGCCGATCTCACGGACCACGTCGACGTACGTCTCCGTCGAGAGCGTGACCGTCCCGGGGAACCGCATGTGGTGTTCCGACTGCCCGTACGGCAGCGTCGGGAGCCGCAGCAGGTCGAGGTCGAACTCGTCGGCGGCGTCGACCAGCTCGGCCGTGAGGTGGTCCGCGCGGAGCGTATCCGTCGACACCGGGAGGTGCGGGCCGTGCTGCTCGATGCTGCCGGCCGGGAGCACCGCGAAGTCGGCGTCGTCGATCGCGGCGCCGGCGTCCTCCCACGTCATGCCGAACAGGTCGGCGTCCGTCTCGGGCATGCCGGAGGCTCCGGGGTCGAACGACGAAAGCGTCGGGGTAGAGGCGAGAGCGAACCGGTCGTCCGAGCGACTGCCTCAGCCCGAGTAGTAGTACTCGCCGTCGCGCTTCTGCTGGCTGTCGAGCTGCGACCCCGGCTTGTTGATCCGGGGACGGCCGGTGCGCTCGTCGCGCCGGAAGGTGATCTCGAGGTCGGCGAGGAACTCGTTCATCCCGTCGCGCATGTCCTGCGGCGGCGCGGCGCGCCCGCGTTCGGCCGGCTCGCCGTCGAACACCATCAGGCGGTCCGCGAGGAGGTCGATCATGTAGATGTCGTGGTCGATCACCATCACGGTCGCGTCGTGGTTCTCGGCGTACCGGCGGATCGCGGTCGTCGCCCGCACGCGCTGCTCGACGTCGAGGTGGGCGGAGGGCTCGTCGAGCAGGTAGAGGTCGGCGTCGTCGGAGAGGCACGCCGCGATGGCGACGCGCTGGCGCTCCCCGCCGGAGAGGTCCGAGAGGTTCTGCTCCATCACGCGCTCCAACTGGAGCGGCTGGGCGATCTCGGTGTTCCAGTAGGAGGAGCCGAACTCGTCGGTGATAGAGGAGAGGAACGCGTCGACCCGCATGTGCCGGTCGATATCGATGTACTGCGGCTTGTAGGAGATGTCGAGCGCGAAGTCGAGTTCGCCCTCGTCGGGCGCCAAGTCGCCCGTGAACAGCTGCGCGAGCGTGGACTTCCCGATCCCGTTCGGGCCGACGACGCCGAGCACCTCGGAGCGGTTGATCGCGCCGCCCTCGACGCGGAGCTCGAACTCGCCGTCGCCGTACGACTTCCGCAGGTCCGGGTACTCGATCAGCGTCTCGCTCCGGGAGGCGACCCGCGGCGCGTGCTCCTCGAAGGTGATCGCGGAGGGCCGGATCCGCATGTTCTCGTTGTCGAGGTACCCCTTCAGGTACTCGTTGATCCCCTTCCGGACCGACTTCGGGTCGGTGATGACCCCGTACGCGCCCGGCTCACCGTACGCGACGTGGAGCGTGTCGGCGAGCAGGTCGAGGATCGCGAGGTCGTGCTCGACGACGAGCATCGAGCGGTCGGCGGCGGCGTCGTCCGCGAGCTCGCGGATGAGCCGGGCGACGATCATCCGCTGGCCGATGTCGAGGTACGGCGTGATCTCGTCGAGGAAGTAGAAGTCCGCGTCGCGGGCGAGGCAGGCCGCGATGGCGACGCGCTGGAGCTCGCCGCCGGAGATTGAGTCGATGTCCTGGTCCATCACCGGGCGGATGTTGAGGCGGTCGACGAGGTCGTCGAGCGCGCCCCGCTCGTCGGTCCGCTCCAACAGCTCGCGGGTGTTCCCGTCGAACTGGTTGGGGATCTGGTCGACGTACTGCGGCTTGCGCGCGACCGTCACGTCGCCCGCCTTCAGCGATTCGAGGTAGTTCTGGAGGCCGGTGCCGCGGAAGCGGTCGAGGACGCGCTCCCAGTCGCCGTCGGCGGCGTGGTCGCCGAGGTTCGGGACCATCTCGCCGGCGAGCGCGTGGACCGCGGTCGACTTCCCGATCCCGTTCGGCCCGAGGATGCCGGTGACGCTGCCGGGCTCCGGCGTCGGGAGGCCGTACAGCGAGAAGGCGTTGTCCCCGTAGCGGTGGACCGGGTCGTCGTCGAGCTCGGAGGGGAGGTTGATGATCTCGATGGCGTCGAACGGGCACGACTGGACGCAGATACCGCAGGTCTCGCCCAGACAGATCTCCTCGGAGATGTGGATCTGGTCCGGGTCGCCCTCCTCGGCGTCCGGGCCGCGCTCCGTGATACACTCCTTGCCCGTCCGGTTTGGCGGGCAGTCCTTCATACACTCGTAGTTGCAGCGGTCGGGCTGGCACCGATCGAGATCCACGACCGCGATACTGTCGTCGGCCATCTCAGATCCCCAGGTCGACGGCCGAGGTCAGCAAGACGGTGTAGCTGATGAACCAGAGGGTGAACGTGAGAAACGCCACGTAGAGGTTGTCTTTGATCCCGAGGTCGCCGACGCCGACCGCCTTGAATATCGGGTACTGGGCGATGACGAACGCGCCGAGCACGAATACCGCGGTGGTGCTCGCGGCGGACGCCGGGTCGGTGCCGACGTAGACGGCCGAGACGACGCCGGCCGCGATCCCGGCGAGACTGCAGATGGTCGTGACGACCACGCCGCGCGCGTGGTCGGACAGGCCCGAATCGTCGCTCATGGCTTCGGATCCGCGAGCGCCCGTGAAAAGCCGTTCGTTCCCGCCGTCGCTCGCGACCGGGACGGGCCGCCCTCGGGACGCGACGCTCGGGCACCGCCGCGCGTCGCCGCGGCCGAGGCGCGCGCGAGCCGAATCGCTGACTGACTGGTCAGTCCAGCGGGAAATTAGCGGCTTATTTTGCTGGTTTGTGACGCGAGATGCGGCCGATTTCGCCGGTAAACGGCGCTGAGACGGGGTTGCTCCATCAACATTTATGAACGTGTGCGGTTTCGAATCGTAACGATGGAAGGAACTCAAACGGAGGGGCTCGACGACCTCCCACCGAGCGCCAAACTCGTCTTCAAGGTGCTCGAGTACAACGGACCGCTGACCCAGAAGGGGATCGTCCAAGAGTCGATGCTGTCGGCCCGCACCGTCCGGTACGCGCTCGAACGGCTCGAAGGGATCGGCGTCGTCGACGAGGACGTCTACTTCGCGGACGCCAGACAGAACCTCTACAAGCTCACGGAGCCGGCCCAGGAGTTCACCGCCGACGAGGGCGAGGCCTCCTGTACCGCCGACTGACCCGCGGCGGTCGACTCCCCGTCCCGTCCGTATTCTCACCCTCTCTCGGCGACGCCGAGCGACGCGTCCCGCGCGCCACGGACCGCCCCGCACGGCGTCCCCGCTACTCCGGCGGCTCCGCCCCGCCCTCGCGCGCGCCGCGGACCGCCGCCGCGACCGTGAGGACGACCGCCACCGCCAGCGCCGACGTCGCCGCCAGCACGAACGCGAGCAGGAGGAACCAGACGTCGGGCCCGAACAGCGGGTACTCGCGCGTGTCGATCACCGGCCCGAGCAGTTCGAGCGTCCGGACGAGGTACAGCGAGAGCGCGAGCAGCGCGCCGGCGGCCGCCCCGATCCGGACGTTGCGATAGAACGACAGCGACTCCAACAGGACCAGCATCGGGGGCTTCGAACTGTCCTCGCTCACGGGGGGACGTACGGCCGGCCGCCGCAAAGAGCCATCGGAACGCGGCGCCCGGTGCGGCGATCTGTCACGATCGAATCGGACGGAAGAGAGCCTGACAGCGTTAGTGACAGCCGTCAAGTGGGTCGGTGATGAAGGACCGCGCATGCCCAGAGTCGTGCTGTCGGCGTTCCCGATGATAGACCCGGAGACGTACCGCGAGGTACTCGCCGACGCGGTCGACGAGCCGGTCGATGTCGAGGTCGCGGAACTGAGGTCGACCGAGCGGCTGATCGACGCGGCGGCCGACGCCGACGCGGTCGTTACCGACATCAACACCCCCGTCACCGAGGCGGCGCTCGACGCCACGGACCCGCGGGTCGTCGTCCGCTCGGCCGTCGGCGTCGACAACGTCGACGTGGCGGCGGCCGCGGAGCGCGGGGTGACCGTCACCCGGGTGCCGGACTACTGTACCGACGAGGTGGCGACCCACTCCGTCTCGCTGCTCCTCGCCTGCCTGCGCTCGCTCAAGCCGTACGACGACGCGGTCGCGGAGGGCGGGTGGAGCTGGGAGGCGGGCGTCCCGACCCGGCGGGTGAGCGCGTCGACGATCGGCCTGCTCTCGTTCGGTCCGATCGCCCGCCGGGCGGCCGAACAGCTCTCCGGGTTCGGCGCCGACCTGATCGCGCACGACCCGTTCGTCGACGCCGAGGAGATGGCCGACCACGGCGTCGAGAAGGTCGAGTTCGAGGCGCTGTTCGACCGCGCCGACCACGTCGGCGTCTACGCCCCCCTGACCGACGCGACGCGGGGGATCGTCGACGCGGACGCGCTGGAGCGCCTGAGCGAGGACTCGGTGGTCGTCAACGTGAGCCGCGGCCCGGTCGTCGACGCCGACGCCCTCCTCGACGCGCTGGAGCGGGACGGAATAAAGGCCGCCGGCCTCGACGTACTCGCCGAGGAGCCGCCGGAGGACGACCCGCTCGTCGGCCGTGACGACACGGTGGTCACGCCGCACGCGGCGTGGTACAGCGAGGAGGCGAAAGACGACCTGAACCGGAGCGGCGCCGCCGACGTGGCGGCGGTCCTCAACGGCGAGACGCCGGACGGTCGGGTCGACCCCGAGGCGGACTGGCTGTAGCGCCGCGGGAGTCCGGGGAGACGCGCCGGCCTACAGGCGGTCGAGGGCGTCGAAGTCGTCGTCATCGTCGAGCGGGTCGTCGTCCGACCCGTTCGACTCCCCCGGGGCGTCGTCCGCGGCGTCGGAGACGAGCGAGTCGCCGTCGTCGCCGCCCGGGTAGCTCGCGTCGAGCCCCGCCGCCAGCCCGGCCCCGAGGTCGTAGGTGTCCCGGACCGTCTGCGCGAGGACGCCGTCGCGGTCGAAGACGACGTAGACGGCGACGAACTCGTGGGCCGCGGGGCGCAACACGAACACCTCCCGCGGACCGTCGTCGTCGCGCGACTCGTTCACGCGCGCGACGAGCGGTTCGATCGGGAGCCGGCCCGTGCGGACCTCGTCGAAGGTGTCGCTGCCGGGCGCGTCCGCGAAGAGGTATAACGCGCCGTTGGGGTCGCCGTCGTTCGACCGGGTGGTGATCGAGCCGACGGGTTCCCCCTCGGCGCGGATCTGCCGCCAGGTCTCGACGGCCGCCTCGAACATTCCCTCGACGTCGTCGGCGAAGCGGAAGCGGGTCTCGCGGACGACCCCGACGTCGCGGAAGCGCGCGGAGCCGTCGGTCCACGCCAGCGTCGCGTCGACGACGAAGCCGGGCCGGAGCGCGTCGACGGCCTCGCCGAGGTCGCCCTCATATCCCTCCGCGGTGGCGTAGAGGGGGTCGTAACGGTCTTCGGCGTCGGGGGCCGTCGGGTCGACCGGCTCGTCGGCGAACTCGACGAGGACGAACTCCTCGGCGTCGGCCGCGCCGGGGTCGCCCCCGTCCGACTCGTCGGCGATGTCCGGCCGCCGGCGCCGGTCGTGGACGCGGAACCGGCCGCTCGTCGTCGGGTCCATACCGAGCGGTGGGGCGGCGGGCGGAAAAGCCGGTCGGAAGCGGCGCGGCCCGCTCGTCCGCGGCCGATCCCGCCCGCGGATCCGTGTCGTTATGGGGCCGCCGGCCCAAGGAACCGGTAAATGGGGATCCTCGAGGACAAGTCGAACGCCCGGCTCTTCTACAAGTACCTCTCGAAGGTGTACGACCGGATTAACAGCTTCAACTGGAACGAGGAGATGCGCGCGGAGGCGCTCTCGTGGCTGGAGTTCGGCGACGACCCGACGGTGCTCGACGTGGGGTGCGGGACCGGCTTCGGCACGGAGGGACTGCTCGAACACGCCGACGACGTCCACGGGCTCGACCAGAGCATCCACCAGATGGAGAAGGCGTTCGAGAAGTTCGGGAAGCGCGACCGAGTGAACTTCTACCGCGGCGACGCCGAGCGGCTCCCGTTCCGCGACGACGCGTTCGACGTGGTCTGGTCGTCCGGCTCCATCGAGTACTGGCCGAACCCCGTCGACGGGCTGCGCGAGCTCCGGCGCGTCGCGAAGCCCGGCGGGCAGGTGCTCGTCGTCGGCCCCGACTACCCGCACAACCCGATCCTCCAGCGGGTGGCCGACGCGATCATGCTGTTCTACGACGCCGACGAGGCCGACCGGATGTTCGAGGCGGCCGGCTACGAGGAGTTCGAACACCACATCCAGCAGGCGACGCCGCAGAGCCCCCGCGCCATCACGACCGTCGCCCGCGTCCCCGACGACGGCGAATCGGGCGACGAGTCGGCCGCGGCCGCTCCCGACGCGGACCCCTCGGCGCCCGGCGCCGAGTAGCGGTCGGATCCCTCGGCGCTCGACGCCGAACCGGGACGCCGGTGCGAAGGCGTCCGAGACGCGCGTTCTACCCCGGCTCGACGACCGTCTCCAGCGTCGCGACCGGGCGGCCGGCGGCCGTGATCTCGACGGTGACTCGTCGGCCCGGTTCGAGCGTCGGGTCGTTGGTGTCAGCGACGCGGAACGCCGCCGTCTCGCCGACGCGCAGCGTGTCGTCGCCCGCGGAGTTGAACGGGCCGGTCGGACCGGGGTGGAAGCCGGCGGCCGAAAAGAACGGGAGCGGCGGCTGCTCGTCGAGCGGTTCGCCGTCGACGCTGACGCGGACCCGGACGGCCGCGACGTCGATCGGGTCGCCGCCGCGGTGGTCGATCGCGACCCGATCGTCGGTCGCCGACAGCGACAACACCGCCGACGGCGGCACCGTCGCGCTCGGCCCGCCGAGCGCGGCGGCCGCGACGCCGCCGGCCAGCACGACCGTGATCGCGATGAGCAGCACGCCCGCGACGGGCGCCATCCCTCGGGCGCGGCGAGCAACTGGTGACACGGGGGCGGTGGGGCGGTTTCGGGTAAAAGCGTCGGCCCCGGGCGGTCACTCGTCGCCGACCGGCCGCGGCGTCGGGAGGGGTTCGATGCCGTCGAGGACGACGACGCGGGGCTCGTCGACGACCGTGATGCGGTACGGCTCGGCGGGCGAGAGCGTCCGGACGACGCCGTTCTCGTCGGTCGCGCCGATCGCCCGGCTGTCGCCGCCGCCGACGGACTTGGTGACGGTGACGCCGGAGACCGGTTCGCCGGTCTCGTCGTCGAGGACGGTCACGGTCACCGGCCCGCCGGGGTAGGTCCGTTCGACGGTGACGTTGAACCCGTCGCCGGCGGCCGCGACCGGCTCGGTGTCGGGGAACGCGGCCAGGTCGACGCGCTGGTGCTCGACGAACACCCGCTCGGTGCCGCCGCTGACGAACGTCCGGAGGACGCCGAACTCGTGCGGGATGGTGATCCGCTGGACCGCGCCCGCGCCGAACGCGTCGGGCTCGCGCAGCGCGGCCGTCTCGGGGTAGGCCGCCTCGGTGATCGCTATCGCCGCGTCGTTCGAGATGTCGCCGCCGCCGCGGTCCCAGCGGTCGGTCCGGAAGACCTCGCGGACGTACTCGCCGTCGACGACGGTCGCGAGCACGACGGCGTCCTCGCTCGACGCGACGTAGATGTCGTTCGGCGAGGACTGACCGCGAGCGGTCGCGAGCGCGTGGTCCCGGACCGGCCCCTCGTACACCTGGAGCGCCACCTGAAGCTCGTCGAGCCGACCGGGCGAGCTGAACCCGTCCGTCGACTCGGCGAGCGCGTCGATGGCCTCGAGCCGCTCGTCGTACTCGCGGGCGGTCGCCGCCACCCGGACGAGCTCGTCGACCAGCTCGCGGTCGCTCATCTCGCCGGCGGCGTGCGCGCTGAAGGCGTCCGCCTGGCGGCTGGACAGCGCCACCTCCGCGCGCTCGACGCGGTTGATCTCGACGAGGATCTGCTGTTGGCGCTCGACGCCGGCCTCGGCGCCCTCGATCCGGTCGACGACGGCCGCGGTCTCGACGGCCGCGTCGGCGTCGGCGGTCGCGAACCCGAGCGCCGAGCCGAGGTCGGGGCCGCGTACGTACGTGCCGACCCGCGTCTCCGCGCCGGGCGGCGTCGAGAGCGTGCGGAGCGTCAGGTTCGTCGTTTCGAGCTGCGGCATCGGCTGGCCGGGGGCGGCCGTCGGGTCCGCTGACGATGTCGAACTACCGGGCGACGCCGGAGCGGCGGGGAGGTCCGGCGCGGCGGGCGGGGGCGAATCGGCGGACTCCACCGAGTCGACGGACGGGGAGACGGCGCCCGGCGCGGTGACGCCGGCGACCGGGGCCACGACCAACAGGAACGCGACCGCGGCGATCGGGAGGGCTCTCATCGCCCGACGGTTCGGCCCGGGACACAAAAAGTCCACCCACTGCGGCCGGCCGCCCGCGCCGACCGACCCGCGTCGCCGTCGAGCGGCGCGCGAGCGGCGACTCGGCCGGGCGTCCTGTCAAAAAACAGCGTATGGAAAGCGTTTTGCCCGGCGCGCGAGTGGCCCGTGACGTATGCGGAACCCCGCTCTTCGCGCGCTCTTGCTCGCCGTCGTCGCGCTCGCGCTGGTCGCGAGCGCCGGCGTCGCGGCCGACGGCGCGGTCACGGCCCCCTCCCCCCTCGACGCTGCCGAGAACCCGACCCGCGCGTCGGCCGCCGCCGACGGTTCAGGCGTCGCCGGTGCCGTCGGCGACCGCTCGACCGCCGTCCGCCAGCAGACCGACGACGGCATCACGTCGCCGTCGACGACGCGGATCCGGATCGGTCTGAACCCCGACCGCAGCGCCGACTGGACCGTCGCGGTCCGGTACTCGCTGGCGGACGCGAACGAGACGGCGGCGTTCAGGACCGCCGGCGACCGCTTCGAGGACGGCGAGGTCGGCCCCGACGCCGCCCTGTTCGAGGGGTTCCGCCGCGAGGCGAGCCGCAACGTCGACCGCTCGATGGCGATCGAGGACGTCGGGCGCGAGGTCGAGGTGTACGAGGACCCGAGCGAGTACGAGGTCGCGACGGAGGACGCGGTCGCGGTCGGCGAACTGCGGCTCACGTTCACCTGGACGGCGTTCCTCGAACGGGACGGCGAGAGCCTCGTCCTCGGCGACGCGCTGACGACGCCGGACAACGAGACGTGGCTCCGCAGCCTGGAGGCGGGCCAGACGCTGGAGGTGGCGACGCCCGAGGGGTACACCGTCACCGGAACGCCGAGCAGCGCCGTGACCCAGCTCTCGGACGGCGACGTGATCATCGAGGGGCCACAGACGTTCGAGGAGGGCGAGCCCGTGGCGATCGTGTACGGCCCCGCCGGAGCGGGCGCCCCGTGGACGATGCTGATGGCCGCGATCGTGCTCGCCGCGGCCCTCGTCGCCGGGAGCGTCGTCGGGTACCGCCGGATCAACCCCGGGAGAGACGGGCCGGGCGAGTCGGCGGCGAACGGCGGCGAGGACGTGGCGACCGGCGGCGGGCCGGGTCCGGGCGGCGTCGGGAGCGCCGGTCGGGAACCGGAGGCGGACGACGACGGCGCCGACGCGGGCGACGAGGGGGACGACGGCGACGACGGGGAGGACCTCTCGCTGCTCTCGGACGAGGAGCGCGTCGAGCGCCTCCTCGACGCCAACGGCGGCCGGATGCGGCAGGCCGACATCGTCGCCGAGACCGGGTGGTCGGACGCGAAGGTGTCGCAGCTGCTCTCGGCGATGGCCGACGAGGGCCGCGTCGAGAAGCTCCGCCTCGGCCGCGAGAACCTCATCTCGCTGCCCGACGACGAGGACGGCGGAGGGGCCGACGGCGACCGCGCCGACGAGTAGCCCGCCGATCGCGGCAGTGGTGGCGGGCAGCGGGGCGGTCGCCGCGGCGTCGGCCGTCGCCCAGAGTCGGACGAACCGAGGAAAACCGCTGGTCCGCCGTCGCTCGTTCCGAAAACCATTACAGGACGAGCGACTGAGTAACGATCATGAAGGTTCTGGTGACCGTCAAGGAGGTCGCGGAGGCCGACGACGACTTCGCGATCGAGGGGACCGATATCGCCGAGTCCGACCTCGAGTACGACCTGAACGAGTGGGACGACTACGCCGTCGAGGCCGCCGTCCAGCTCGCCGAGGCCGGGATCGCGGACGAGGTCGTGACCGTCACCGTCGGCCCGGAGCGCGCCGAGGAGACGATCCGGATGGCGCTCGCGAAGGGCGCCGACCGCGCGGTCCGCGTCTGGGACGACGCGCTCGCCGGCGGGTTTGCCGACGTGGCCTCGAAGGTCGACCTGTTCGAGGCGATCGTCGAGGAGGAGGAGCCGGACCTGATCCTCGGCGGCGTCCAGGCCGCTGACACCGGCTTCGGCGCGACCGGCGTCGCGCTCGCGGAGCGGATCGGCTTCGAGCACGCCGCGGTCGTCAACCACCTCGACGTCGACGCCGACGCGGGCGTGGCGCACGTCCACCGGGAGCTCGAGGGCGGCGTCGAGGAGCTGACCGACGTGGACCTCCCGGCGGTGCTGACGGTCCAGACCGGGCTCAACGAGCCGCGGTACGCGAGCCTCCGCGGGATCCGACAGGCCCAGCGCAAAGAGATCGCCGCGACGGACCTGTCCGACCTCGGACTGAGCGCCGAGGACGTGGAGAGCGCGCTGACGGTCACCGAGATGTACGAGCCGGAGAGCGAGTCCGACGCGGAGATCATCGAGGGCGACGCCGGCGAGTCCGCGGGTCGCCTTGCCGAGGTCCTGCGGGACAAGGGGGTGGGCGCGTGATGAGCGTGCTCGTCGCCGCCGAACACCGCCGCGGCGCGCTCCGGGACGTGACCTACGAGGCGATCACGGCCGGGCGGGAGCTCGCCGACGCGCGCGACGCCGACCTCCACGTGGCCGTCATCGGCGGCGACGTCGACGGCTTCGCGGAGGACCTCAACCGCGAGGGCGTCGACGCGATCCACGCCGTCGACGACGGCGAGGAGTTCGACCACAACGCCTACCAGGCGGCCGTCTCGACGCTCGCGGACCGGCTCGACGCCGGCGCGGTGGTGCTGCCGAACTCCGTCAACGGCCTCGACTACGCGCCGGCGCTCGCGGAGGCCCTCGGCGTCCCCGTCGTGACCGACGCCGTCGGGATCGACTACGACGGCGGGCTCACCGTCACCCGCGAGATGTACGGCTCGAAGGTGGAGACGACCGTCGACGTGGCCGGCGACCGCTTCGTCATCACGGTCCGCGGCGGCGAGTGGCCGCCGGCGGAGGGGGTCGGCGACGCGACCGTCGAGGCGGCCGACGTCGACATCCCCGAGTCGGGCGCCCGCGTCACGGGCTTCGAGGAGGTCGGCGGCGGCGACGTCGACATCGCGGACGCCGACGTGCTCGTCTCGGTCGGCCGCGGCATCGAGGAGGAGGAGAACCTCGAACTCGTCGAGGAGCTCGCCGACGCGCTCGGCGCGACCCTCTCGGCCTCGCGGCCGATCGTCGACAACGGCTGGCTGCCGAAGAACCGGCAGGTCGGCCAGTCGGGGAAGGTCGTCACGCCGGACGTGTACATCGCGGTCGGCATCTCCGGCGCGGTTCAACACGTCGCCGGCATGAAGGGCTCGGACACGATCGTCGCCATCAACACCGACCCGAACGCGCCGATCTTCGACATCGCCGACTACGGGATCGTCGGCGACCTCTTCGACGTGGTGCCCGAGCTGGTCGACGAGTTCGCGTAGTCGGCGCCGACCCCCTCGCAGCAACGTTCTTTGGCTCCGACCGAGTACCGGGCGGTCAGACGGCTCGGCCGTCCGTCAGTCATGACTCCGATCCGCGCCGCCGTCCCGACGACCGAGGAGGCGAGAGCGCTGCTCGTCGGGCTCCGCCGAGCGGTCGACGGCGAGCGGGACGCGATCGCCGCGGACCTAGCGGACGACGAGCCGGACGCGGCGCTGCTCGACCTCGTCGCGGCGCCGTTCGCGTCCGTCGCCGACGTCGACGAGCGGCTGGCGAAGACCGAGTCGTACCTCCGGGAGCGGGGCGACCGCCGCGCGGTGTTCCTCACGGTGTACAGCCGGATGACGGCGACCGTGCGGACCGCCATCGACGACGGCGCCTTCGTCGATCCGGAGTGGACCGCGGCGTACCTCGTCGCCTTCGCGGAGCGCTACCGCCGGGCGCTGGTCGCGTTCGAGCGGCGGGCGTTCGGCTCGCTCCCGCGGCCGTGGCTGCTCGCCTTCGCCGCCGCGGCCCGCGGGGAGACGCTCGTCGCGCAGGACGCCCTGCTCGGCATCAACGCGCACATCGCCTACGACCTCACGTACGCCCTCGGCGACGTGGGGATCGACCCCGACCGCGGCGCCAAGCTCGAGGACCACGACCGCATCAACGCGGTGTTGGCCCGGCTCGTTCAGACCGCCCAGGACGCCCTCGTCGATGCGTACGGGGCGCTCGGAATTGCCGGGATCGACGCGGCGTTCGACCCCCTCGACGACCGGCTGGCGCTGCTCGGACTGACGGCGACCCGCGAGTTCGCGTGGCGGAACGCCGTGTTACGCGCGGACCTCCCGGCGCGGCTCGCCGAGCGGTACGTCGACTGGCGGACGGAGACCGTCGCGACGGGCGCCGCGGCGGTCGTGCTCGCGCCCGAGTTCGACGCCGAGGCGGGCAGGCGACTGCGGGACGCGGAGACCGAGGGCGACGCCGCGGGCGCGTTCCGCGAGGCGTTCGGACGGCTGACGTAGGGGACGAGGACGGGCATCGGACGAGGGGCCGGGGACGCGCGTCGGCGCGGCCGGCTCTCGGTTCGTTTATGACCCCGCCGGCCCTCGAATCCGGTAATGAGCGAGGCCGACGAGCAGGCGGCTGCGACCGCGACTGGGCGAGAGATCTGGATCGAGAAGTACCGGCCGCAGTCGCTCGACGACATCCACGGCCAAGAGGAGATCGTCGAGCGCCTCCAGAGCTACATCGCGCAGGACGACGTCCCCCACCTGCTCTTTTCGGGGCCTGCGGGCGTCGGGAAGACCACCGCCGCCACCGCCATCGCCCGCGAGATATACGGCGAGGACAACTGGCGCGGCAACTTCCTGGAGCTGAACGCCTCCGACCAGCGCGGGATCGACGTCGTCCGCGACCGGATCAAGGGGTTCGCGCGCTCGTCGTTCGGCGGCGACTTCCGGATCGTGTTCCTCGACGAGGCGGACAGCCTCACCGACGACGCCCAGTCGGCGCTGCGCCGGACGATGGAGCAGTTCTCCGACAACACCCGCTTCATCCTCTCGTGTAACTACTCGTCGAAGATCATCGACCCGATCCAGTCGCGCTGCGCCGTCTTCCGGTTCTCGCCGCTCTCCGACGAGGCGGTCGGCGGGATGGTCCGCGAGATCGCGGCCGCCGAGGACATCGAGGTGACCGACGCGGGCGTCGACGCCCTCGTGTACGCGGCCGACGGCGACATGCGCCGCGCGATCAACTCGCTCCAGGCGGCGGCGACGACCGGCGACGTGGTCGACGAGGAGGCGGTGTACGCGATCACGGCGACCGCCCGGCCGGAGGAGATCGAGTCGATGGTGACCGACGCGCTGGAGGGCGACTTCGCGCGGGCGCGGTCGACGCTCGACACGCTGCTCACGGAGACGGGGATGGCCGGCGGCGACGTGATCGACCAGCTCCACCGCTCCGTCTGGGAGTTCGACCTGAGCGAGCGCGAGGCGGTGCGGCTGATGGAGCGCGTCGGCGAGGCCGACTACCGGATCGCGGAGGGCGCCAACGAGCAGGTCCAACTGGAGTCGCTGCTCGCGGCGCTCTCGTTGGACGAGTAGGCTGTTTTCGGACCTCTGCTCGTCTTTTTATAACTCGTTGACCGCGGATCTGTGGTGAACACCGTCGAAACCCCAGCCGCTCGGCTGTACGCAAGTGGCCACAGATCGACGGGTAACATCGCCAAAGCCCCAGCCGGGAGGCGGGCGCACGCTCGCTGCGGTCCTCACTCGGTCGCTCACCGCGTTCGCTCCCTCGCTGCGGTCCTTACGTCGCCTGCGCCCGCCTCCCGGCTGCCCCTTTGATTCCCGCCCCGCACCGCTCAACACGGCACCTCACGCCTCCCCAACCTCGCGGTTCGCGCTCTCCGAGCGCTCACCGCTCCCTCGCACGCGCCGTCTCGCGCCCGCCGGGCGCTCACGGGCGCGCGCCACGGCAGCAGGCGCGCTTTTTAAAACACGCCGGCGCGGAGAGTCGGTTATGCTCGTCGTCGTCTCCGACACGCACGCACGCGAGGAGTCGAGGCTTCAGGGGCGGACCGCCGAGGCGGTCCGCGAGGCCGAGCTGGTGGTCCACGCGGGCGACTTCTACCGCGAACCGGTGTTGGACGCCTTCCGGTCGGCCGCCGCGAGCCTCCGCGCCGTCTACGGCAACAACGACGACGCCGCGATCCGCGACCGCGTGCCCGAGGTGCGGACCGTCGAGTACGCCGGGGTCCGGTTCGCGGTTACCCACCGGCACCGCAGCGGCGACACGGGGCTCGTCATGCTCGGTCGCGGCCGCGACGCGGACGCCGTGATCTGCGGCCACAGCCACCGGCCGCGGTTCGACGACTCGGGCGGGCTGCCGATACTGAACCCTGGGAGCCACGCGCAGCCGCGCGGGAACCGCCCGGCGCACGCAGAGCTGACTCCGACCGAGAGCGAGAGCGGGAGCGGACTTGACGGACGGCTGGTGACCCCGGACGGCGAGGTCTTCGAGACGTTCCGCATCGAGGGCGGGAGCGCGGAGTAACGGATCGAGAGCGCAGGGTAACGGAGCGGGGCGCGAGAAGCGGGCGCGAGGCCGTCGTGCGCGGCGGCGGGGACCGATCGCGACGTCCCGCGTGCGGCCGGACCGGCCGACGGTCGCGTGCACGGTGGCGGACCCGAGTCGGTGCGGGTGGGAACGCCGGCGGGCGGACCGCACCCGGGGGAGGGGTTCTGGG